>JBLHMH010000230.1:0-3542 GCA_047621785.1 Polaribacter sp. | reverse complement strand
TAGACGCTCACCACTGGTTAATTTTGCACGGTCGGTATACGTGTATCGCTCGCAAGCCGCGCTGTGGATCATGCATCATTAGCGACCTTTGCGAATTCAAACAGAAACTGATCGATGATTAGTTCATTTTTATTCTGTTCGATGGCTTCTGTCGCTTTCGTATCTGTAAGCTCCAGTCAATCCAGGGTGTAAAATTGAGCTCGCAAACCCCACCACACAAACAAATCGCATCAGGGTCTAGTTTTGGAGCTTTCGCTAGCGAGGAGCACGCAAAAAGAGCGGTGCAGGCGGCGATCAAAAAAATACCAGACCGGCCAATCGGTGGTGTCTTATTGTTTCTAACAACAGGCTATGCACTGTATCCGCAGACAGCAATCAGGGCAGCCGTAAAAGTATCTGGCACGCTTAATGTTACAGGCTGTTGTGCGCTGAGTGTTTTTACCGAGCAAGATAGCAGCACTGATAAGGAAGGCGCTGTTGCCATGGCATTTTCACATGAAGCCGCTCTTAGCCCACTGTTAAGCGCCGAACAAGGAGGCCGAACAAGCGAATTATGTCTCAGCCTTAGCTCTCCCAATGCCGGAAAAATCGCTATTCAATCAGCAAATATAAAACAGTTTGGAGCGATTGCCAGTGACGAATTCGGTGAGGGTCCATATTCACTTTGGCAAGGAGGAAGAATCGTCGAGCGTGAGTATTGCCATAACGTCTTCGCTGGCAGCGGCCAACCCTACTTGGCTAAGTGCGAAAGTGCCCGCCCATTATCGCCGCTTCTGCAAATCAATCGGTCTGACGCACATGAGTTAATTGAACTAGATCAACGCCCAGCGCTTGATTCTCTGAACGAATGGTTGCCTGCGCAGCTACAGAACTGTGAACCGGATCTAGGCTTGAGCATTGTGGCATTGGTCGCTGAAACGTCAGACCCTGACTCTATTGATTCGGGTCACCACCAATTACTACATGTGGTATCAATCGACAAAGCCACAAAGCGGTTAATGCTCTCAGAGCCTATCAAGGCTGGGCGTAGAATCCTTTGGGCGATCCGTGATCCTCAATATGCAGAACAGCAGATGCGACTGCGCTTGCTCGAAGCGAAACGAAACTTCTCAGGACAACCGGGCTATGCATTGATGTTCAGTAACATTAATCGAGGGACGGATTTCTACCAAGATCACAATCGAGACTTACGGTTATTCGCGGAGATATTCCCAAACACAGTAATGGTGGGTATTTCAAGTCAAGCTGAGATCATTCCGGGATATCGATCAAACGCTTCAATACAGCATAGCTCAACTGTATTTGGTCTTTTTTCCTAAACTCGGGGCTATCCTTAGCACACTTGAGGCCTTTTTTACAACGCTAAAGGCTATTCTTATACCTACAACTCTAGTCGAAAAGGTCTTTGATTGATTGTACGTCGATTGATTGTATAGATGATTTGTTGATTAAACTGCATGATATAGTTGCCGACAACGGTCTTTGAATTAAACACATACTTGCTCATCCTAAACCAATATCCAAAATGAATAAAATTGCCCAACTTGAACCATTTCCAATTGCTGTTGAAGTAAGTGATTCTTTCAATGTCGAGCGTGATGTTGAACTTGCTAGTGAATTATTGGTGCCTGATTGCGGACCTCATTTTCATGAATTGCTGGCTAAAAACTCTCGAACTCTACATCGTGAAAAGCCGTCCGAACTACAAATTAACCTTGGCAAATTATGTAATTTGGCTTGTCATCACTGCCATGTTGACGCGGGGCCTAAGCGCACCGAAATCATGACTTGGGAGGTCATGGAGAAAATTCTGTTGTGGGCTGAAAATACCCATATTAAACGCGTTGACTTAACCGGAGGCGCACCTGAACTTTGCCCCGATTTTAGGAAGTTTTGCGATCGTCTGATAGCACTTGGAATTGAGATAACGTCGCGTTGCAATATCACCGTTTTGTTTGAACCAGGTCAAGAAGACTTAGCAGTTTGGTATGCTCAACGAAAAATTCGCTTGGTTTGCTCACTCCCCTGTTATACACAAGATAACGTCGATGCCCAACGTGGCAAAGGTGTGTTTGATAAGAGTATCGCTGGGCTACAGCTATTGAATTCGCTTGGTTATGGAAAAACCAATGGGCAAGGCGAGTTGATGTCTCTGGACTTAGTATATAACCCGGTTGGTGCCTTTCTTCCGCCCGAACAAGTAGGCCTGGAACAAGATTATCGACAGATGTTGATGGATAATTTTGGCATCGAGTTTAGTAGCTTACTGGCAATCACTAACATTCCTATCAATCGTTTTGCGCATGCTTTGAAGCGCGATGGTGAAATGGAAGATTATCAACACTTGCTGGTTAGCAATTTCAACGAACACACCATAGACTCCCTCATGTGCCGCCATCTAATCAACTTAGACTGGCTAGGCCAAGTTTATGATTGCGACTTCAATCAAATGTTAGATATTCCAATTGGGGGTGGTCAACCGCAATATCTCTGGGACTTAGAGATTGATCAGCTGGAAGGAAAGTCAATAGCTACTAATCGTCACTGTTTTGGTTGCACTGCCGGCTCTGGATCGAGTTGCGGCGGCACACTTACTTAAGCTTAAATCTGTCACGCAGAGCAACACAAAAGCTAAAGGCTAAATACCTCTTTATATCTTCAGGCGAATTGTAGGATCTTAGATCACTCATAGATACGCCTAATTCTAACACCAATTCAAGCTATCAGTGCCGCTTAGCAGCCATCCAAGATTTGCAGTGAAATAATTTTATGCTTAAGCATCGGAACTCAGAAAATTTCAGAAGCGATACAAAAACATCCCAGCTTTGGACCATTACCACTGATTAATGTCGATTCACTGCCAAATTTCAATAATGAATCGGCCTGCTATATCCACTAGATAGCACAAGTAACACCCGTACCGCCTATTCCACAATAGCCGTTTGGATTTTTAGCTAAATACTGTTGGTGATATTGCTCAGCATAATAAAAGTCGCCAGCCAGTTTTACTTCAGTGGTTATTTTAGGATGATTTGCGGCATCTAAGGCCGTTTGGTATTTTGCCAGAGCAGCCTTGGCTAACTCAACATCTGATTGCGTTGAACAATAGATACCAGACCGATACTGGGTGCCTTGATCATTACCTTGGCGCATGCCTTGCGTAGGATTATGTGATTCAAAAAAAACGCCCAATAGCTCATTAAAAGAAATGTCACTGGTCCTAAAAATGACTTTAACAACCTCATTATGTCCAGTGCGTCCTGTGCATACTTCTTCATAACTCGGATTGGGCGTCAATCCAGCAATGTAACCGACTGCAGTGGTGTAAACGCCTTCGGTATTCCAAAATATGCGCTCTGCGCCCCAAAAACACCCTAGGCCAAAAACAACACGCTGATAATCTTCACCCAATTCAGGGTAAGGTGCCATTAAAGGCCTCCCCGTAACAAAATGGCGATTTTCTAGTTGAATAGCCTGCGCTCGTCCTGGCAGTGCATTTTCGGAATTTGGAAGTAAGAGTTTGTCACTTAACACGGTCTGTT
>JBLHMH010000229.1:0-3777 GCA_047621785.1 Polaribacter sp. | reverse complement strand
TGAAGACTTGCGGATCACCATTGTTAACAAAATAGAAAATTCGGCCATGCTCTAGAAATCGTCCGATCACTGAGCGTACTTGGATATTCTCTGAGATGCCTTTTATCCCAGGGCGTAAACAACAGATTCCTCTGACGATTAAATCAATTTTCACGCCTGCTTGGGACGCTTTATATAGTGCGTCGATCATTACCTGGCTAGACAGACCATTCACTTTTATAACTACCCGACTAGGTTTCCCTGCTGATGCATTGTCTGCCTCGCGTTGTAGGCAATACAGCAACATGGCGCTAATCCCAAAGGGCGATTGATGTAGTTTTTGTAATTCTGGGTTAGGACCTTGAGAGGTCAGTTGCATAAATATTTCATGTACGTCGTGGGTAATTGCTTTGTCGCAGGTTAGCAAGCCATAGTCAGTGTATACGCGCGTGTTACCTTGGTGGTAATTGCCGGTTCCGAGGTGTGCGTAGCGACGCAGTTTGCCAAACTCTCTGCGTACAATCATCAATATTTTGGCATGTGTTTTTTGCCCGACCATGCCGTAAACTACGTGCGCCCCCGATTCTTGTAGTCTTTGCGCCGTCGCTAAATTGTTCTGTTCATCAAAGCGCGCCATCAGTTCGACTATGACCGTTACTTCTTTACCCGCCCGGGCAGCATCACAAAGATATTGAATGACGATAGAGTCCGAACCAGTACGGTATAGAGTCTGTTTTATAACCAAAACATCAGGATCGTTAGCAGCTTGCTTTAGCAGGTCCACGACTGGTGAGAATGATTGAAACGGGTGGTGCAGTAGAACGTCCCCAGACTTCATTGCCTCAAATACGCTCGCGTATTGGCCAATAAGAGTTGGGATTGAGGGAGTGAAATTAGCGTATTTAATTTGCGGTCGATTGACTAGATCGGATAGGCCTATCAACCGATTCAAATTCACAGGACCATTGACCTGATATATAAACCGATCGTCTAGCTGAAAGCGTTCCTTTAAAAATCGGATAATGTTTTTTGGACATTTATACGAAATCTCTAAACGAACGGCTTTGCCGTAGAGTCTTGATGGAAGTTCTCCTTCTAGGGTTCGAGCGAGATCCTCAACTTCTTCTAAGTCGACGTATAGATCACTATTGCGAGTGATCCTAAATTGATAACAGCCGAGTACCTCTACGTTGCTGAACAGACTCGAAATATTGGCGTGAATGATCGATGAAAGGTAGACGTACTCGTATTCGCTCTCGCCTAATATGGAGGGTAGTTTTATGAAGCGTGGCAATGCTCTAGGCGCAGGTACTACGGCAATATTGTGTGCATCATCCCGCTCAGGATCATAAAGGTCTACTACAATACCCAAACCCTTATTTATGGTCAGTGGGAAAGGGTGTGCTGGATCAAGTCGAATCGGCGTCAGGATGGGTAAAACCTCCCTTTTAAAATATTGTTTTAGCCATTTTTCTTGTTCTGGTGACCAACGAGTCCTTGGCACAAAGTCGATTCCATGTTCTTTTAAAGCTGGCAGAATTGAATCGTTCAAGGTCTGGTACTGCAGATCCACTAATTTATGGGTTTGTGCACTTATTTGATCTAATGCCAGGTTTGGAGTAAGACCATCTATGCCCTCAGCAGATAGATTACTCTGTGCTTTGGCTTTTAAGCCCGACACTCTAATCTCAAAGTACTCGTCTAGATTTGACGAAAAAATGCACAAAAATTTCAGTCGTTCAAGTAGCGGTGTATTTGGATCAAGAGCCATATGTAACACTCGCTGATTAAAGGACAACAAGCTTAGTTCTGGGTTTAGGTACAGGTTCAATGTATTTTTCTGGGTCATTCTTTGAGTTTGATAGTATGTTTCACCTAGATGGCAGTAGTATGTCAAAAAATGAAATGTCGATGCGACGACCTGCTTGTTTGTGGTCTGTTCGCGCAGGGCTCGTTATTGCAGCCGCATGTGTTATATTTACATTCTAATATAAAATATTTTCAATGATTGTAGAAGTAAGCTGAATAGTCAATATGAAACAAACCGATGATATCCGTATTGCGGCGACCAAGGAATTGGTATCTCCCGCGCAAATTCACGAACAGTTCCCACTAACCGACCAAGCAGCAAAATGCACAGCAGATGGGCGCAGTGAAATACAAGAAGTTATGTCAGGTGCAGATGATCGCCTAATCGTTGTGGTGGGGCCGTGTTCGATTCATGACCCACAATCGGCCCTCGAATACGCTACTAAATTGGCGGGGCTTAAGGCTGAGTTAGCCAGTGATCTGGTGTTAATTATGCGGGTGTATTTCGAAAAACCACGAACCACTGTCGGTTGGAAAGGTCTGATTAATGACCCAGATCTTGATAGTAGTTATAAGGTTAACAAGGGTTTGGGTATAGCTCGGCAATTATTATTATCGATAAACGAATTAGGTGTGCCTGCAGGCTGCGAGTACTTGGATTTGATTACGCCTCAATACACCGGTGATGTGGTGGCTTGGGGTGCGATTGGCGCCCGTACTACCGAGAGTCAATGTCATCGAGAGCTCGCGTCTGGGTTGTCTTGTCCAGTGGGTTTTAAAAATGGTACCAACGGCAATCTTAAAATTGCCGTTGATGCAATTGGAGCCGCCAGTAACCCGCATCATTTCTTATCTGTTACTAAACAAGGGCGAACTGCTATCTTTAATAGTACTGGCAATGAATTTTGTCATATTATTTTACGAGGCGGTAATAACCAACCTAACTTTTCTGCGGAGCATGTAGAGCAGTCCTCTAAATTGATTGAAAAGGCAAATATTAAGCCAAATATTATGATTGATTTTAGTCATGCAAATAGTTTTAAAACACCAAGCAGGCAGCGTGAAGCCTGTGCTGACGTTTGTAATCAACTTATAATGGGCGAGAGCCGTGTGTTTGGAGTTATGATTGAATCACATCTTGTGGAGGGCAGCCAGAAAGTGGTGCAAGGGCAGCAATTAACCTATGGTCAAAGCATAACCGATGGCTGTATTGGTTGGGCTGAGACAGAGGAACTTTGCCGTAGCCTCGCAAATGCGATACGATCAAGAAGACTGGTAACAGCTGCATAGCTAAATTGCTGTAGGTTGGCCTAAAAACGGGTAATTCAAATGGTAGTTAAACATATGTTCATTAATGGGAATAGGCATTAAATTGAAACGATTCGCGTTACTTGGGGAGCCGCTAGGGCACAGTCTAAGTCCAGCATTGCACAAGGCAATCTATCGTCAACTGGAAATTGACGACGCATCGTATCGAACGGTGGAATTGCCTGAAGAACGTCTTAAAAGCTTCTTCACGGGGTTTAAGGTCGGTGGCTTTGATGGTGTAAATGTTACGGTCCCGCACAAAACTACAGTTATCCCACTGCTCGATGAAGTTGATAGTAAGGCTAAGTTAATCAATGCCGTCAATTGCATTAATCGCACAGGCAATAAATTAACTGGCTACAATACCGACTTACTGGGATTCGCCTATTCTTTACGCCAAAACGATGTCAGCATTGAAGGCAATGAATTTGCCATCATAGGAGCTGGCGGTAGTGCTCAAGCGGTGGGCGCAGTACTTGCCGAGGGAGAAGCTAAGACAGTATCTATTGTCAATCGGACAGTCGAGCATGCGGAAGCACTTAAGCAGAATATTTTAACTTTGAATGACCAGGTGACGGTTAATATTGTTGATGAAAATGGTTTAATTGAAAGAGCTAAACACCTTGATTGTGTGATCAACACTACATCGGTCGGCATGTCTCCTGAAACCAAGGTTAGTCC
>JBLHMH010000228.1:0-3845 GCA_047621785.1 Polaribacter sp. | reverse complement strand
TTTGCAAATCAAACAATTGGAGTATCAAAGTAAATTGCGTGAGCTGCAATTGTTAGACGAAGATACTAAGCGCTTAGCTCAAGTTCGTCAGAATGAAGTGGTGCGAAATCTTCAAAGTATGGTTGAGCAAGAAGTATTGGCGTTTGCCGATGAACAATCCTACGATTTGATACTTCGAAGTGGTGTTTTATACGCAAGTCCAAAAATCGATATTACTCAACAGATATTGAAGCGACTTTCTGAAAAGTAAATTAGTAGTGGCAAGATTGACCTAAATAGTTTTATTATCAATTCAACTATTTAGGCCGAACTACTCCTGCCAGATTTTATCTTCATTTCCTGTGGTTGATAATCACCTTATTAAGCAACCAGTGTTTGAATTTATAGCGGCAATAGGAGTGGGGTAATCCAATGGATATTAATCATTTTAGGAACTAATTGTGAATTCGCTCGATATACACCAAATTAAAAACTATCTTCCGCATCGTTATCCGTTTTTACTTGTAGATAAAGTTTTGGAGGCAACCGCTGGAGAAACTCTGGTGGCCCTGAAAAACGTTACTTATAACGAACCATTCTTTGAAGGTCATTTTCCGAGCCGCCCAGTCATGCCAGGTGTATTGATCGTCGAAGCCCTGGCTCAGGCCTGTGCTATTTTAGCCAGTGTCGGCCGTGATGACATTGATACGACCAATCGAGTCTATTATTTTACAGGCATCGACAAGGCGCGTTTTAAGCGGCCAGTTGAGCCAGGGGACCAGTTAATATTTGAAGTAGAACTGGTTCGTAAGATAAAAAATATGTGGAAGTGCAAGGGTGTTGCGAAGGTTGATGGTGCGATTGCTGCTACTGCCGAATTAATGTTCACATTTAAAGATTTGTAAGTTTCACTGCATTCAACATTGCTCAAGGAAGGCTTGGAACCGCTGTTTATGACCATTTAGTTTGACAGCCTTAAATTTACTGAGGAACAAAACAATGAGCGTTAAAATTCACCCTACCGCAGTTATAGAGAAAGGCGCAGAGATAGGCGTCAATGTAGATATTGGGCCGTATACGGTGATTGGTCCGAATGTGCAGATTGGCGATGGCAATCGGCTAAGCGCTCATGTTGTGATAGAAGGACACACAAGCTTGGGAGAGTCGAATCAGATTTTTCCATTCACAGCAATTGGAGGCGAGCCTCAATCAATTTCCTATAAGGGTGAACCTACACAAACCGTGATTGGTGATAATAATGTATTTCGTGAAAACATTACGGTAAATCGTGGCACCATCATTGATGAAGGCATTACTAGCATTGGGAGCAATAATCTTTTTATGGCCTATGTTCACATTGCGCATGATTGCCGATTAGGCTCCAACCTATTGTTTTCAAATAACGCCAGTTTAGCAGGCCATGTTCGAGTCGGTGATCACGTAGGGCTTGCTGGTTATACATTAGTGCACCAGTTTTGTCGAATTGGCGAGCACAGCTTTTGTGGGGTTAATACCTTTTGCATTCAGGATGTGCCACCTTACACTTTAGTCGCGGGTAATAAAGCTATTACTCACGGGATTAACGTTAAAGGTTTACGTGGTCGCGGATTTGAGAAGGATGAAATCACTGAACTCAAGCGGGCGTATAAGATTATTTACCGTTCAGGACACACAATGTCGCGCGCACTTGAAGAAATTGAGTCTCGAGAATGGAAAACCAATCACGTTGCAGTCTTGGTCGAATTTATACGTTCCTCGAAACGTGGTGTTATTAGATAAAAGCCTCGCGCAGAAGCAGGTTATAGGGTTTGTGCTACTAATATCGGTAGCCAAACGCTTTGTAGCTTCAGTCCAAAAGTAGATACACAAATGCAGCTAATATGAAAGTAGCAATAGTCGCTGGCGAAAAATCAGGAGATTATCTTGGTAGTGAGTTAATCAAAGCAATTAAGAGCCGCTATCCCAACTCGGTGTTTGTCGGACTATGCGGGCCACTGATGCAAGAGCAGGGTGCGACAAGTCTTGCTGAAATGGAAAAAATTAGCATCATGGGGCTAGAAGGCCTGTTCACGGCCTTACCAGAAATAATAAGAATAAGAAGACTGCTCTACAAACACTTTGTTGCTGATCCGCCCGATGTGTTTATTGGTATAGACGTGCCTGACTTTAATCTCGGCTTAGAACGCAAACTTAAAGCGCAGAATATCCCCACGGTTCACTATGTCAGCCCAACGGTTTGGGCATGGAGAGGCGGTAGAATCAAAAAAATTGCTCGTTCAATTAATTTGATGCTGACATTGTTTCCCTTCGAGCAGCGCTTTTATCAACAACATGAGATGCCAGTAAAATGTGTCGGCCATCCGCTTGCACGAGAGGTGTTGGATTGGAAAGTTGAACCAGAATTTCGGCAGTCCCTTGCAGATATTGATCAAACGCTTATCGCCATATTGCCTGGAAGTAGAATGAGCGAAGTAACGCGACTCGCCCCAGCCATGCTAGAGGCGGCTAAGTCTTTAGCTGAACAACGACCGTTGCTGCGTTTTGTTATTCCTACCGCAAATCAGAAGATTCACCGATTTTTAGTCGAACAATTACATATTGATACTAATCTATTTAAATTGGTCGATGGGCGATCGCGAGATGTTTTATGTGTATCAGATTTGGCCATACTGGCATCAGGTACCGCGGCCCTTGAGGCTGGTTTGTTTGCTACACCAATGGTAGTCATGTACAAAATGGCTTGGTTAACCATCGCGCTGTATAAGCACACTGTAACAGTGGAGCATTTTTCCATGCCGAATCACCTAACAGATCCACCCGCGGTGCCTGAACTGATTCAAGATAGAGCTACTGCTGAAAATTTGATTATTGAGGTAGAGCGTCTTTTAGACTCGCCAGAACATTATCAAACGATGCGCTCGGCGCTTGCTGAGATAGCGCCCGCGCTTAGTCAGGATTCAGGTGGACTTGCCTGCGATGCGATAATCCAGATGCTTGAACAGGCTAAATTATCAGTATCTGTTAAATGAAACTAGTCGCCGGGGTCGATGAGGTGGGTCGAGGGCCGCTAGCTGGGCCAGTGGTAACTGCGGCGGTAATACTGCCGGCAGACTACGATCTACCTGGCTTAACCGATTCCAAGAAACTGACAGCCAAACGTCGAGAGGTTTTGTCCAAGGGCATTAAGCAACAGGCTTTGTGTTTCGCCTTTGGACTGGCAAGTCTTGTGGAAATCGATGAATTAAATATATTGCATGCGACCATGTTAGCGATGCAAAGGGCGGTGTTTGGATTGTCTATCGTTCCAAATAGAGTGCTGGTCGATGGCAACCGAAGTCCGGATTTTGGGATAGCTTCACAAGCGATTATTGGTGGTGATGGTCTCGAGCCCTGCATAAGTGCAGCGTCGGTGATAGCCAAGGTTGCCCGTGACCAATTGATGAGTGAATATGCACTGCAATACCCACAATATGGCTGGCAAAATAATAGTGGGTATGGCACTAAGCAACACCTCGAAGCACTTCTGGAGTTTGGAGTAAGTCCATACCATCGACGGAGTTTTGCACCTGTAGCCAGACTGTTGAATAAGCATTAGGCATTGCAATGTGATTCGGGTCTGGGCCTAAGCAGCCATGCAATGGCGCAAATATATAGCTTATGTAAAGCTTCTGCAGGCTGTAGAGCATTATGCTTAAGCGAAAATTAGAGTTTAAATGGCAGCCTTCAAGTTCTTTGAAATATAGATATGATGCTGGTGGATTGAAGCTTGATGCGGCGGCATGATGCGCTTTAATACAAGGTCAATATTATTTTTGGTGAGCTAGAAATTATTAAAATCATTTGCTGGTACACAGTGTATTCTTCTG
>JBLHMH010000227.1:0-3898 GCA_047621785.1 Polaribacter sp. | reverse complement strand
CTACATATTCCCGTCACTTTTTTGCCAGGATACAATGAAGAGTTATCCGGAGGCCGATTGAGATCGACGACATATCTGGAGTAATTTGCTTCAATAACAGAACAATCTAGCTCCTCTAAAAAGCTATATAGCTCAGGAATATGCCAATCCGTGTCAATCAATTGATGACCAATTTTTGTCTGGCGTTGGTGTATCGACTCAGGAACATAAACTCCTGAATGAGGTATGCTGACTAATAGAGGAAGTGAACCTTGGTGAAATTTAAATACATCCATTCTAGTGCCCTGACTAATTATTAACTTTTACGAAATATCAATCCATCATAGGAATATTTAAATTATTCTCTTTTGCACACGCTATAGCATCCTCATAACCCGCATCGGCATGACGATACACGCCTGAGGCCGGGTCATTCCACAACACGCGCTCTAAACGCTTTGATGCTTCATCTGTACCATCAGCAACAATAACAACTCCAGAGTGCTGTGAATAGCCCATGCCGACTCCACCGCCATGATGCAAGGATACCCAGGTAGCTCCGCTTGCGGTATTGAGCAACGCGTTCAACAAAGGCCAATCAGAAACAGCATCAGAGCCATCCTTCATCGCTTCAGTTTCACGATTAGGGCTCGCAACTGAACCCGAATCAAGATGGTCGCGACCAATCACAATAGGTGCTTTAAGCTCACCATTTTTAACCATTTCATTGAACGCCATTCCAAGCTTGTGCCTCTGGCCTAATCCAACCCAGCAGATACGTGCAGGAAGTCCTTGGAACTGAATACGCTCCCTAGCCATATCAAGCCAGTTATGCAAATGCTTATCATCAGGGATCAATTCTTTTACTTTTTGATCGGTCTTATAAATATCTTCAGGGTCGCCACTCAGCGCCACCCACCTAAATGGTCCGATGCCTTTGCAGAACAAGGGCCGAATATATGCGGGCACGAAACCAGGAAAATTGAAAGCATCTTCAACTCCCATCTCTAATGCCATTTGACGAATATTGTTACCATAGTCGAAAGTTGGAATGCCTTGTTTTTGAAAATCCAGCATCGCTTGCACGTGGATTGCCATCGACTTTTTAGCTTCGCCAGCAACGTATTCCTTGTTATCTTTCTGCTGCTCAAACCATTCCTGTTCTGTCCAACCGATCGGTAAATAACCGTGTGATGGGTCATGAGCCGATGTCTGGTCAGTAACAGCATCTGGACGGATTCCGCGCTTAATCATCTCGGGTAGTATTTCCGCAGCATTGCCTAACAAGCCAACTGAAACCACCTCGCCTAGCAATATTGCTGCAGTGATGATTTTAATTGCTTCGTCCAGCGAAAATGCCTTTTTATCAACATAGCCAGTACGGATCCGAAAGTCTATCCGGCTTTCTTGACACTCAATATTCAAACTACAAGCACCAGCCAAAGTAGCGGCTAAAGGCTGGGCACCCCCCATACCGCCCAAACCAGCAGTCAAAATCCACCTTCCCTTCAGGTTGCCATCGTAATGCTGTCTCCCCATCTCCACAAAGGTTTCATACGTACCTTGCACAATCCCTTGGCTACCAATGTATATCCATGAACCGGCTGTCATCTGGCCGTACATAGCTAGACCCAATCGATCAAGTTCATTAAACTTTTTCCAGGTAGCCCAATGCGGTACGAGATTCGAGTTTGCAATTAGAACACGAGGCGCATCTGCATGGGTCTTTGCCACAAAAACAGGCTTCCCACTCTGAACAATTAAAGTCTCATCAATTTCAAGCTCTTTGAGCAATTCAATTATTTTATCGTAACACTCCCAGTTTCGAGCGGCCTTACCAATACCACCATATACCACCAAATCTTCTGGTCGCTCAGCAACGTCTGGATGCAGATTATTCATCAACATCCGCATTGGCGCCTCAGTAGTCCAATGTTTAGCTGTCAGAGTATTGCCGGTAGGGGCTTCAATTCTGGATCGATCAATACTATCTACAAACTGTTTATTCATTTCATTCTCGCTCAAATTAAGATTTCTAATCAACAAAAAATTACATGTTTATACTTGTATAGACAATAGCAGACAGTTGATAGATTCTCAACATGTACTTAATCAATAGGAGTGACAAATGGAAGCAAAAAGTAAGAGAAAAGGCAACCCATTTAAAAAATAAGGCAAACAAACCAGGGGCTTAAACTGTAAAACCTAAGCGTAACCGCCCCTGTTCAGACAAAGTTTTTTGGCCTAGAAATTAGAGCGAGTGGTTTACTATGTTATGGCTAAAATCAATAAAATTCTATAATTGAGCGAACGCGAGAATACGCTTACTCGTCAAACGAGCCAAGAATCACAATTAGTCTATCACCTAGTTCGATAGCAAAACGATCTGAACCGCATGCTTCAAGTAAGCAAATAATGCCGGGGGAAGTTATTGTAAAGTTGCTTATTGAGGGGTCCATCGACTTGATAAGTCGTACCTTGACCCTGGGTGGTATAGAAACACATACGTTGCTACCGCACCACGAATCCAGGTGCGACGATTAACCAGTAAACAGGGTTCTCCTGAGCCCATTGACAGCAGCTTACTAATTTCTTTTGAAGGTATCACTGCCTCTATCTTTTGCTCCACTTCGTGCGGCGGTGAAATATTCATCAAATAGGCAGTGGGCGTTATTACACTAAAGTCGGCTTCCATAAAGTCAGGCGCAACCAGTGGATTGACATATCTATCCTCAAGTTGAATCGGGGTACCCTGGTCTCGGTGTACAATAACGGAATGAAATACATCGAAGCCCAATGGAAGGTGTAACTTTTTACTAATTTCCTCAGTCACAGCCACTCGATTAAGTTCAACTATCTCATTGTCATACGTATGACTGCGATCACTAACCTCTTCCGCAATATTCGTAACACGCAGAAAATCGCCATGTGAACGATTTTCTGCAACAAACGTACCAACCCCCGTCATACGCTCTACATACCCCTCGTCTGCAAGTTCACACATCGCTTTATTAGCTGTAATTCGAGAAACGCCATATATCTTTGCTAACGCAGAATCAGATGGCACGCGCTCAGATACTTTCAATTCGCCAGAAATTATTTTGTCGAGCATGCTCTTTTTTACTTTCTGATAAGGTGACGAAATAGTTTTTGTCATGGAGTATCACTTGCCTTTTAGCTGATAGGTGATCATTGTACCCCATCTAGATAAGTATAAGCACCACTCATATCAAAGTAGGATGCGCGGTTATCAGACTCAAACTAGCTTCGGCATAGAACCCCAGTTCTTGAGCAATACAGTGCCTCTCCAGTCGACAAGCTAATTGTTTTTTAGTTGTTTGAGAATAGCTCGCTTTTGAAAATCGCGTTGTTGGTTAAATTGGTTGTATATTTATAAATGGATACTAATGAAATTTTGCGATGTCACTCTACGCTTTAACTTTTGCATCGACCTTTCTTTGGGGGTCAATAGGGACCACGAATTTTCTTAACGGGCGTTCAATTAACACTCGATGTCTTGTAGGTTCAAGCCGTCATTTTTTTCGTGCCGCCCCATCTGAACGTAGTTTATCTGTATGATTTTTTCTTAGCGCACAATGCTTCCTCATCGCTCTACCCCTAGGGCACCTAGTCTTTAGAAACTTCATCCATGTGCCTACCCTGATTAGATTGGAAACCCATTCGTTTTCGGCGAATATCCCCTGCGAACTCCAGGCCGAACCACTCTACCAAAAAGCACACTCGTGAACTGGGCTCTTCAATTTATCAAACGCTCTGTGGAAATCGCACGTAATACAACACTCCGAATCCGATATTATCGAGTGATATCTTGAAGTATTTATACAGGTTTTTCTTAGCCGTACTCAAGTCATAGAGATTCCTAATCTGATTTCTGCGTTAGTCTGATAACACCGTTCAC
>JBLHMH010000226.1:0-3911 GCA_047621785.1 Polaribacter sp. | reverse complement strand
GAAAAATGGCTCGCTATCTCTTGTAGGCGCCGAGGCATCAAGTTAAACACAGCTGAAATTTCGACATAGCCTCTGCGCCCTACCCTTAAATACCTCGCTTAGGGCTATTAGTTTCGCTTAGGGCTATAAGTACGGGTAGCATTGGACTTTATGTCGTCTAAGTCAATGAGGGCCTTGCGCCATTGTTTAGCAGCAAATAACGGGGCCTGGTCAGCATAATGAGGAGACGTTTTATCCTTAGTTGCGCTGCCAAACTGATGTACCACATCAGCAGACATCACTCCGTTCTCGCCCCATTCAACTAATGCCATCCAAGTGTCGCCATGAGTCGCGTTTGGCGGTGTAGCTTCTGGTAAACCAAATGAATAAATGGCGCGCAATATATCGGGGCCGCCATCAACAGCAATATTGACATCTCCGTGCACCAATCGATTAAGGTCGCCCCAACGCGGAGTCAAACTACCATGATGTTCCTCAAGGTATTCGACGGCCCAACTCAGTGCCTCACGTAATTTATCCACTGAGTGATCCTTAGGGTCGTTCGACCGAAAGATCTTGCGCAAAGTCAGAATCGCCAATGCCGTGTGCCGATTTTCAATGTCTGTCGACCGGTCCCACTTGGCAAGCTCAAACACAGCTTCCTGCAATTCGGGTAAATCACTGACATCCAAAGCCAAAATCTTATTAACTAGTTCAATATTATCAGATTTTGCTGAGTAACTTAAATCAAACTTGAGTTCTAATAATTTGTCTTTGTCGATCAAACTCTGACCATCAGTTAATTCGATCAAACGCAGCGAACGGTTTGTTTGATTGTCGGCCAAACCCATCGATTGCGGAAAGTCTGCTTTACGTAAATTGTCTTGGCCATCGGTTGAACTGAACGGCGTATTATTAGCATTAAACAAAAGACCCGACTCAGGATTAATCACTTTGGGTATAGATTCAAAGGGACGATAAGAATGCCAGATCAAGTCAGAACGATCGCCCGGTAAGTACTTCTGCCAATCCCAAGCATCGTTACGTAGTGGGTACTGCGCGTTGTGGATAAAGGCAATATTGTCTTGATAATCGGCGTAAACATAATTGATGCTGGGTAGCGCGTTAATCGACATCGCACCTAAAAACTGATCCAGATTCTGTGCTTGGTTCAATCGATAGTATTGCTCTAACTGACGAATTTCATCGATACCAGCATAACGCAAAGCGTAAGTTCCGTGCGGTGCTTCAACCACTGGACCATGTTTACTGCGCAATACCTTGCGCTTAGCAGGGTAGCGAAACGGGCCAAAAAGCTTTACCTCTATGGTCACTGTCTCAACGTCAAAGTCGAGCCACTGGCCATCAAGACGGTACTGCATTTTATTGTCAGGGTTTATAGTTAAGGAATACACATCACTCAGATCAATGTGATTAACCGTATTTGCCCACGCAATTTTTTGGTTGAACCCATGCAACACAACCGGGGTTCCTGGGAATAAGCCACCGCTAATATTCAAGCCTTGGTTCGACATCAGATGTGCTTCATACCACGCGACAGGACCCGTCATTGGCTGATGCGAGTTAATTAAAAGACGCGTTTTTTTCTGTCCCGAGCGCGCTGCATTAACCGCGATCGCATTGGAACCCAGTTCAGACCCAGTGTTTGGGCGGGCCTGCCATGAAGCAAGTGTCGAGCCCGGGTCTAAGGCAATTTCGGCGTGACGCTGATCACCAAACAGTTCTAACAAAACCTTATCGAGCCCATAAAAAAACGGCGTTTTGAAGACAAAACCCGCGATAATATCTTCGGCTCGAAACGGCGCCAAACCAGCCCAGGTTTGATTCGGATGCTGAGCGGCATATAGATTCAAGCCTGCTGAATAACCATTTGCAATCGCTTTCACGTCGCCAGGAACCGAGCTTGAATAGGAACGTTCGACGGTGCCCCATACATCCATCAAGGACACAATATAGTCGGTAGGCGCCGCATCTTTGCCACGATAACTTGCTAGTTTGCCACGGGTGGTGGCAACCATTTCTTGGATGGTTTCAAAATCATCCTCAGCATGTGCATAAGCCAAACCATAACTGGCATCCGCATCTCGTTCGCCCATGATATGCGGTACGCCCCACTGATCGCGAATAATCTGAGCATTGTAGGATTGCGCAGCCTGCGCTAGAAACTCCGCACTAGGGTTGCTTGCCAAAGGTCGGTATAGCCAGGTCAGTAGGCCAATCACTAAGATCAACGCTACAAAGGCAAGAGTACACTTGGCAGTTCGCCAAAAGGGTTTTGTTCTCATTATTTATCTCAAGGAAATCAAGTTCCAGCACACGCTAGAATAGTCTCAATATTATTTGAACTGACAGTTTCGACTGACTCGGTTTTTTTGCTTAATTGCGCTTCAAAATAATCGAAAATTTCTTCTAATGCTAGTTTGGTCGGGTGCCCTTCTTCATCAACAAAATCTAAGGTTAGCACCGAATGACCTTCACCGCGCAGGGTCCTTAAGTCAATTCGCGTTTTGCCATCTGTGTTTAGTTTGTCACTAATACAATAGAACTTTTCTGCGCTCGACATCCAATCATGTTTAAAACGATATGCTTTGATTGGAGCGCTAGCATCGATGCCTGCCTTAACGTCCTCAATTTCCTGCTCGCTCATATGCAATGAGGCCTGCTTAAGAAAAGGCAGTGCCGGCTGACTGGCTACTGCGGCCAATACGCTATCGTCTGCAATCAGAGATAAAGCGAAGTTTCCGGTCAAGCACATACCGATAACACCTACCCCAGGAAAGGAGCGGTTCGCCGTAATATCGCGGCAAAGCGCTTTAAGCCAGTCAACGATTGGACTGCTTTTATTAGTCGAAAAAAGAGAAAACTCTTTGCGCATGCACATTACTCGAGCGGTATTGCCTACAACGCTTAACTTACCGATTGGACCAAAAAGATGCGGGATGAATACTTCAAAACCTCTGCGTATTAATAGATCGGCTAAGCGTAATGTTTGCGGCCCGATGCCAGGCAGTTCTTGAATTATGACAATAGGCGCGCCCCTCCCTTTACGATAAACATCATGCACAATCTTATGCCCGCCATTGGTCGGCGCCTCGAAAATGAATTTTATATATTGATCAATTTGATTTGCCATAACGAAGATGCCCTATCCATACCCTAATTACCCTTAAGCTTTAAAACGTCTAAAACCACCCAACCTTGATCCTATCATTAACACTTTATGGACAATAATCATTTATTTCTTAATTTTCATTTACATATATGTATACACCGCATGTTAAATTAGGGGCTGAAAAACAATCACCTGGTACTCCCATGAAAGCAAGCTTTAACAAAATGTCTGACAGTAAAGCAGATGACTGGCAAATAATCGTCCAAGAACAGAAAGCTTTTGTTGGCAAGTTGCCCGATCGAATCTTGGCGCACATGGCGTTGCTCGACAATGATTATGGCGGCTTCCCAGTAGACCGGCTGCAACATAGCTTACAAACGGCAGAACTCGCAGCTGACGCTGGTGAAGACGATGAATACGTAGTTTGCGCTCTACTGCATGATATTGGTGACACTCTCGGAAGCACTAATCATCCCGATGTAGCTGCGGCCATCATGCAACCATTTATCAGCGAAGCGAACCACTGGATGGTCAAGCATCATGGTATGTTTCAAGGTTACAATTTTTTTCACCATCTAGGGCTTGATCGCAATATGCGAGACCAGTTTACTGACTCACCTCACTATCAACGAACCGTGGACTTTATTAACAAGTACGACGATTTAGCATTTGACGAAAGCAAACCAAAACTATCACTATCGCTATTTGAAGATCAGGTTCGAAAGGTCTTTAGCAATCCAGTAAATAGTATTTATAAAGATGTCATGCAAAAGTGATTATTCGAAGCCCTGCAAGGTAA
>JBLHMH010000225.1:0-4173 GCA_047621785.1 Polaribacter sp. | reverse complement strand
TACCAGTTATCCAGAGCAACGCTGGATGGTTAAGGAACTTTTTCAGGCGTTTACAGATCCCAACTTCAAGCACGCTGAGCGATTTGAATTATTTAAACAACGATACGCAAAGTCAATTACGGCAAGAGATGCTGTGAGAAGCAGTGCCACCGATGAGTTTACCATCCTAATGGCGTTTAGAGACTTTGAGAGTATGCTCAATGTACCAGCCGACGGTATCTCCTTTGCAGGCCTCTCCACTCTAGACGGTATTACGAAAGCACAAATCCGCGAGAAGGCTATTTTGTCTGGATTACCTGAGTTTTGGCGCGAGCAAGGTTTTCCTCCTCAATGTAAGGCGGTTGGCGATGATGATTTTGAGTGTGATTAAGCTGGTATTCCTCAAACTTAAATACTCATTTTTAAACGCAGAGCTTTGCTTTCAATAAAGTGCCACGATAACGCTGCCAATATTAGGGTCGCGCTAAGAGAGCTCAAAAAGAGCTCAGCAGTTGCTATACCTGGATACCAATGAACTATCGATTGTTGAATCGGGTAGGCTAAGATATAAGTTCCGTATGAATAATCGCCTATGTGATTAAACTTTAACAGAAGCCCTTTGGGAATATAGGCTAGGTAGAACAATACATAGGCCAGCATTGGATAGAAAATCGTCTTATGCAGAAAGGGCATCTTTAGGCTAATGGCAAGAATGGATATCAGTATCAGCAATATCCACGGCGACAATTTCACAAAGCGCCGCAAGACATACGAAGACGCGCCTATTCCAAACAGAGCTTAAAAGCGCACACAGTGTTCCAGCAACTTACTATCAAATCCCTGAGTGGTAATGTTATAGATATAGAAAGCTAGAGCTACACAGGAGAGTGACATTAGTAGAACCTTGAACAAACGAGTGCTGCCGCTACCACTTCTCAAAAATAGTGCCCCCAGAAGGCCGATAAGTAGGTATAGATAAACCTCAAAGACTAATGTCCAAAGCGGTGCGTTGACCATGCTCGCAGGTCCGCTAGTATTAAACACTGACGGAAGGTGATGCTCCAAGACAAAGATCAAAAGACTATTCTTAAGTAGGAATTTATAGGTATCTAGTGCAGTGAAATATTCAGATAAAGGTGCGCTGGTATGCAACGGCCCAACCACCAGCACGCAAAACAGAACCGCAAAAATCAGTGCAGGATAAATTCTTAATAGCCGAGCTACGTAGAAGGTTCGATTTGCTCAGCGTGATCTTCAGGCCATAGCGGATATAGTAGGCGAGCAGCAATACATCGTGGGTAAGCAACTTACCGTGTTTGATTTCAGCGTGATCTGAACGTTTACTGTCGGCAGGTTTGATTTTTTGCTAGTTACAGGTTCGTTGTTACTTAAGCAGCTCAGAGTACGCGGAGTCAAATTTCTGACGTTGTGGGCCTAATATTGCCTGTAACCGACTTATATGACTAGCTCTGGCCTATGCCGTTAATAGCTCATCATCAAATTCATAGTCCGTGTAGCTAACGTTGAAAAACAGACTATACATGCATGGGATCAGAATCAGCGTAATCAGCGTACCAAATAACAAGCCAGACATAATCGAAATAGCCATCCCAGACCATAAGTCTCCGCCGCTTATGTAAAGAGGCAATAAGCCGAGCACAGTTGTCGTAGTGGCCAGCAATATAGGCCTGAAGCGCTGTAAGCAGGCAGCAATAATGGCGTCGTTTATAGGGCGACCCAATTGTTTGTTTTCAAAGTCGACTCTATCTAATAATACGATGGCATTATTAATAACGATTCCGGATAAGGAAATAAGACCCAGAAAGGGCAAGAAGCCAAAGGCTTCTCTAAACACAATCAATCCCGCAATCACCCCGATCAAGCCCAGCGGTATCGTTGCAATGACCATGAATGTCTTACGAATTGAATTAAATTGTATAACCAGCAGCAACACAATAATGACCCCAGACAGCGGTAGCCATTTGTAAACTGCTCCCATGTTTTCTGCACTACTCTGCGCATCGCCACCGCTTGAATAGGAATATTGTTCGGCCCAATCGGCCGCTAGCCCCTCTAACCAAGGTTCGACCACTGCCATAATCTCGGACGCGTTTCCGGAGCCATTTAACTCACTGGAAACCACTATGGTGCGATCTAAATTTAATCGCTTAATCTTAGCGTACTGCCAGGCCGGAATTATCTTTGCGACCTGCAGTAAGGGCACACTAACGCCAGAGCTTTGAGCAAAAACATTCATGCTCTCTAATGATTGCAGGCTTTGCTGGCTCAAATTACTCTTCAATAGAATCGGGATCGTTTTATCGCCCTCACGATACTCGCCGGTGTCAAATCCGTCCAGTTTAGTTTTCAGCGAAGTTGCAATATCATTACTCGAGATTCCGGCGCTTTGGGCTCGCGCCTGATCAATTTGGATGATAAGTTTTTTACTCTTTGGCCCCCAATCATCTTTTACATTTTTGGTGCCGGCAATGGACAACAATTTAAGCTTGATCATTTCACTGATGCGAACCAGTTCGTCAGGTTCCGGCCCGGCGATTTTTATCTCGATAGGCGTTCCGGTACCTCCGGCATTCAGCGTATTAACCAAGACATCGGCTTGTGGGAAATTATCCGCCGCGTAGGAATCAAGTTGTACAACCACATTTTTGTTATGGTCCGCAGAGCTAGTATTCACTAATATGTGGGCATAACTAGAGTTAGCTTCATCAGCAGAGTAGCCATTATCATAAGAAGAGGGTCCCTCGCCAATATACGATGACCAACTGACAATACCTTGGCTACGCTGGTTATTGGTTTGCATTTCAGCGCGGATGTAATTCGAAAGCTGAAATACCACCTCTTCAGTCGATTCTATTCGAGTTCCCAGAGGTAGATTAATATCCACAGTGATCAAATTGCGGTCGCTATCAGGAAAAAACACAAACGGAACAAAGCGAAAGGCCCAAATTGCCAACACGAACAAGCCTGCCGCCAAACCAATAATTATGGACTTTCGTGCTAAAGAAAATAATATGATATTTTTATACAATAGCTTCAGATTGGCGATTGAACGGTCAACCAAGCCTGGCTTAGACTGTTTTGATTGGTCGACCTGGAGGAACAAGTAGCAGAGCATAGTAATCACCGTCATTGCCACCAACCAAGAAGAGACCAGGGCAAAGGTAATCACCATGAAGATAGGGCCAACTACGTCGCCCATATTCGATTCAGCTAAATAGAAGGCCAAGAACGCTGCCGATGAGGTTAAGGTTGAAATGAGTAGTGATAGCCATAATTCAGAAAAGGCCTCGGTCGCTGCCTGTATTGCTTTGATGCCTTTCTCAATCTTAACCTGTATCGCTTCGGCGACCACAATGGCGTTATCAACCATCATTCCTAAGGACATTATCAGCGCGGCCAGAGTTACCTGATTAAGACCAATTTTAAAAACTCCCATCAATACGAACGTTAAGATGGTGACCAAGGGAATTAGACTGGCAATAACAAGTCCAGTTCGAAATCCCAAGAAAAGCAGCATTACAGCTAGAATAATTGCGACCGACTGTGCCAAATTAACCACAAAGGCATTGACTTTGGCTTCGATATAATTGTCCAAGGACACGATGCGGGCCAATTCAAGTCCAATCGGTAATTTTGCATGCCAGCGGCTAACAATTTTGTCTATCTGGCGGCCCAGTTTGATGATATTGGCATTGTCTTTTAGAGATACATGCAAGGTCAGCGCTTTATTGCCATCAACCCGAACGATCTGTGATGGTGGGTCTATGTAGCCTTTACGCACCGCCGTAATGTCGCCTAGATAGACCATTTGATTGGCTTCGCCAACGGGAATAAGGGCGTTTTTTACATCATCAATAGAAGAAAAATTACCAGTTGGTTCTAAATTTATTCGTTCCGGGCCAAGGTTAACTTGGCCACCAGAAGTTAGAATATTTAGCGAAGCGAGTATGCTCCGTAACTTGGTTGCACTCAGACCATATTCTGCCAGCCTCGAGTCATCAAACTCAATAAATACGCGTTCTTCCTGCGAGCCATTCATCTCTACCTTGGCTGCCTGATCAAGCTTTATCAGATCATCTCGAATATCATCGGCATATTCCTTCATCTCAGCATAACTAAAGCCGTCACTGGTTAATCCCAGAGCCAGACCGTAGGTGACACCGACATCACCGT
>JBLHMH010000224.1:0-4505 GCA_047621785.1 Polaribacter sp. | reverse complement strand
TTAATTCGCCATCTTCACCAGTAGCTTTAAACGTAATGTTAATCGTTTTTGACTGCAAATGATTATGATCAATATTCTTTAGCTTTTGGAAATCTTCATTACTCAGCACTGGCTGATCGATTTCAAGTTTGTGACAATGCTCTGGCGTCTCTGCTAATAAATTATGCGAGTCGCCAATGTAGCCACGCAAAGACATCACTAGCTCTTCTCGAATAGGATCTATTGGCGGATTAGTTACCTGAGCGAACAGCTGCTTAAAGTAATGTGAAAGCTGCTGCGGCCGATCAGACAAAATGGCTAACGGCGTATCAGTTCCCATAGCGCCAAGCGGTTCTTTACTAGTGCCAACCATATCCGTCAAAATAACGTTTAGGTCTTCATTACTATAACCAAAGGCTTTTTGGGTTTTTCTAAGATTAGGCAACTTAGGCGCAGCAGTAGATGGTGCGGGTAATTCGCTTAACAATATTTTGTTATCAGTGAGCCATTTAGCATAAGGCTGGGCAGAACATACCTTTTGCTTCACTTCGTCATCACTAATAATACGGCCCTGTTCCAGGTCAGCAATAAATATCTTGCCCGGCTGTAAGCGGCCTTTTTCCACTACAGTAGATTGATCAATACAGATAGCCCCAGTCTCAGAGCCCATAATTAATGTGCCGTCATCAGTAAGCAAGTAACGAGAAGGACGTAAGCCGTTGCGATCAAGGGTTGCGCCAATCATTTTACCGTCAGTAAAAGAAATTGACGCTGGGCCATCCCAAGGCTCCATAATACAAGCATAATATTCATAAAATGCGCGCTTAACCGGGTCCATATTTTCCTGAGTTTGCCAAGCCTCTGGCACCATCATCATCATCACCTGTTCCAATGGACGCCCACTAAGAACCAGCAGCTCAATAGCCATATCAAGGTTGGCAGAATCAGAATTGCCCCTGTTACAAATTGGGGTGATCATTTTCATTTCAGCGTCGGTAAAATTAATCGAATCAAACATCGCTTCGCGCGCATTCATCCAATTAACATTGCCCTTAACAGTATTAATCTCGCCATTGTGAGATAAATAACGAAACGGTTGTGCACGACGCCAGGCCGGGAATGTATTAGTTGAAAAACGGGAGTGGAACATTGCCAAACCCGAAGTGACCTGCTCATTTTGCAGATCTAAATAGTACTGCTTCACCTGCGCCGTAGTGAACTGCCCTTTATATACTAGTGTGCGAGACGACAATGAGGCGATATAGAAGTCATCAGCTTTATTAGCGATGGTGGTATTAATAGTGTGTGAACAATATTTGCGTAAAACAAATAACTTACGCTCAAATTCCTGCTGGCTAAGGTCAGCGGGCTTTTGGATAAAGACCTGCTCAATACCAGGTTCCGACTCTTTTGAGGAGGCGCCTAGCATCGAATTATCGACTGGCACCACCCGATAGTCTAACAATCCTAATCCCAGCTCTTTGATAGACGTGTTTAAAACAGTACGGCAAGCCTCTGCTTGCTTAGGGTCAGCAGGGAAGAAAATCATCCCCACGCCATAGTCACCCTGAATAGGTAGTGTAAAGCCACAATCATGTGCTTCTGTTTCGAAAAAATCATGGGGGATCTGAATGAGTATGCCTGCACCATCACCACTTTTAACGTCATAGCCGGTTCCACCCCGGTGCTCCATGCATTCAAGCATAGTCAACGCATTCTGAATGATATCGTGCGACTTTTTACCTTTTAGGTTGGTAACAAAGCCAATGCCACAACTATCGTGTTCAAATTCTGGGCGATATAAACCGCGGTTATCAGTGTTTGTACTCATAGTTAAAACTTCCCATCAATTTTTTCTGGACATTAACCACCGGAGGAAATAATCACCCAGTAGTTGTATCCGTCTGGAACTTAATATTTTCTAAGCAGATAATAATCTGTATTCGTTTTCTAATTCACCACGTACTTTTCGGAAGCAGAGCTTGGAAAGCGAGGAGTAATAGCAACCCGTATTTATACCGAGGTAATAGACTAATGGATTATAAAAGATATAGACGCCCATTTCTACTCTGAACCAAGGGCTACTAACTTAGAACAGATACCGCAAAGTGCCGCTATAAACAAGCACTACTACAAGCACTACTAATAGTTAAAGCAGAGGTATCAACGGATACGGAATATAATCTATATTGGCCTTTTTGTCGACGGTGGATAATTGACGGGTATAGAGAAGGCAACTATTGAGGATGAAAAAGCCCCTCTAGGGGTCATGAGCAGTAGCTCAATCACAGTTTATTCTAGTGCGTCCTACTCCATATTTTTTGCGCTATATTTATTATTTCTTATAAATCAATTGGTTATGTGCATTTTTAACTTTAAATACAGCAGCCTGCGGTTGATTTCGGCTTAATTGTTGTTTGCTGAGCTCAAAATTCAGTTTTTAGTAGGATTATTATAGATTTATTCGCTTAATTAGCCCCATCTGCTCAAAGCAACACTGAGTTGAACCAAAAATTACACTTAACTCTTGATAAACCGGGGACTCGTTACCCGAACTAAAAGTTACCTGAGCAACATAAAGACAAAAAAAGCCTAGAAAATAACAGTAAATTTTCCATCGCACTTTACGAGGGTTCACTTTTGCTTATTTTTTAAGTACATCCCAATGCATATTGTAGCGGCCAACTGTGAATTGCAAATTGCTCAATTTAGGCGTCGGCCGCACATTTCTTCCAAGCCCGCCTTAACCGATACCAAAGGCACATAACCCAGCTCACGCTTGGCTTTCTCTCCACTCAAAACACAGTCGCGAGACATCACCATGGCCGCATGGCGAGTTAATGGAGGATCTCTCTTCAGCGGAAAAAGGCGCCAGACTCGCTCATAAATATCCCCTAGGGAATCGGCCAGCCAGGCTGGAATGTTGCATTCGCCCAGAACAATATTTTTTGAGGCGGCCATGCCCGTCACAATTCCCTTGATGGTACTGACCTCATCATCAAGGATAAAGTAGGCCTCTCCTGGCTCGTCTTCGGGAGGCGCCATTGATATATTGACCGTGAACAATCGCTGCTTCAGTTGCCATATGAACGAATCGCGACACCTCAGCCTCTTGCGCTGCGCGAAGCACGGCGGCCGTCCCTCCAACAAAACCGGAAGCGCCGCTAATAAATAGTTGCATCAACATTACCTTTCGAAAGAATCCTGCTTCATAATTCATAACGCTGGGGCAGCGCATTACAAGCTGCCAATTTGCAAGGGCCCGGAAATGAACTGATACCGAGTTTTAAGGAGAACAGTTAATGGTTGATCGTATTCACCACATCAATTTTCTGGTGAAGGACCTGGACACCGCGGTAGAGCGCTATAAGGCACTGCTGGGTGATGTCGAACTGCACTACGGTGACCTTGAAGGCCGGGGTGTTCGAACAGCCCGCTTCCGGCTGGGAGAATCCTGGCTCGTGCTGGTCCAGCCCACCACGACAGACAGTGTGCCGGCCCGCCATCTTGCAAAGCATGGAGAGGGCTTCTTCTTGCTATCGCTGGGGGTTGCATCGCTGACAGACGCAATCGACGAGGTGTCGGCGCGCGGTGGCAGGTTTACAGGTGACAAGCCGCGTCAGGGACTAGACGACTGGCTCGTATCGGACCTGGATGACCAGCAATTTTTCGGCGCGCAACTGCAGCTGTGTGAATCTGCAAAGTAGGTTTATCCCGGGCGGGCACGATTAGGGCGCAATGTGAAAAGCCTTAGGCGCCTTCGACCACATCCTTAGATCAAAGGGTTTTCTCCACTCATGTAAATATAGACTTCCTGTAACTTACCTTCTCTAATCCGCCAAAAATTGGTGTTATAGAGCAGGGTAGTATTCCCTTCGGCGTCCACTAATTCCGCGGTAAAACACGCGGTAATTCGACCGTTGGTTTCATCTACAGTGCAGGTGAAGTCGCGGTGGATGATTGTCTCCCATGCGCCCATAAAATCGACAAACATACGCCGGATACTTTCTTTGCCGTCATGAACCGCAAACGCGGTTTGTACCGTAATTATTGCATTGTCATGGAAACAATCGAGAACCGCATCCAGATCTTTCTTATCTACGTTCGCAAAATACTGGTTCAGCGCCAGATCGACCAATCCGTCACGATTCAGGGATGCTTGATATTGCATGTTAACGTCCTCTTGATTGCTGTGTTAGCGTGAACTCACTTGAGCAGATTTTCGCCGCTCATGTAGACAAAAACGCGCTCGAACTTTCCGTCCTTCAGGTAGAAGCGGTTGCAATTTTCGTAGCGTAAAAAATCG
This sequence comes from Polaribacter sp., assembly GCA_047621785.1. Classification (GTDB taxonomy): domain Bacteria; phylum Pseudomonadota; class Gammaproteobacteria; order Arenicellales; family Arenicellaceae; genus Arenicella. The sequence continues at coordinate 220 of JBLHMH010000224.1, read as the reverse complement.
GGCTCGCCCTGAGGTGTGACTTCAACCGAGAACTGCGAGCAAATAGCTTCAGACTCTGTATCTGCAGTGTGTACAAAGTTACCGTGCCAGATGCGGTCATGGGCGGCGAACAGGCCCTGGAACATGGTACTAATTCCCGCATCCCTGCCCTCGTGAACAGTCATAGAGGTTACTTCGGTCAGCACAGCGTCCTCGTGAAAACAATCGAGCACCTGCTGCA
>JBLHMH010000223.1:0-4637 GCA_047621785.1 Polaribacter sp. | reverse complement strand
GTGTTAACCATGCTCGCGCAGCTCATAGACAAGGAATCAGGATTGTTGTTTGCCTTGTTTGGACTGGTTCCGGCATACCGAATATTGCGTAACAGGCATGAATCGATTCCAAAGATCTTGAAAGTTACTGGCGCCTTTTGTTTGCTCTTACTAGGCTTCGTTATTGCCAACCAAATGGGAGTAGCAATGTATGGCGACTGGGCTCCACTGACCGCCATTTCAGCGCTTAACACTTCTCAATTCGATTGGTTTCGCCTCAATAATACGACAGTATTGGCTGCACTTTTACTAACTGGCGCATTCATTTTAGCTCGCGATGAAAAGTTTTCGGATGATGTTTCCAAATTAGCCGGCGTGATGATTGTTGGCACAATCATAATGCTGATTGTTAAGCTTATTTGGCTGCGCCCACTACTAGATGCGCCAATCAACGTTGTCAATCAAGTTCAAAGTGATCAGCAACCACCTAGTTTAATGATTTTTTGTCTATTCTTATTTGCTGGGCTAACAACTCTGTTTTTTCGTGTATTTAATAGCACGGCACCAAGCGATGATGAATTATCTCCTGCCGCAGACTTCGGCCGATTACAAATCGAGAGCCTATTACAACTCATCTTGGCCTTGATCCTAATTCTCTGCCTTGCGTCGGCTTTAGGAATTGGCTCTTGGAAAACGCATTTTCTAGAATGGGAGCAGAATGCCGATTTTATTAGTCATCTGAAATTGGCTATTTCTAGTTTGCTTAATTTGATCAACCCGAGCGCTACTGCCGGCAACTTTATGCACACCGCGATTATGGCTGGATTTTGTATCGTTGGCCTGAATTTTCTAAAAGTCTGCATTAAGGCTCTTTCCCTGGCGGATGAAGAACGAAATTACCGTATCCGAAAGCCTGATACATTTTGGGGGACTCTACTCCAATCCAAACTAATTCAAGCGTTTCTGGCTTATGTGTTATGCACCTATTACATCGACAACGGTGTGTCACTTCATAGTTGGTTATTGATTGGAATTATGGCCTGGATTATAGTTGTACAACTGATGACCGCGATGACAGTGACTATGCAAAAAGCCAGCTTTGCGCGTACAGTTTATGGTGTTCAAAGCCTGATTCTAATTACTCTAGGAAGCATTCAAACACTCTTCGTCTCCACCCAATGGGCAGTGTCTGGACAGATAGGATTCGCGGTTTTAGGTTTTGGTTTGGTCAGCATTGGGGGGTATCTTTGGTCCGCCCCGGTTACTAAAATTCTTTCTCGCTTTACCAGCAAGGACAAGATCGACTACTTTGACCTCGGTTAAGTAGACTCTGAATTAAGCTCAATCGATATCAATAGCTGCATCTAATCCTACAAAAACGGTTAAAATACGGCCAATTTACGGCTTCTATCTATCAATCAGCTTAAGGCATACCCATGACATCTTATCTGTGCTTATCAAAAACATTAAACTGAATGCGCCACAATCCAAAATAAAATTGTTATGCACCTTCTATCAATAGGACTAAATCACACCACCGCCCCAGTCGCAGTACGCGAACGGGCGGCTGTGACTGCTGATAACCTTGAGGAAGCGCTAGTAGACATTGCTAAATATAAAGAGATCCAAGAGGCCACCATTCTCTCAACGTGTAATCGTACTGAGGTTTATTGCCAACTAAACGATGCTGATGTGGATGTTGTAGTTGACTGGCTTTGTAACTTTCATCAATTGAATAAGAACGATGTCGCACCGTATTTATATGCCCTGAAGGGTCAGCATGCCGTTACTCAATCAATTAGGGTTGCTGCTGGTCTTGACTCAATGGTGATTGGCGAATCACAAATTCTTGGGCAAATGAAAACTGCCTTCGCCAAAGCGCATAAAAACGGCAATACAGGCAAGGTGCTCAATCGTTTGTTTCAGCATACGTTTTCAGTGGCGAAAGAAATACGCACGAGCACCAGCATTGGTAGTCATGCTGTGTCGGTAGCCTACGCTTCGGTAGCATTAGCGAAACAGATTTTTTCCAATATCGCTGAGCAAACTGTTTTATTGGTCGGTGCCGGAGAAACCATCGAACTTGCCTGTCGGCACCTTTATGCCCAAGGTGTACGCAAAATTATAGTGGCCAATCGAACCTTGGCTCGGGCGGAAAAACTAGCCGTAGAATTTGGTGCGCAGGCAATTTCGCTGCATGAGCTACCTACTCGTTTAGCAGAGGCTGATATCGTTTTCAGCTCAACCGCGTCGACCTTACCAATTCTCGGCAAAGGTGCTTTTGAAAGTGCCTTGAAGGCACGCAAAAACAGACCGATTTTTGTTGTAGATTTGGCAATCCCGAGGGACGTAGAGCCGCAAGTTAGCGAATTGAACAACATTTACCTGTATACAGTAGATGATTTAGAACAAGTGATCACTGAGAACGTAGAGTCACGCAAGCAGGCCGCGACCCAAGCTGAAAAAATTGTCACGCTAAGGTCATTAGAATACATGCACTGGCTGAATAGTTTGGAATCGGTACCCACTATTCGGCAATTGCGCGACCGCACCAAACAAATCACCCAGACTGAACTATCCAATGCCCAGCGGCGTTTACAAATTGGCGAGAGGCCAGAAGTCGTGCTACAACAATTTGCGCATGCTTTATCTCAAAAATTCATGCATAGCCCCACTGAATCCTTGCGTCGCAACCACAATGAGGAGCTATTGAGCGCAACCCGCGAATTGTTTGACTTGGACCCTCTTGAAGACGACACTAGCGGCGGCGCTTAAGGGCGTCTAAGTATTTCGCTATTCGAATTTAATTTAATAGCCGCTGGCTGGGTTAATTCGGCTAGTCTCTCCCTGATTAAGCGTATAATCCTAAAAATAGTGTGCGGTAACTTTGCCAATTTCATCTGAGAATTCACATTGAAAGACTCCATTCGTTTTAAACTTGAAAACCTTGTCGACCGACAAGAAGAGCTGAATGCTTTGCTGTCTGATCCAGCAACTCAAGCCGATCAGAATAATTTTCGCAAGCTGAGTATCGAACTATCTGAAATAGCACCGGTCACTGAAATTTATCTTGAGTATAAAGGCCTTGAAAGCGACGCTGAAGCAGCGCAAATGATGGTCGACGAAGAAGACAAGGAAATGCGTAAAATGGCGCATGATGAGTTGACCGAGATTAAGCAATGCCAAGAGCGGTTATTGGCAGACTTACAGAAACTTTTGCTGCCCAAGGACCCCAATGATGATAACAATATATTCTTAGAAATTCGCGCTGGCACCGGTGGTGACGAAGCCGCAATTTTCTCTGGCGACTTATTTCGGATGTACTCAAGTTACGCAGAGTCGCAAAAATGGAAGGTTGAAGTACTGAGTAAAAACTTAGGCGAGCACGGCGGTTTCAAGGAAATCATCTCGCGCATAGAAGGTCACGGCGCTTACTCAAAGTTAAAATTCGAATCCGGCGCACACCGAGTACAGCGTGTCCCTGAAACTGAAACTCAAGGCAGAGTTCACACCTCTGCTTGTACTGTTGCAATTTTGCCAGAAGCGGATGAAGTGGGTAATGACATGGACATTAGTCCGAGCGATCTACGCATCGATACCTACCGTGCATCAGGCTCTGGTGGCCAGCATGTCAACAAAACCGACTCAGCGGTTCGGCTAACGCACCTCCCGACTGGCACCGTGGTTGAATGTCAGGATGAGCGTTCGCAACACAAAAACAAAGCTCGCGCTATGTCTATGCTAAAAGCCCGTATTTTAGACGCTGAACGTCAAGCACAAGCCGCCGAACAAGCAGAAACCAGAAAGAGCCTAATCGGCAGTGGTGATCGTTCGGAGCGTATTCGAACCTACAATTACCCACAAGGTCGTATCACAGATCATCGAATAAACCTCACCCTATACAAACTTGACACCGTTGTGGCTGGTGACTTAGGACAGGTTATTGATCCTCTTACCACCGAGCACCAAGCTCATTTATTGTCTGACTTAGGCGATGCATAAGGAACTGTCGGCGCAGTCCTATCGCAAGCTTTTGGATGATGCGACACAAATACTCTACGACGACTCCTCCACACCCCGTATTGATTCAGAGGTATTGCTGCAAGCAGTAACCGATCAACCGTTGTCGTGGGTTATTGCCTACGGCGAGACATTGGCAACAGCAGACCATACTCGAGCCTTCTTCGACCTGGTTGCGAAACGTCAGCAAGGTCAACCAATAGCCTATTTATTAAACTATAAAGATTTTTGGACACTGCGCTTAAAGGTTAATACACATGTATTGATCCCACGCTCAGACACCGAAACATTGGTAGAGCATGCGCTGCAAAAACTACCTGCAGATGGGTTAAGTCATGTACTTGACCTAGGTACCGGCAGTGGCGCGATAGCACTTTCGATTGCCAAAGAGCGTCCGAATGCTCAGGTGTTAGCCACCGACTATCAAGCTAAGGCATTAGAAGTAGCCAAGAATAACGCCGCTTACAACGAAGTTGGCAATGTTCAGTTTTTGCACAGCGACTGGTTTTCGAGTATTGCTGTCGATAAAAAATTTGATCTGATTGCATCCAACCCCCCTTATGTAGCAATAGGCGACCCGCACTTAGCGCAAGGCGATTTAAGGTTCGAACCCGACTCTGCGCTAATTTCTGGTGGCG
>JBLHMH010000222.1:0-4871 GCA_047621785.1 Polaribacter sp. | reverse complement strand
ATAATCTGCAGGTATCGATTATACCAAGTGCTACCCACTCGCTGCTGAGGGCAAAGTCCTTTAATCAACAATCGCCAGGTTTATGGTTTTGGCTAAAGCTTATGTGGAAAGGTGATGCGGCCTTGGCACCGGATTTTCTACCAGTTTTGGGTGAATGGATCAATCGTGTGGGTACTGTTTCCAGGGGCACCAGCAAACAGGTAAAAATTCCAGATTAGTCATTTCAAAATTATCAAAGCTTCTGAAAGCTAATGCAGTCAAACCTCGCCTAGATATCTGGCGGACTTTTCTCCACAAAAACGTTCAAGTTTGCGGAGCCCGCTGCGTTGCCGGGCCGTAAATTTAACTAGCGGCATATCCGAGTTTTGAAACATCATTAACCCATTTTGATCTGGATTCTTTCGTAGAGTTTATAATGGGACCAATCATTTTACTTTTCACTGAGTTAAAGCCAACGAATTTGAGCGTCGCAATTCTTAACTGCTTAATGGCTGGAGCTCCTTGAACAAGATAGTAGTACCAAGGAGGCGTATCCATCGTCGTTACAATGCGAGCGGTTCTCCCAAGTAATAGTTTTTACAAACCTAGTTGTCGGTAAGATACTCATTTCGGTCGTTCAAATTTTGAATCCAAATAGGAGTATGAGGCATCTAAATAGAAACTAAAACTTATCACTAACTGCTAATGAATATATCCAAGGACAGATTTCGAGCTTCAGTCCCATCTCTAACTACATTTCTATTTCTCACAGTAATTTTTTACTGTGTTGGCTATTGGCTGATTTTTAGACTTGAGCGAGCATCACCCTTGATGATGTCGGTCGGTTTGGCTGCTATAGTGACGTGTTTTTTACATGGGCGTCGGATTTCTTCTTTCGGGTTGTTGTGGGGAAATAGTCGTTACCAATGGATGAGTTTTTTAGTACCTCTTGGCATTGCTGCATCATCATATCTAATCATTTGGGGTTTTGGTTTTGCGGAGTTTAATTCTGATTTTGCTAACGGTTCGCGAGAGACTTATAATCTAGGTGGATGGAATGATATTTCCATAATTCTATTCCATATCGTGTTGACCATGACATTCAGCTTAGCACTATCAATACCGTCAATTTTCGGCGAAGAGTTAGCGTGGCGAGGTTTTTTAGTTCCTGAACTTTCGAAATCGATGTCTTTTGGATTGGTTGCGCTTATAAGTGGTTTGCTTTGGTCCACTTTCCACTGGCCCCTGATGATCAAAGGTTTTTATGGCAGTAGCTATACTCCGCTTATTTTCCAACTAAGTATCTTCACTCTATTTATTGTCTCAAATTCGGTGACGATGACTTACCTAAGGTATAAAACAGAAAGTGTTTGGAGTGCTGTTATATTCCATGCATGTTCAAATATGGTTATCCAAAAAGTGTTTACGCCACTAACTATTGTGGATGAGAATTCAGCTTGGTATGTAGACGAATTTGGGATAGTAGTACCTGTCGTTGCTCTTTTCGTGGCTATCTTATTTTGGAGGAAAGCAAAGAAAGAATTTAGCTAGATTAACGGGTCTGTTATCTAACTATAAATGGCTGAAAAGGGCAAACTAGACCCAGTCATCCACTCTTAGCGTAGGTGATCTACTAATTCCGTGTCTACCCTTTATTCCTATGTGATTTACCAGCATGTCTAATAGATTGTGCTGTCATTGAAGGGCCAAGTATAGGGCTTTGATCACTTTAAGTGTTTGACGAACTCTAGAATATACTGATCATTAATTGCATAGCAACCCACATGCTTTATGGCGAAAATAGTTAAAAGTGGCTAATTCGATCGCTAAACCTATGTGTTTATTAGATTTAATCTGCAATCAAAAAATCAGATGCTTAGTTAGATCACAGTGTGTCAATAACTTATGACACCAAATTTATATGAGTAAGGCATTTTATCAACGGGTTACTTGTATTGAATAACTTCAATTTCGAGGCTCTCGTCAATATGAAAATAGAAGCTAGTACAAGAACCGTAATCGCTGTGATTAAAAGGTTTGTAGCCTAGTGAGAGTAGTCGTTTCTCCAATTCCTTAAGATCATCTACTGCAATGCCAACATGGTTTAGGCATGCTTCGAGCTGATGGCCTTTATTTGGGTTTCTAACGAGTTGTTTGGGGGCGTAGAGAGCGAAGTAGCTACTATTATCACCCTCGGATCCCACATGTACAGTATAGCCTTCGTCCATAGCGGGGCCTGACCAGCGCACCTGCCAGTCGAATATTTCGCATAGCTTGCCCGCCGTGATATCTGCATTCGCGACGCTAATGTTGATGTGTTCGATGCGGGCTATTTTGTTGTTGGTGTTCGTCATATTGTTCTCGCTTTGATGTTAGGGTTAATTCAAAGCAAGTTTAATATCTCAAGTTATCTTGAGGTAAAGGCCTTTTTTAGTTATTTTAAAGAAATGAAAAATGATCCATTTACTAGTATCGGTGCAGTTGCTAGACGCACTGGCACATCCGTTTCTGCTATTCGTTTCTACGCCGACGAAGGAATTATTCCTTCAATTCGAAATAACGCTGGGCATCGATTATTTCATCGCTCGGTTATTCGTCGAGTGTCATTTATATTGATTGCTCAGAGTCTCGGCTATTCACTTAGCCAAATTACTAGCGCTCTGGACTCATTGCCGGACGGGCGAACGCCGACCAAGACCGACTGGGATAGACTAAGCAGAGCCTTTAGCAAGGATATAGATGCGAAGATAGTGCAATTGCAAAACCTGAAAGATTCTTTATCTGGCTGTATTGGCTGCGGGTGTTTGTCCTTAAAGAAGTGTCGTCTGTATAATCCAGATGATCAAATACGCAAGCAGGGCGCAGGCGCTCGCTATTTATTGGGCGATAGCTTTAAAGATTTGAATTTGTCGGTAAATTAGTTAAATCTCATTTGATCACCAACTACGACAAAAAAACCCAGCTAATAGCTGGGTTTTTATTGTCTTACTTGGTAATACGCTAACTAGTTTCAGGTATCACGGGGATAATTAAATCCGCTTTCGGAAAATCAGTAAATGGGAATGGACGCTGATCACTATTGAATGTTACATATCGCAATATGTCATGGATATATTTACCCAGACTATCTCCGAATTTTAGTAAGTGTGCGTTTGGGTTGTTAGTGAGCAAGACAAAAACACATTGCGCAATCGCCACTGCTGCCACAACCATTTGTGCTACATAAAACACCAGCCAAAAAAGCGCTACAAACAGCACTCGCTGCCAACCGGTTTGCCCTTGATATTGTTCAGTCATAATATCTGCCTCCCTTAATAGAGGTTACTTAGTTACTCTGTAGTTAGCATATAAGGCTGTAATTTGGCTTTTAAAGGCTCTTGCACAGTAAATTTACTTTGCCCTGCAGTTTAAGCCCTGCCGAAATTAGAGTTATGGGCATCTTTACTTGAGTCCATCTGTAGTAATCAACATTAGTATTTTAAGGCTTAGCTGGCCTCAAATAGATTGGTTTAATTGCAGGGCGACCGTTTTGAATTTCTCAAGTTTTTGGTTCATTGACACTCTTTGATCTGATTCGAGGTTTGTAAATAATTCTAAAAACATGTCATTAAAGAGTGTTTGATCATGCGCCCATTGTTCGGGCTGTTTTTTCTCGATCAGGTTGAGGCGCGCAAAGTAGTGGTCAGCGAAACGCTCGGCGAAGCCCGGTTGAATACGTGAGTTAAGTATTTCTAGTATTTGGTCGGCCCAGTCTCGCCATACCTCTTGCTTTATGTCATAACTCAATTGACGGCGTCGCAGGGACTCCGTGAGTGCGGTTCGTTGTGCCTCATTGGTGGATAAGCCTAAGCGCTTAAAGAATTTACGTAGACTTTTTTCGCTGAGCTCAGCGGGATCTTGGTCTGCTTCTTGTTGCCACTCTTTGTGTGAATCGATGAACTCTTCATCAATTTTTTGCGCTATTTGTTCAACTTGCAGGTCGCTTATCTGAGCGAGCATGGGAATAAGCGACAATAGCGGTGATTTTTCATCAAAGCGCAGTCCAATCGTATTTAGTTCAACAATTAACCAGTCCATGTCTGTTTGACGCGGCATCGTTTGCTGAGTTAAAAACCGCTTTTGAAATTCAGTGATTGTCGCGGCGTATTTAGGCAGTTCGTATTGCCGATGCCAGAGCACAGTTTTGTCAACTTCGAGACGAATTAGACCTTTCTCCGATTCACTGAACTGAGCATAGCCAATTAACTGCTTGCTTAGAAAATTATCAAATTGCCCGTATAACAACTTCCAAGCGAAAGGGTTATTTGTACAACCAGTAAGGCTTATTACCAATACCGTTAGGCAAAATTTTTTGATTAGGTTTTGCAAGGGAAATCTGATTAGTTGCGTTTACTGACTCGCCTTGCGCATGGTGCGTAACATGGCATCTAATACTGGTTGGTGATGTTCACTAGCCATGTAGTGCCCCATATCGTCGACCTCAAGAAATTCAGAATTGGCTATGCTTTGCGCTGTATGGCGCCCATGTGCAATGGGTATCAGCGGGTCAATTTTGCCGTGAATTACAATAGTTGGCTGGGTAATGAATTTCAATTCTTCAACGCGATCGCCTGAATCGGCAATTGCCCAGAACTGCCGTGCAAAGCCGTCGTCATAATGACTGCGATCATAGGCGCGTGCCGACCGGCGATACCAATATTCTTCGGGTTGATCTGATTCCTTAGCGTAGATCGCCTTCATTGTAAGCATGCCGAGTTGAATAATATCCTCTCTGGAGAGGCCTTTTCGGTCTCTGTTCTCAATTTTTAGCGTGCCTTCAGGCAAATGCTTAGCGCCTGAAGTAGACATGATGGAAGTCAAACTCAGAACCCTATCAGGGTAGTTACTTGCCA
>JBLHMH010000221.1:0-4984 GCA_047621785.1 Polaribacter sp. | reverse complement strand
CGATAACGTCAGTATTGGCAGCCCCAAACAGAATAGTCGGTTTAGAATGTTTCTTCTGTTGTACAAGCAGTTCATTATTTATAGGGCCGAAGGCTAAAATAATATCTGTATTGCTTTTAAGCATTTCGTTGTAATGTTTGCGTGCTAGGTCAATATCGAAATTATTAACCTTAATGTTATCAACAGAGATATTTATGCTCGCGTCATTACCTACCACCGCAACTATCTCAGATGCCAATTGATCGAAGATAGGTGCAAACTCTTCATTGTTGAGGTCAAGTAAAATGCCAATTTCATAGCGACTCTTTGCGACCACAGGATTGAAGCAAAAACACATAGATAGACAAGCCACAAGTAGGATTTTTTTTGGCAGAGCCGCAAGGTAGTTTCGAATATTTGAAGTCATCTTTTAATAGAACCTAGTTGGCGCACAATCTACACATGTATGGAGTTATAGTAGCTTAATTGAGAGTTTGGATGCTCGTTTGGAGTTCGAAGGTCTAATATTGTATGCACTGCATCGCCACGCATAATAACGTAATTTGTTTCTAAGTTCATTGGCAAATCCTTGATGGAAATAGTGGGTAAGCTAGGTAAGGGATGGATTTTTTATCTACAAGGGTCTCGGGTCTCAACTTTGATCTACCCAGCCAATGGCGGCCATTCAAAAAATTTCTTTTTACCGAGGTGAAACAGCAAAAACACTTTTTATGCGTTGCTGCGAAGAAATACGTGTATGTTGTGTTAACTGGGCCTTGCTCGCACATCTGGTTTTTACCCTAGTTAATAACCAACGGACACGAGAAATCATTAAAAATGAATGACTCCATTTACAACAAATCTTTCGTAGTACGAATTGCTGGAATCGCTGCGATTGGCGGCTTTCTGTTTGGTTTTGACACCGGTGTTATCGGCGGCACGCAACTTTACTTTACAGAGTACTTTGACTTGACGCCTGCCCAGCAAGGTTGGGCTGTAGGCAGCGCATTGTATGGCTGCCTGCTTGGTGCACTAGTGGCCGGCTATTTAACCAAAGCAATAAGCCGTAAGTACACTTTAATTCTGTCCGCCATTCTTTTTTGTGTGTCGGCTTTGGGCTCGGGTTTTGCAAACTCATTGAACGAGTTAATCGTCTACCGAGTTATTGGAGGCATAGGGATCGGTTTTGCTTCAATGGCTGCCCCAATGTATATCGCAGAGATTTCTCCCTCACGCCAACGTGGGCAAATGGTTTCGCTCTATCAGCTGGCAATCGTATTCGGTTTTTTCGCCGTTTTTTTGGCGACTTACGTTATCGGCGGTGGCAATGCCGAAGGCATATCACAAAGTGATTTGGCGGTCTCACACAGGTATAATCAGGAGTACGGTTGGCGCCTGATGTTTTGGTCTGAATTGTTGCCGGCCGGTCTGTTCTTAATAGCCTTGTTTTTTGTTCCACACAGCCCACGTTGGTTGATACTTAAGGGTCGGCATGAAGAAGCCGAACGGGTACTGCAAAAACTCTACACTGATAATAGTACGGCACAACTGCATTTGTCAGAGATACAGCAATCGTTTAGGGAGGTGCAGATTACAAATGTGAAAATGTTGCTAGCCAGTGGTCTGGGGTTTGCGCTTTTGTTGGGCATAATGCTTTCTGTTTTCCAACAAATTACTGGCATTAATGCAATTTTGTATTATGGCGCTGAGATCTTTAGTAATGCTTTGGGGTATGGTCCACAGGACGCACTTAAGCAACAATTATTGCTGGGAGCAGTAAATCTTATTTTTACTTTTGTGGCACTATACACGATTGATAGATGGGGCAGAAAACCTCTCTTTTTAACTGGCACTGCGGGCATGATGATCGGCTTAAGCGTGCTGGGAGTAACACTCTATACCAATTCCATTGGTGTACTTTCGCTGATTGCTATCCTAGTGTTTATTGGTTCTTTTGCAATGTCGATGGGGCCAGTGGTGTGGGTTATTCTAGCTGAAATTTTTCCGAATAGAGCACGCAGTATCGCCATGTCAATAGCGGTCGCAGCGCAATGGCTGTTCAATGGTATAGTTTCGACCTCTTTCCCATTGGTGAATCGAAGCGAGCTAAATGATGCTCAATTTAATGGTGCGCTGCCATACTTCATTTTTGCTTCATTCTGCGTGCTTGCGTTTATCTTTGTCTGGAAATATTTGCCAGAGACCAAAGGTAAGTCATTGGAAGAGATAGAAAAAATCTGGTAGTTATTAATTAGTAAAAAAATAAGGAATCAATGAAAAAAATAATTTCTATTATCGCGCTCTGTGCTGTCAGTATGGTTGCGTTTGGGCACGGCATGTCGGCCGAGGATCAGGCACGTATTTTGAATGCGGGTTACTTTGAGTACATGCACCTGGGTGCCACTCATATGTTGACGGGTTACGATCATCTTTTGTTTTTATTCGGAGTGATTTTCTTTCTCACTCAATTTAAAGATATTCTCAAATTTATCACTGCTTTCACGATAGGACATTCAATCACTTTGGTGTTCGCGACACTCTACGGTATTCAAGCAAACTACTATTTAATTGATGCTGTTATCGCGTTGACCGTGTGTTACAAAGCGTTCGACAACCTTGATGGCTTTAGAAAGTATCTACAGATGTCATCACCGAATCTGCTGGTGATGGTGTTTTTATTCGGCTTGATACACGGCTTCGGTTTATCCACTAGGTTGCAGCAACTGCCATTGGGTGATAACGGTCTGGTGTTAAAGATACTGTCATTCAATGTGGGCGTTGAAGTAGGGCAGCTTATCGCCTTGAGTATCATGTTGCTGGTCTTGGCAGCATGGCGAAAACGTGAATCGTTTGCGCAATTCAGCAAAGCCAGTAATCTTGCGCTAATGTTCTGCGGCGGCCTACTCTTGCTGATGCAATTGCATGGGTATCAACACACACAATACCCAGATGATTTTCCGTTGAATCAAGACGACCATCAGCATGTTCATGCAGACATTGACGCTACATCATCGCCTTTATTAACTTACCCCAAAAAGCTAAACCTCGACCTTGAGGTTAAAGCCTCGCCGCGAGCAACTCCCGAGCACTCCCATAATGATGGCGAATCACACACACATTAAATAATCCCAAAATCAAATCGACAATAAATTTATGAAAATTTTAGTATCACTATTATTTAGTATCACACTTTTTATCACTCAGTACGCCATTGCGCATGGTGATCATGAGCACCAAGAGCCACGGGTAATTTCTGAAGCGGTAGCGCTGATAGTTGCCCAGCGCGCGGTCACAAGTATGTCTCGAAAGGATACCGGTTTGGGTTTTGGTCAGTTGAGTGATAGTTGGTCTACGGTAGCCAAACAAGACATGGCGATTTATAAGAAGGGCGTAGGTTACTACGTGGCCTCAGTTCTAAATAAAAATGAAGACAAAACACTATTCCTTTTAATGTCCGATAGCGGCGAAGTTTATGACGCTAATTTTAGCGGTCAGTTTGATGGAATCGAATAAGCTTCTCAATAAAACGTTGGATTAAGCGAAACATAATTTCACCTCGGTTTTATTAAGTTCAGAAACTCAGCGCGATTAACCGAGATGGCTGCCTAGCATTTCTTGTGACACGGTCCACAGGCGATCAGCTAAAACATCGTCTTCCATATGATGAGTGCCACCAACCGTGACCACATTAGAATCGAATAGAAATTCTCCATTGGCTTTGGCCAATTGCGGATGGCTTGCGGCATAGCTGGTAGTTGCTGCGCCTTCTTCAATGTTCTTGGCAATCAGAGGCCCAGCGATGTCGAAAGCAAGTTCAGTTAGACGGCCCTGGCCCCGGGCGATACTGGTTTTCACGAAACCGGGATGTAGTGCATTTGAAGTGGTCGTCGTGCCAGCAAGTTTTTTGGCTAAACTATGTGAAAACAAGGCATTAGCCAGCTTAGATTGACCGTAATACTCCCAGGAGTCGTATTCGAAACCGCCATTGCTCTCGCCCAATGTATTAAACCGAATGCCCTCTGGTGGCGTACGGGTATAACCCGCACGGCTACCTACGTGTACGATACGGCCTTGCTCGGCGGCGGTGACAATGGACAATAACCTATTCACGAATAAAAAGTGACTGAGGTAGTTAACTAGAAACGCAATTTCTATGCCATTAACGACCTGTTTCTCTTTTCGACCGCTAATGCCGGCATTACAAATTAGAGCGTCTATGGGAATGCCTAGCGCTTGTACTTGGCTCGCGCAATCGTTTACTGATTCAAAATTTGTAAGCTCCATAGCCAGAGGTGTTGTCTGGCCAATGACGTTTGCACAGGCGGCGGAGGCCTTTTCAAGAGTGCGGCCGGTACCAATAACATGCGCACCGCGTAACGCCAAAACTCGCATTGATTCAAAACCGATGCCTGAATTGCAACCGGTAATAAGCATGGTCTTACCCGTCAAATCTAGGCCTTTCGTCACATCCTCAGCCGTTGATTTAGGTGTAAAGCCACTATCAGGGAAGCCCGGTTTAATCCTGACCGGAAATTCGTCAGGACCTCCACCACAGCTAGAGAGTAATGATGAGCTAGCTGTCACGGCCGATAAATTTAAAAATTGTCTGCGGTGCATATGGAAAAGTCCTGCAAAGTGGCATGGATTTGTTAGTTGCGATTAGCCTTTAATATTAGCACAGATTAAAATATTCGCAGATCGGCAATCACAAAGTGACAACCATCATTCAACGAGGCCAGTCTATCTGCCACAATAAAATCACAATTCATGCATGTTCAAATCGTGTTTTGGATCGTAAACTATATTTGACATAGTGTGACAGTAGGTGCGTGTCTGTGTATCAAGCTTTATCCGAATCAACCAATCAGGAAATTTAAGATGACTAGCTTTTTATGGCCGATTTTAGGCGGTGTATTAATCGGTTTATCAGCAACACTACTGCTGTTATTTTCAGGACGTATCGCTGGGATTAGCGGCATAGTCTGGGGGGCTATAAACCCAAAGG
>JBLHMH010000220.1:0-5002 GCA_047621785.1 Polaribacter sp. | reverse complement strand
ATATCTGTAGAAACCAGCAGCCCGAAATATGACAAGGTTTGAGTATTTATCAGTTCTCGTATCGATCGTCGTTGCCTTAGGAATAAGCGAGTTTACTGTCGCCTGGGCTCGTGTTCTGCAACAAAAGATAAAGACAAAAATCTATTGGCTGCACGGGTTTTGGTCAATTTTTTCTTTGTTCCTACTAATCCAATTTTGGTGGGGATTCTGGCGTTATCGAACCGTCGAAAATTGGACTTTGATGTCGTTGATTATCGTGCTCGCTGTTGTGGTAACGCTGTCACTCTGCACACTCATGCTTGTGCCAAGAGTGCGCACCGACATCAATCTCGATTCTCGGACTGTATACTTCGACAATGCGGCCAAATTCTTTATCCTTGGTGCCAGCTTCATTTTTCTCGTGAGCGTCATGGACCTATTGATTCTAGGGTCTCCCATGCTGCATGTAGAAAATATTTTTCGATGCGTTGGAGTGATTATTGCACTGGGAATGGCTTCTACCACAAGTGAGAAAATTCACACCGGTTTCGTATTCCTAAGTATTACTCTGTTGTTTGGCTTCTTAGCGACTACGATCACCTATTAAGCGAATGGTCACAGGCGTTTTGCCTTTCTCTAAAAGTCAGACTCGATTAACTAAATGTCCGCTTTGGGCAAGCTAGAGCCCATCGCACTTTACTTTTCCAACAGGCAGCACCATACTCTGAACGGTCATTGGGTAGAAAAGAGAATCCGTCTCTACTATACTCACAACGGTCGTTCAAAGCCTGTTTGATAAGGGCTTTGACCCGAATGGCACTAAGTTAAGCCTGTTTTGCATGCTTTTTCCCGCGATGATAAGTCTCCAGCATTATGTGTCGAGGGGCGCTCATTAACTTATAGGGTTTGGGTCGTCGTTTTACGGCTCTAGGCTCTCTTCTACCAGGCCGATCCAGAACGATTAGGCCGGCTATCAGCTTATATAGGTTATTCAACAATCGTTGGCGTTCCGCAGGGCCTGACCGAGCTCGATTTAGGTGCGGTTCCCACTGCCTAATCGCTTGCACACTTCCCTTGAAACTCACGCGCCTTAATTTAGCGCCGAACCGTTGCGCTGATTCAAACATTAGCTGGCGAATACAGTTATAAACAATCATATGCATTACGATTTCCTTGCGCACCATATTCGGTGTCTTGCAGCGCAAGATATCCATGCCCATGGTTGTCTTTATATCACGGAACGAAAGCCTTTTTGAGCCACGGTGACCCAAATTTGTCGAATGCAGAGCCGCTCTGGTAACGCCTCCCATTGAGCTTTGGTATAACTGGATCTTTATTCAATACAGGTTTCTTCCAATGGATAAGTAGGTCATCCTCACCAAGAACTCGATCCGCTTGAGCGGCCGTCACTGGCTTCCTTCTCGCAACCGTCACTACCGAGTCAACACCTTGGTCAGCAAGGTTCGAGAGGTCGTAATAGCCACAAAACCCCTTATCACCTAAGAAAATATCACCGTCGTTGAAGTGCTTCCATTGCCTGCGCAGTAAGGGAATTTCACTGCTTTTTTTATTCCCCAGTTCATAACTTGAAAGCATCCCAGACTGCAAATCAAAATAAGCACAAAGGTGTGCTTGCGGGAACCCGATGCCCGGCTTTTGGTGTCGTTGTTGTGGCCAGATTTCTTGGTTGGCGGCGGTATCAGGCATGCTAAGACCGGTGCCATCGGCAACGATAACTCGGCGTCCTTGCAATTGACTTAGTGGCTTACCGAGTCGCCTTTTCGACATCAGTGAGAGTATCGTCTCAAGCTCAGTTAACGATAAGTTCTTACGTGCTTGGCAGTACCCAGAGGTTGATGATGACGGCATCGGTTTGGCGTACATTGCCGCAACCGCCTGAAGCTTTCGAACAACCTCTTGGCACCCTCCGTCGGCGTCTAGGATCTGTGAAAAAAAGGCCCAAAAAGTATTTTCTTTGCTGAAAATCCTATTTCGGCTCATAGCACCAGACGTTGACCTTATCAGGGCTGCTGTTGGAACAATATGAGCGAGATGTTCAGCCATTTCGCTGAATGATTTTTGCTTGATTTTAGCCACCTCATCTACCGCTTTTTGACGGGCTGAGCGAGGTGTTCTTCGGAGTGTTGGTAAGTGAAACCCAGGGAACAATGGCGTAGTATTTTGCATGGCAAATTATACTATTTCACGACCTTTTTTGTCGCAAATATTCCATGCAAAACAGCCTTAACTTAGTGCCATTCGGGTCAGATAAGAGTTAAATTTGGCTGCCCTCAATTCGCTGCAAACAACGCTTGAGAACATAGACTAAAGCTATCAACCATATGGCAATTAGCGTGTGGTAAGCATGCCAACTGTAAATAGGGCCGAGTATTGATGATTGGCGCACAAGCAAAAAGTTGAATAGAAATATAGATATTAAAGCGGCTAAATAGAAGCGCGTGGCAAAGCTTTCATACCGCACATAAGCCGTTGCCACAATGGGAACTAATATCCACATAACAATCAGACCCATCCCAATAGCAGGCGCAGTGACTATGGCAAAAATACTGCCCCAGACGCTAAGCGCGACCAAAACTCTGGCAAAGTTACGTTCAATGACCAACGGAAGGATCATTAAAAACTGCGCACCTATGAATATTATAGCGACCGCCCCACCTATTTGTGACGCGCTTTTATGCAGATCAGCTAGCTCTGTAACCTGGCTAAAACCGTAGCGATAAGCGCCAAGAGCGGCTATCGCCCCTAATACCGCGCAACCAACTGCAGCAAGCCACATACGCCGTTGAGTAAGTCTAAAGGTGCACCAGATTGCTGCTGCAACAATGGATAATTCTGAGATCGCAAATAGTGGGCTGCCCATGGCTTAGTGTACTCGTGCTTCAGAAGAAGCTGCCACGACTTGAAGTTCTAACTTTTCCTTATATTCACGCAGTAGGTCGTCAGAGGTTTGGCGCGAACCATCATGACTCCAGCCTGGGGGCGCCAAAAGATATAAGGTGCGCTGCCAAAGGGTTAATCCGCTGGTACTAATGTCCTTTAAGATATTCCAGTATTCGTGAAAGATAATGACAAAGGGGTTCAGTGTCTCAAGATTTTTAACCAGACCGTAGTCGGGGCGCTCAGCGGCGTCTTCAGCCACAAATGTTCCAAACAGTCTGTCCCAGATAATCAGTGTGCCGGCGTAATTTGAATCAAGATACTGAGGGTTTCGGCCATGGTGAACACGATGATGTGAGGGAGTATTAAAAATTGATTCATACCAACGCGGCATTTTATCAACTAACTCAGTATGCAAGAAAAATTGATAAGTAGGGTTGATCACGCCACAAAACAACACCACCACTGGGTCGAAACCCATCAGCACCAGCGGCACTTTAAACATCATCGTGCCAGTGAAATGCTTGGTCCAGCCTTGGCGCAGTGCAACCGCAAAATTAAACTGAGTACTGCTGTGATGCGTAGCGTGCATCGCCCACACCCAGCGGCATCTGTGCGCCACGCGATGATGCCAATAAAAGCGTAAATCATCGAGAACAAAGCAAATTAACAACGACGCGAATGTTAGTGGAATTACAGCAATTTGATATTGCTGAGCCCAATACAGCGCGCCTATTGATATAAACGCCATAGAGCCATTAACGACTGCACTGACTATGCCCAAACCGATTGAAACACCGTTGTCTTTCCAGTCACCCGCGCCTCGCTCATGAAAAAAATGATTAGCGATAGATTCAAAAAATATGAATAAGAAATAAATGGGTACCACTATAATTGCGATATCCGACGCTACTATGTTTTCCAGCATGGGTTGTGTCCTCTTCTAAACTTTGATCAATACCGGCACATAATATAAGAGTTTATTAATTAATAATATTGAACAAATAGACCATATTTGTTATTAATTGGAACATATGAATGAACTGAAACTTTTGACTCACTTTGAAGCCGTTTATCGCTTACGTAGTTTCAGCAGTGCAGCACAGGAATTGCGACTGACGCATTCCACCTTGACCAAGAGCATCAAAGCGCTAGAGGAGAGTTGGAACGTCAAGCTTCTGCATCGCACCACGCGCACAATGGCTCCTACAGAAGCCGGTAAAAAGTTGTATCCAATGGCTCTGGATCTGCTTAGCTTTGCACAGACTGTGAAAGCTGAAACCCAAGGTGGCGAACACACATTGCGCATCGTTAGCGGGCCTGCAATTCTCGACTTTATGGTTCACCCCGCGATTCTTAAATTTGCCAAGCTATATCCAAAAACAAAAATCAGTGCAGAGCCAATGCCACCTTCTCAAGCGGTAGAAGAGTTATTGCAGAGGCGTATCCATTTGCTGTTGTACCATCACGACACGCTAAGCAACCTACCGCATAGTGAGCGCCTCCGAATTCGCAAGGTAGTTGAAGAACCTTACTACTTGATCTCGCGAACCAATCATCCTGTATTGAGAGGCAAACAAAGCCTAGAGGAAGTCTTAAAGTACGACTGGGTAATTGCCGGTTTTGATTCCTTATTCGAGGCCAGTTTGCCATCTACGGTTCGACAGCTTCTGGCACAGCACGAATTCCCAAAATACAGATTGCTCAACCAGGCAGCGTGCATCAATTTGGTCACGCAATCTGATATCTTAACCAATGTGCCGCGCACAGTTGCTCAAAAACTCATCGATAGCGGCCACGCGTCAGGTTTTCAACTCCCCGAGGGCCTGACCTTTTCGGTGAGCGCAGCGGTACTCATTGATGCCGGGACAGAACCCACGGTCAATCACTATATTGATTGTCTATCGCTTGGATAGAAGTCACTTTAGTTGAACTTGGCAGTTCAAATTTGAGTCAGCTACTAGAAAACGGGGTCATATATGAATGGCACTAAGTTAAGGCTGTTTAGCATGCATTCTGCCACGATGATAAGTCTCCAGCATTATGTGTCGAGGGGCGGTCATTAACTGATCGTTTTTTGGTCGCCGTTTTAAGACTCTAGGCTCTCTCCTACCGGGTCGCTCCA
>JBLHMH010000219.1:0-5011 GCA_047621785.1 Polaribacter sp. | reverse complement strand
TTTTCCTGATGTGGAACAAAAGCACTATGGTGCCGATACAATATATTGCCTTCCATTTTTTCATTTGTTTTTTCGATGATTTGGTTCAGGTTCGAGACATCATCAGACTCTACAAACACCCTAAAATCAAAATTAGTCATTGCGTTAATTCCTAGTTATTTTTTAATCGTTTAAAGTGGCCCGAGCCGTTGAATAGATTACCACGGTTGGAAAATTACTAGCAATTACTAGCTTCAGATGTCACTTATTTTGGTGTATGCCTGAGAAGAAAAACTAGTGTTCTGTCATTCAGAGGGAGCGAAGCGACTGTACAAGATGCTCCTTGAGGGTAGGAATCTCCCACTCCGAAGTACTGCGGCCCTTTCCTTCCACTACTCTCAGTCATACACCAAGGACAGGCTTCACGCAGCAGAGGGACCGAAGTTGGAGAAGTATAGAAAGGCGTATCCACTGATGTCAATTTTCTAACTACCAGGCTAGACCGTAGTCGTCACCGAAGTTACTCGCGGCGCCCCACATAGTACCGTGCTTACGATCAAACCAAATTGCTTGCAGTGGCCCTGACGTGCGCGGTTTAAAACTCAATTTATAGCCTTTCTTTTCTAATTCAATTCGGGTCCAGTTAGGGGTGTCGTCGCGTAGATCGAGCGCACCAGGCTCAGACTTATGCTGGCCAAAAGAACCACGCATCTGAAAACTATTGATGTTAGCCGCTTCGGCAGCTTGCTGCGGCGTCATACCCCACTCCACCACATTCAGAAAGAACTGCAAAGAATTTTGGTCTTGTGTGTCACCGCCCTGCACCGCAAATGACAGAAACGGTTTACCATCTTTAAGCGCCATGCTTGGCGTTAATGTGGCACGTGGGCGCTTACCAGGTTCGACAACGTTATACGGGTTCTCTGACTCATCCAATACGAAGCTTTGCATACGTTGCGACAAACCAACGCCGGTGTCCCCAGCAACAACCCCTGGAATCCATCCACCACTTGGGGTTATCGAGACTACCCAACCTTGCGCGTCTGCAGTTTGAATGGCGGTTGTACCTTGCAAATGATTTGCATCTCGATCAACACCGGCTTGCGCGACTAAGTGACTGCCATCACTCGATTTATAAGAATCTTTTTGGGTAGACCATTTCTCCAGATACTCTTTGAACGGATTGTTACCCGATTGAAACTTATAGGGATCTCCCGGTGTTACATCTGGGTTGTTAGCATCCCAATCAACTTCAGCCAAACGTTTCTTGGCGTATTTCTTAGATAACAGTCCCTGCATCGGCTCTTCGGGCGGAAAATACGGGTCGCCATAATAAAAATCTCGATCTGCGAACGCTAGATTCATAGTTTGATAGAGCGCGTGAATATAGCGCGAACTATTGTAACCCATGGATTTTAGATCCAAATTTTCGAGCATGTTCAAGGTCTGTAACATAACCGGCCCTTGTACCCACGAAGTAAGCTTATAAACATCTACGCCGCGATAGTTAGTCTTATCTGGCTTCTCTATATAGACCTGCCACTGGTCAAGATCCTGCATGGTAATCAAGCCGCCCAGTTCTTGCGTAGCCTTGACTAAGTCTTGCGCTATATCACCTCGATAAAAACGCTCATAAGCAGCATAGATAGCTTGCTTACGTGTTTTTCCTTGTGCCAGTGCAGTAGCCTCGGCTTCTACCAATTTATTTAAAGTAACAACCAAATTCGGTTGACGAAATATCTCACCCGCTTGAGGTCCGGAGTAATCGTCGTTCTCAGGGTGTATCAGGAAGGTCTTCTTAGAGTCAGGCCATTGCTCAATTAACTTCTGGTCGCGCTTAATACGGCGCACGGTGTCCTGTTCTATCGGGTAGCCTGCTGCCAATTTAATTGCTGGGGCTAAAACTTGAGCAAGCGATAAGGTTCCCCATTCCGCGACCATGGTAATTAAACCGCCAGGAGTACCCGGCGTAACAGCCGCAAGAGGTCCGTATTGCGGTGGATAGTCCATGCCTTTTTCTTTGAAGAACTCAGCAGTCGCGCCCGTTGGTGCTGCACCCAGTGCATTAATTCCAATTACTTTTTTCTCGATCGGGTTATAGATTAGGGCCTGGGTTTCACCGCCCCAAGATAAAACGTCCCACATCGTCGAGGTGGTCGCCAACATCGCAGCAGCAGCATCTACGGCATTACCACCCTGCTGAAAAATCATGCCTCCACTGGTAGCTGCCAATGGTTTACCAGTGATAGCAACCCACTCTTGGCCATGTAAACTTGGGCGCTGAGTGAATTGCGCAGCGAATGTAGTCGTTGACAATTGTGTCAACACTACGATTAAAGCGAAGGTTTTGATTGAAAATTGCATGTTCTACCTGATGTATGAAGAGAAAAAGGCCAATATCCAATAACAGCTGGATCGAGTTATAGGATCAAAAATATACTAAGGTGCTGAGCTTAGCAACTTAGTATATTTTTGATAATATTTGAACTAAGGTGATATCGCCCGCGCTATTCTCACAGAAGACTAATTTACCGAGACAGAAAATGAATTTCAATAGACAAAGCCCCAGTTGCAGTAGATATAGAATACCGATGTTTTTAGGCCTCGCTTTACTGTCGGCTTGCAGCTTAGGGGTAAATCATGCAGCGGAGGCACCAAAATCTGCGGATGCATCTAAGATAGAAAAGCAACAAACCAAACAGATCTCCGGAGTAAAAAATATGCCAAAGAGATTCTCAAGAGATGAACTTATAAGCACAGCAAAGCAAGATCTTGCCAAAGATCTTGACCTGGATCTAAAGGAGATTAAGGTCTTAAGTGCATCACCGGTCACCTGGCGCTCAGGCGCCTTGGGTTGTCCCAAGCCTGGTGAGGTCTATACTCAGGCCTTGGTGCCTGGAGTATTAATTGTGTTGGGTGCGCAAAGCAAACATTATCGATATCACGGTAAACGGCATGGCTTAGCTAGCCTTTGTCCTAACCCAAGGGCTGAGAGTCCCGCCCCGTCTAGTAATGATATATAAAAAGCAGCAGACAAAAAAGAGCAGGAATTTCTCCCTGCTCTTTTTTGTCTGGTAAAATCTGACCGGAGAATCCCTTTTGTCACCAGTGGCCTTTGCACTGGTGGCTGCGTAACCCGTAATACCCCCCTTCATAGGTGGCAATTGCAGGATCAGCTAATCGAACAATGTACATATTGTCCGACGCCCGCTGAGTTAACAACGCCTCCGTCGGTTGACTAGCAGCAACCGTTCGTTGACCAGCAGCGACTGGGAAGTCGCCTGCATTGACCGATGTCATACCGCTGAGCATTACCACAGCACTGACGACGGATGCCAGTTTAAGTTTAAAATTGGTTTTCATGCACGAAACTTCTTTGATTAGGTTTAGAAAAATTCATTAACTAAAACCTCGCTTTTTGATAACTACAAGCCTTCAATACGGCTGCTGAACTACCTTGTTATTATTGCGAGATCTGGCATACATTTGCTGAAACTAGGCAATTATCTACTTAATAGTGGACAGCAATCAATTAAATAGATCGAAAAATCTTGCGGAGTACCTGAATTTTTCAATCATTTGCCTTGCGGGCATCCTTGATTTACCTGAGCCAACACTTTCAAACGAAATTTATTTCTAATCCCCTCACATATATCGTGGGTTATTTTTTAAATTTGGTTAAATCTAAATAATCTATCAAAGACTAACAAAAGCCTAAACCGTAGCTGGAATTGCAATTTTTTTTGAAAACGATTCCTTGTGGCAGTACAAATATTGCATGATTATTTCATTGGCAATGCTTATAAAAATCTAACTCCGGGGTTCTGTAGAAAACAAGCGCCTAGCTGAAAACCACGATAGTGACTAACATTATAAATTGACCTTTGGTTTGGCTTCGGCTGCACCGTGCAATATAGTAATCGATCGATCTTTTGTATTTAGTCGGAGGCTTATGATGAAAATTAGACTTATCGCGACCGTCACTCTTCTGACCTTACTGGTCGGCTGTGCGTCAAATTCAAAATATGTGTCACGTAACCAGGCCTATCAAAAGCTGAATTATGACTCTGTAGTGGCAAAAGAAGACATCATTATTGGCGGCACCCATAGTGGCATTGGTGCGTATATTGGATCGGCTGCTGCTATTCACGACAGCACCGGTCATTCCTTACTTGGCTTTATTGTGCGCGGAATCGTTGGCTCGATTGTTGGCTCCATTGCAGAGGAAGCAATCACTAGACAAGATGGTGTTCTGTATACGATTGAACTAAATCATGGCACAATTGTTGAAGTTGTCTCCAATGACGAAAGTTTTGCTAGCGGCGAATGTGTTCGGGGTGCACACGCAGGACACCGTAACCCTAGCATTGACCCTGCCCCGGCCAGAAAGTGCAGTAGTCAAATCGTTAATATTGCCACAGCGTCAATTTAATACTTCA
Organism: Polaribacter sp.; assembly: GCA_047621785.1. Lineage (GTDB taxonomy): Bacteria > Pseudomonadota > Gammaproteobacteria > Arenicellales > Arenicellaceae > Arenicella. Next base: position 593 of record JBLHMH010000219.1, on the reverse strand, counting down.
ATCTTGCAGCTTGGGAATCCAACTCTAGTAATTCAATATAGCGAGTAGCCCGAAAAAACTAACAACACCCAATCCAATCCAATGGCTCGAGCGTTGTTGTAAGAACAAACAATAAGTGCGATTTAATTTCCTAGGCTACTTTTAAGTCTAGAGAAATAACGGTCCCTAAGCCGAGTATTCCGACTAACTAACGGCTGATCAACTCCTTCAATAAAAACGCTTTCAACTGAAGTCGATTGCTCCAATGGATCGCCAGACCAGATCACTAGATTGGCAATTGAGCCTTCACTGATGTTACCCATATTATGCATACCAAAAACCGTTGCGGGGTTGCTGGTCATTGCTTTGATTGCTGCGTTGTATGGCAGGCCGTTGGCAACTGCATTACCCGCAGACTGGCGAACTAATTGCGCTTTATGGCTACCACCGCCAGTGAATAAAAGGGTGACACCGGCATCATTCAACAACTTGGCATTGTCGAGGCGTGCACCAAGTGAATCATACGAGCTGGGTAAGTTAGACATCGGATCTATGATTACCGGCACTTTGTTGGCTGCCAGTTTTTCAGCTACTCGCCAGCCTTCATCAGCGCT
>JBLHMH010000218.1:0-5104 GCA_047621785.1 Polaribacter sp. | reverse complement strand
CTGTAGCGCATTTATGCCTCTTTGAGAGTTCATTAGATTATCTATTAACAAGTAAACCTGTAGAAATAAAGATTGTGAGTGACCAGCAAAACGGCGATGAGCCACAAGTCGATGAGAATGAATTAATTCGTCAACGCAGAGATAAACTAGACGCTTGGCGAGAGAGTCATGCGGCATATCCCAATACCTTTAAGCCTGAAAATTTAGCCGATGAACTTGAAGCTAAATACGGCGCTCTAGAAAAAGAGGAGCTAGAGGCGAAAAGCGTGTCTGTTTCGGTAGCGGGACGCATGATGAGCCGTCGTATTATGGGCAAGGCCAGTTTTGCGCACCTGCAAGATCGCAGTGGTCGAATCCAGGTTTATTTACAACGAGATTCATTGCCTGAAGGATTCTACAACGAAGAATTTAAAAAGTGGGATATCGGCGATTTCGTCGCTGCCACCGGAGTGTTATTCAAAACCAATAAAGGCGAATTGAGTGTCAAAGTAAGCTCGGTCGAATTATTGGTGAAAGCACTTCGACCATTACCCGAAAAATGGCACGGTTTAAGCGATAAAGAAACCTCCTATCGGCAACGCTATGTTGACTTGATAATGAATGAACACAGCCGCAATGTGTTCACCACGCGATCTAAGATTGTCGGATTTATTCGCCAGTTTCTGATCGAAAAAGAGTTTCTTGAAGTTGAGACTCCTATGATGCAAATGATTCCTGGTGGCGCTGTAGCCAGGCCGTTTGTGACGCATCACAACGCCTTAGGAATGGACTTGTTTTTACGTATCGCGCCCGAACTATACTTGAAAAGACTAGTGGTTGGCGGTTTTGAACGTGTTTTTGAGATCAACCGTAATTTTCGTAACGAAGGTTTAAGTACACGTCATAATCCTGAATTCACCATGTTAGAGTTTTATCAGGCCTATGCGGACTACCATGACTTGATGGATATTACAGAAGAAATGTTTAAAGGCATTGCTTTACTAGTGGCTGAAAACGGAGTGGTTAATTATCAGGAGCAAGAACTCGACTTTAATCAGCCATTTAATCGAATGACCGTGGCTGAGTCGATTCTGCACTTTAATCCTGATTTATCACTTGCTGATTTAACTGATCGAGAAAAGTTGGTTGCGTATGCCGAGTCACTTAAAGTACATATCAAAGACAGTTATGGTTTAGGTAAAGTACAAATCGAAATTTTCGAAAAGACCGTTGAAGAGCGTCTTGCTGAGCCTACTTTTATTACTGAATACCCTGTCGAAGTTTCACCGCTTTCTCGGCGAAATGATGACAACGAGTTTGTTGCAGATCGATTCGAATTGTTTATTGCCGGGCGCGAAATTGCCAATGGTTTTTCCGAGCTAAATGATCCAGAAGATCAAGCTCAACGTTTTCAGGACCAAGTGTCTGAAAAAGAAGCTGGCGACAATGAAGCCATGCATTTTGATGCTGACTATATTCGAGCCCTAGAGTACGGCATGCCTCCCACGGCAGGTGAGGGCATTGGTATCGATCGGCTAGTTATGTTGTTCACCGATAGCCCGTCAATTCGAGACGTGTTGTTATTCCCGCATATGCGCCCTGAGGCTGACCCTCAATAAACTGGTTACAGATTCATGGCTAGCATTAATTTACCTATGTTTATCGGTTCGCGTTACTCGCGAGCCAAACGACGTAATGGTTTCATTTCGTTTATTTCGCTAATCTCAATGATTGGTATCGCACTCGGTGTTTGGGCACTGATTACGGTGATATCAATCATGAATGGCTTTGAAAAGGAGCTAAGAGGCCGAATACTGGATGTCGCATCACATGTCACTATTACCGGCAATGACGGTTGGTTGGCCAATTGGGAGGCTCTGTCGCCCACTATCGAAGCGCGCCCTGAAGTTCTCGGGCATGCGCCCTACATATTAGGCCAAGGCTTAGTAACTCTGGGTTCTTCGGTAAATGGCTCACTTATTCGCGGTATACTGCCAGAACGTGAAGTGGATGTATCGGCACTCAAGGATCATCTCGACGGTGGTAGCTTTGATGACCTAATAGAGGGCAAATACAATGTCATTCTCGGAGAAGCACTAGCCTATAAATTGAATGCCAGTATTGGAGATAAAGTAACGCTTATTTCACCGCAAGGGCAGTCAACTCCGGCAGGACTCATGCCACGTCTGCGCCGCTTTACGGTGGTAGGTACCTTTAGTATCGGGATGAATGAGTACGACGGTTCCCTCGCGTTAGTTCACATAGGTGACGCTGCCAAGCTGTATAAAAGTAAAAAGAAAGTCAGTGGCGTTAGACTTAAATTAGGCGATGTCTATGATGCACCGCTGATTTCAAATGAACTCGCGCGGGATTTTAATTATCGTTACTACGTCGATAACTGGACCCGTCAGCATCAGAATTTCTTTAGAGCGCTGGCTATTGAAAAGAGGGTGATGTTTATTATCCTGTTTCTTATTGTCGCGGTTGCTGCTTTTAATATTGTTTCCACATTGGTCATGGTCGTAACAGATAAACGAGCGGACATCGCAATATTGCGAACCCTCGGTTTGTCGCCGCGCAAAGTAATGGGGATATTTTTTGTACAAGGCGTCACCTCAGGCCTTTTGGGTACATTGATCGGCGGCGTGTTGGGCGTACTGACGGCGCTAAACGTTGCGACCATTGTACCGTTTCTAGAAGGGCTGCTTGGTTTTCAATTGTTCCCAGCCGATGTCTACGTGATCAGTAATTTCCCTGCCGAGCTGCGTTGGGGCGATGTAGTCACAATCGTTGTCTCAGCAGTGGTCATGAGCATGATAGCAACGCTTTATCCTGCATGGCGAGCATCAAAAACTCAGCCAGCAGAGGCACTGCGTTATGAGTAGAGCGCTTTTTATTCGCGGGAATTGCTTTGCAATTGGCGGTCTTGACTGCCCGAGCTGAAGGCTCTTTTTATCCTCGGAATTGCAAATCTCGAAATGATCATTTGCGATTCCTTAAACCAAATATTTTTAACTTGATGATTTAATGGCCCCAAACACAGAACACGCGAACGAAATACTACGCTGCCAGCAATTGGGTATGGTGTACACCGAAGGGCCCAATGATGTTGAGGTTTTGAAAAGTGTCGACCTACAAATTGATAAGGCTGAGCGTATCGCTATTATTGGGGCCTCTGGTTCTGGTAAAAGTACGCTTTTGCACCTATTAGGCGGCTTAGAGTTACCAAGTTCAGGCTCAGTGTGGATTGATGGGCAAGAAATGTCTGGCGTATCGGACAAAAGACGTGGTGAAATTCGCAATCAATACTTAGGCTTTGTATATCAATTTCATCACCTATTACCTGAATTTACTGCGGTTGAAAACGTCGCAATGCCATTATTAATTCGCGGCGTCGATAGCGCCGAAGCCTACGCCACGGCATCAGTGTTATTAACCGATATAGGACTAGGGCATCGCCTTGAGCATCGGCCTATTGAATTGTCTGGTGGCGAACGCCAACGTGCCGCCATTGCCAGAGCATTAGTTACCAAACCTGGTTGTGTACTCGCCGACGAACCGACCGGCAACCTAGATTCTAAAACCGCAGATACCGTGTTTAATATCATGTTGGACCTAAATCAGAATAGTGGTACGGCTTTGGTAATGGTTAGCCACGATATGGGCTTAGCTGAACGCATGGACAAAATTTACCATCTGGAAGATGGTGTGCTACGTCAAACGAAGTAGACCTATTTCACGTGCAAAGTGATATCTCTCATTGCGAGGCGCAGTCGTGGTAATCGACTTGGTGATTTTGGAATGAACTGTTGCGGTAAGATCTCACTTCATACCAAATAGGAATTTCAACAGTTTTTGATGGCGAACCACATACTCTGTAATCGCCCAGCAACCAACAACTGTAGCCGCCAACACTAGAGCAAATTCGATTGGGCCGCCAAGTGAGAATTTGGCAAGAAAATAGGCAGCGGTTATGGTTAGTGTCTGATGCAGAATGTACCAAGGATAAATACAATTGTTGGCGTAAGTTAACCATTTTCGCGGATGATTGAGGAGCTTTGCAGACCACCCCAACGCGGCTAGCAACCACAACCATTGGTTGAATGTCGCTAGTACGCCTTCTAGATGATCTTGCCATTCGCCAAGATTAAGTAAGAACCATAATAGAGTTAATGTGCAATAGCAAAAGAGTGCGCCTAGAAGGCTTGGCCAGCGCAGCATGATGATTTTTCGCCAAATACTGACCTTATCGGAAATTAGATAGCCCAATACAAAAAAGGTGCTATACATTGCATGTGCGTACCAGTCGTCGACAAAAGCATGTGAGATTTCTTTTTCATCGTTTAAGGTTAGCTGCCAGGCGATTTGGATTAACACAGGTACTAGAACTAATGATGCAGCGCTGACGTTTTCAAATCTAGCTTCTATTGTGCTAACGCGTAAAAGCATGGCGACTGGTACTAGCAATAGCGTGTAGGCGAATAAGTAGGGTATGAACCATAGATGATTCCAGGTGAATCCATATTCACTCCCATCGAAAGCACCTATCGGCCATTCTTGAAAGCTGAAATAGCGCAGAATGAAGTCCAGGTAGGACATCTCGCCATAGTTCGCGAAAATAGATCCGTTCGCCATAGCTTGGATATAGGCTTGAGGTGGCACGATTAAAATAACGCCAGTTATAAAGGGAATAAGTAGATGCATACTTCGGCTTTTAATAAAACTCGTGATGCTGAACTTGCTAAGCAAAAAACTCGATGCAATACCCGATACCAGAAACAACAGAGGCATCCGCCAGTGGTTCACCAGTAGCATTGGGTACTTCACCCAGTCATATTGATATGCGCTCTTGATATGCCAACCCCAGTCAGTCACATAGAACATTGCTATGTGGTATAGAATTAGCATTGAAAATGCCAACACCCGTAGTGCGTCGACGTCATATCGCCTTGGGCGAAATGTTATGCTGCTGTTCATGGTTGTAATGGGTAGTCATTGATTGATTTGTGCATTTCATGTTAAAAATGCTTTGGCCTCAATGCTTAAGTGCCCAACGGGTGGGATTCTGTGACGAACCGTGGCAGACGGGGACGAGAATTGCTGCCTTGGTTGGAAATTAACGATA
>JBLHMH010000217.1:0-5145 GCA_047621785.1 Polaribacter sp. | reverse complement strand
CTAAGAAAAACTAACCCCAAACACTTACGTGAAGATTTTTGTGGGACCTGTTTATTGTCCTCATATTGGGCGCGAATGGGAGAGGAGTTTAGTACCGAATCCTACGACATTGACCCCGAACCATTGGCATGGGGATTACAAAATAATTTGCTTCCTTTGGGCGATGTTGCAGAGCGAGTAAATCAATACCTGGAGGATGCTCGAACACCAAGCCGACTTGCGCCAGACGTTCGCTGCGCGCAAAATTTCTCATATTGGATATTTAAAACCCGACCTGAGATGCTCGATTACTTTACCGAAGTCTATAATGATCTCGCAAAAGATGGGATTTTCGTAATTGATTTGCATGGCGGCCCAGAGAGCCATCAAGAGCTCGAAGAAGAGACTGAAATGGATGATGAAAGCTTCACTTACGTGTGGGACCAAGACTCTATAAATCCGATCAGCGGTGAGGCAAAATTACATATCCATTTTCGCTTTCCAGATGGCACTGAAATGACCGACGCTTTCACTTATGATTGGCGTTTGTGGGGCCTAACTGAGCTTAGAGAAGTAATGACTGACGCTGGGTTCAAAATGGTCGATTGTTACTGGGAAGGGACCGACGACGACGGCGAAAGCGGTAATGGCGAGTTTACGGTCAGCACGCAAGGCGAAGCCTGCCTTTCCTATATTGCCTATCTAGTGGGGCAAAAGTAGATGCTCTTCCCAAAAGACGATTAAGCACTATGTCTAGCGAACTCAGTATTCTGATTATCATGGTTGCAATATTTCTTGTTGCAAGAATGGTTCATCCAGGAAAAGCCCAACAGGGGGAAGGATTAGGCGGTGACAGCATGCCCATTTTTGAAACCGATGTTCTGAAAGTTGCCACCTTCAATGTGCAAACGGGTAAGAGCTTAGACGGCAAGCGCGATATTCAAAAATCAGCACATGCCCTCGCAGGCGCTGACATCGTTGGCGTACAAGAAGTTTATGCTGCTGGCTGGATGAACAAGCTCGGGGCGGGGTCTTCGCAAACCGACGCACTTGCAAACCCCGGTGGTTTTGCACATTTATTCGCGGCAACGCGTTATCGCTGGTTTCGCGAACAACGCGGTAATTTACTACTAAGTAAGTTAGCGGCACAGGACTGGCGCATTGATGTGCTACCAGACCAAAGTCGTAAAAGCCCACGCAACATGACCGTGGCTAACTTCAATTGGCAAGGACAGCAGATTGTGTTTATCAATACCCATCTGCACACAGGCAAAGGACGAGAAACACAATTGCGATCAGTGTTAGAAGAGTTTGCTAAGCACCCTCGTGCAGTATTAGTAGGCGACTTTAATAGTAAGAGAGATACACCACTATTACTTGAAGCTCTAGCAGACCCAACAATTGTTGATGCGATTCAACAAGCTGGCCTCGGCCTAGAAAACCACGATCGGATAGACTGGATTCTAAGTAGAGGATTTAAAGTGATTGATGGCGAAATGCTAGAGAAAGGTATTTCAGACCATCCCTTCTACCAAGTGTCATTGAGCTTAGCAAACTACACTGGATTCTAAACGCTTAGATGATCCTACAAGCGATGCTGACCTAAGCGATATTGCTTTTAAATTCTAATCAAGCTCACAATAGTCAAATAAGCGTCCGTTCGCGCTTATAGCGATGATTGCTGAAGCAACTTTCTAGTAAAGTAGATCTTAAAATTTTTGCTACGTCCCTAAACCTAAGCACCGAGAGAATATTATGTTTCAAGAATTTAAAGACTTTGCAATGAAAGGAAATTTTGTCGACATGGCCGCTGGTATCGTTATAGGCGCTGCGTTTAGCACAATCGTAAAGTCATTCGTAGACGACATTATAATGCCGGTAGTGGGGATGATGACTGGTGGCGTTGATTTCGGCAATATGTTCTACGTCATCAAAGAAGGCGCGCAAGGCGTAAGCTACACAACTGTTGCAGCAGCCAAAGAAGCCGGCGCGGTGACAATCAACTATGGTCTTTTCATTAACGCCATGTTGACGTTTGTTATTGTTGCCTTTGCTTTGTTCGTCGTTATCAGGACTATGAATGCGGCCAAGAAAGCAGAGGGAGAAGCACCCGCGGGGCCAGCAGAGCCCTCCGACGAAGCTAAATTACTGGCTGAAATACGAGATTCTTTAGCAAAGTAGATCCAATTCTTTTGCGTATGGGCTATCGTCAAGAACCAGCAAAGGCAATCACACAATAGCAACCCTAGGGGCCGCATCTAGAAGCGGCCCCTAATGCTGTGACATACGATCGGTTTTAACTGAATTTACGTTTACCCTGTATCAACCAAAACAGGATCGCTCATCAATGTACCGATTTGATTGGTTTCCAAAAGGCCAATACCACGATTGGCCATTTCGATAGCGGAGTCAACATCGTCTAAATTATAGACGGCCCATTGCCAGCTACCACGCCAAATCTCCTCATCAGAACTAGGCAAATAATCTTTATCACAAAACAAAAAGTCCGGCCTAGACTCAAGCGCAAGCTGACGGTTGCGTTCAGACCACTCGGGTAATACCCAACCTATGCGCATTGGTGAAACCTTGCGGGTATATTTTAAGGATTCATGATTAAATGAGATAATTACGCATTGTGACTCTACATTTGATTGCAGGATCCTGCGGTATACCGCATCAATAAATTCTGGAATCCCAAACCGGTCGATTGACTCCTGTTTGATCTCCACAAAAATCGTAAGCTCAGGATTGTGTTTAAGCCATTTACAGAGTTTTTTGAAAGTAGTGAATGAATTATCCGCGAACTGATCTTTGAAGCGTGTCTTGTAGCTAGCGTTCAACGTTTTGAAATACTTGGCGTTTACATCTCGAACGTCAATGTCAACTCCGGCCATTCGCAACAAACTTTGATCATGATGCAAAACAGGTACACGATCACTGGTCATCTGTAAGTCCAATTCCATATACAGAGCACCTTGCTCGCGCGCCGCTTTATACGCCAGTAAAGTGTTTTCAGGATAGCGGCCTGAATAGCCTCTGTGCGCTACCAAAATAGGCCTGGCACCAACTAGTTTAACCTTCTTAGACTTGACCATCTTGCTTCCCCTGTGATCGGCTCTACGCAATCACCGCCTGTTGTAGACCTTGCAACGTGTTAAGATCATCGAACGTGGACATTCAGCCTAAAACTGAATTATTCGACGCATGTCGAAAGCGCGTTTCAATAATTTATTGCACTCCAATAGTATCAGAAGTAAACCCCATACGTATTTAACCGAAGGTAGCATAGGATATTGCTATAACATTATGACCATATTGATTGACAACGCCTATTCCAAATTAAGCCCTAATGACGTACTCAATAGCGTGGAGCAATTCGGTTACCAGTGTGACGGCCGATTGCTTGCCCTGAATAGCTATGAGAACCGCGTCTATCGCGTGGGCCTAGATGACGGCAGCAGTGTTGTCGCAAAATTTTATCGGCCGCTACGATGGACCGATGAAGCTATTTTGGAAGAACACGCATTCACCCAAGAGTTAGCAGAACTGGAGATTCCGGTGGTCGCCCCTCTTGAAATCAATCAACAAACCCTGTTGCACACCGAAGATTTTCGGCTTTCGATCTTTCCCAACCGGGGCGGAAGAGCGCCAGATTTAGAAGACTTCGATCAGCTTGAACAGATGGGTCGTTTTATGGGCAGAATTCATCAGGTGGGCAAGACCAAGGCTTTTGAGCATCGACCTGATCTGACGATAGATACGTTTGGATCTCAGCCTCGGGATTTTATTTTGAAAAACAATTTCATCCCTGCTGATCTAGTTGAGGCTTATAGCTCACTTACTGCGCAATTACTCACCGAAGCTGCGCAATGTTACGAGCGCGCCGCACATGGTCAAGAAGGTGGAGTTGCTATGATTCGTTGTCACGGAGACTGTCACCCTAGCAATATATTGTGGACCAGCGAGGGCCCACATATTGTCGATTTTGACGACGCAAGAATGGCGCCTGCAGTGCAAGATATTTGGATGTTCCTGGCTGGTGATCGAGCCGAAATGACAATTGGCCTGGACGCGGTGCTAGCAGGCTATACAGAATTCTGTGATTTCGACCCGCGTCAACTGCACTTAATAGAAGCCTTGCGCTCGCTACGCTTAATTCACTACTATGGATGGCTTGCCAAGCGCTGGGACGATCCTGCATTTAAACTCGCATTCCCTTGGTTTAATACACAGCGCTGTTGGGAAGACCATATTCTAAGCTTGCGTGAACAAGCAGCTTTATTACACGAAGCTCCGATTGATTGGTACGGCTAAAATTCAGCCACTCTGGGTTGTTGCGTGTCCGTCCCTAAACCCAATTTATAGGCTCTGCCAAGCAAATCAAAAGTAGCTCCCGTGGTGGGATCAACAAAGCCCCCAAACCACCCAACAGTGCTCGGCAATTGGGGAGGAGCGGTAGCACTAAAACTTAGATTAATTCCACTTTGTGAGGTTGCTGAAAAAACCGCACATAGCTTTGCGGTAGTTTTGCAAGCTGCATCAGGATTTGATAGCTCCTCACTTAAAATACTTAATTGAGCCCTTTGCGTATTGGTTAATCGAGTTAGCCACGCGCGCTCTCCGCGCAGCCTGATTAAGCGCGATTGGCCCTCGCCCACATTGGCGAACTGCTTATCTGGGTTTTGTGACTTGGGTGTATTACTACCACCAATGCCTACTAACAAAATGTAGGCAAAAGCGATAAATAACAAACCAAACATCACCTTTATGAGTCTTAGCAGCAGTGACTTGTTCATGGTACTTGTTTTAGCGAGTCGCTCTAGCTGATGTTATCTGGACCATCCAGTTGAGATAAGGTGTTTGCGGATCGAGCTTATCAAAGGATAGGTTTTGAGTCATCTGGACCTCTTGTTGCGGTTTAATATGAACTCTAATTTCCTTATCAACAGCATCTATTTCGCTACAATTCGAGTTTTCACAACTTAATATAGCCACCCGCAGACCAATTCGTTGGACTGTGGCAACAACAGAATTATTTTGTAGGCAAAGCTCCACATTGTAGTTGCTGCGATAACTAAACTCGCCCGACGCACCGCAACTGACTATCTCAGACACACTGATAAGGTCTGATTTAGGTGTTTTCCCATGGCTTTCATACCAAAGACC
>JBLHMH010000216.1:0-5222 GCA_047621785.1 Polaribacter sp. | reverse complement strand
CTGCCAAACGCAAACCAATACGGTAATGCACCATCTATTGAGTATAAATACGTACCTAATAACGGGCCTATCGTGAAACCTAGAGCCGGGCAGGCGCCGGCTATCCCTGCGACCGCACCCTGCTCTTCGGATGACACAGCAAGCGATGCGCCAGCCATAAATCCTGGACCTGCGAGACCCATGCCCATACCGAGAATACACATAGACAATAAGTACATGCCCTGAGTATGGCTGATTGCCATTATGCCGAAAGCGACCATCATTATCGGCATTGCTATTCTAAGCAACACAAACGGCCTCACAGACAAGCGAGGTATGACTAGTAATTGTACAAACAGTGCGGCTGCCGCCGAAAACATCAAGCTAATCCCTACAATTTTGGCAGTCTCAATGCCAGTGAGTCCCAACTCATCTTGAAAACGAAACGCAATAGTTTGATGCACAATTGCGAAGCCCATAAACAAAAGCACTCCGGCGATAACCAGAGGAAAGATCCTCGGGTCGGTGTATTTGAGTCTCGCTTGCTTTTTTATCACAGTCGCCTTTGGCAACTTCGGCAAAGTATAAAGTGTTAACAAGGCCGCGGTCAGAGTTAAAAAAACGGAAAAATACAGCGGCGTGAGTAAACTGATACTGGCGAGTAAGCCACCAATGGCGGGGCCTAACATCGAACCAATATTAAATGCGGCTCCAATAGCCCCCATACCCTTAACACGATCTTGTAGGCTGGTAATATCAGCCATGTAAGCATTCGTTGATGGCGACACTGCTGCCATTGCCGTTGCATTGGCAACGCGCGTCACAATTAACAATATCAGCGCGGTTACGGGGATAAAGTAACCCAGTACAGCCATTTGAAAGACACCAGCGAATATCACTGTGCCTATTGAATAACCAAACAGACCTATCAATAGGACCCTTCTTCTACCCCAGACGTCACTAGCACGACCCCACAGCGGGCTGACCAAGAACAGGGTTAAAGACGAGCAAGAAATAATGGCACCAATTTGCACTTCTACTAGGCCAACCTCTCTTCCAAGCGGGGCTAATATTGCAAATAGTACTGTTTGCGCAAAACCCATAGACGCAGAAGCGAACATGAGAGTACGTTTAGCTAAAACGTTAGCTTTATGGGATTGTGTCATTGAAAAGGCAGGTACTGACAAGTTAACTTTACTAAACCGCATTAGACCATACTACTTTTCCTATGTAACCGCCCAATCAGTTGCTTAAACGGTGTAATAACGATCATTGGCCCGTGGCACAGCTATCAATACTGGCCTTGCCTAAGATCTAGCTGTACTAAACCATATATAATGTCGTTATTGGGGGTGCAATCAATCGCTGCGCGCGGAGCAGCTAGCCCAGGATAAATGTTAAAGGTGTTGAGAGGGGCATTTAGAGCTGCTTTAGGATGTGTGTCTTTGTCCATAAGAAATTGTGAACGGGCATAAACGGCACCGACCACAGAAACTTGATAGTCAGGCGCGAATACTTAGGCATCAGCAATATCCCTTGCGAACTCCAGACCGAATCGCTCTACCAAAAAGCACGCGCGCGAACTGGGAGCTTCGATTTATCAAACGCTCTGTGGGTTTCGCATGCTATCCATCACTACCAAGCCAATAAGTTCGCGCGATGACTTGACGTAGCCAAGCAGGTTTTTCTTGGGCTTGCGCAAATTATAGGGATTTCCAATCTGATTTCTTCGTTAGTCTGACAACACCGAAAAGAAATCATTGCGTCAAGAACGACTGATTTGAGGATATTAAATCATCAGGTGAGCAACAGTCGCTGCGAAAATAATCGAAAGAACCGTTCGTTGAAACCAGATGATGGCTAACTTGCCTACTGAGATTGGAATTTCGGTGGACATAATACAAGGAATTGATCCTGACAGGAACAATATGGAAGAAACAGAAGTTACGCCAATTACATAGCGAGTAAAATAAGGGGCATCGGCGCTGTACAAAGCAGGTAGAAACATTTCGGCGAAGCCGGTTGCTATAGCCTTGGAAGCAAGCAGCGCTTCAGGTACTTGCATAATATAGATTACTGGATACAAAAGGTACCCGATCCAAGTGAATATTGGCGTGTACTTTGCTAGCAATAGGCCAGCCAGACCCACCGTTAATAGAGACGGCGCAATGTTGATCGACATTTTAATACCGTCGAAAAAGTTGCTCTTTAAGTTTGTCCACAAACCCGGTGCAGATTCTGCAGTACTAAGACCTTCGAGGTAGGCTTGGCGTAGAATACTTGTGCCCTGGTCCGCTGGTTCTAACGGCGTTTGTACAGCAGTGCTTAATTTCGTCAATGGCCAGAGCCTGACCGAAACGGCCGATACTGCAAAAGTAATTAGCAATGTTGACCAGAAATAGAAATTCCAAATACCCATTAAGCCTAGTGTCTTGGCGACAATAAGCATAAATGTTGCCGAAACTGTTGAGAATCCTGTTGCAATAATTGCGGCTTCCTTTGCGGAGTACTTACCTTCCTTATAAACCCTGTTGGTTATCAGCAAGCCAACTGAATAGCTTCCTGTAAACGAGGCCACAGCGTCGATAGCCGCCCTACCTGGTATTTTCCAAATGGGCCGCATAATGGGTTCTAAAAGTACCCCAACAAATTCCAAAAGCCCATAACCCACTAGAAAAGACAGGAAGATCGCTCCAATCGGAACGATTAGTCCAACTGGCATCACCAATTTTTCAAAAAGAAACGGCACTAGGTCGGGCGCCATCAAGAAAGCCGGCCCGCTGCCAAGTAGGTAAAGTGCACCGATCGGTATCGCCAAGAACTTGAGTACAACAAGGATCAATTCTAACGGCCCTTTCCTCCAATCAGAGTTCACTAGCGGCAGCACGCCGCCAGCTAAAAGGAAACCAAAGGTAATTCCATGGCTGAGCTTCTTCATGTCAGTGGTCAGAAATGTGACAATATGATCCAATAAAATTGTTGTTTTTCCTCCGATAGTCAAAGGAACAAAAAAGGCAATGATGCCCAATGTACTAAAGACTAACAAACGTAGTAAGCTTCTACTCATGAACTACTCCCGCGGCATATTTGCCACTCTTTAGGACGGAAACGGGTTGCTTCCCTCCAAGCCAGGCCCTCTGGAACATCAACATCCCAAATTACCATATCTACATCTTTCCTCAACTCAAATAATTCAACGGTATCGCCCAAGTCCAACGCTTTTGCCGCATTGACAGTAACGGCGTTCAAGCTTGCCTCTAGTCTAAGGCCGAATATCTGGCACACCATGCTAAGCATTAAACGCAGAGAAATCGCAGGTGAACTAGCTGGGCTTACCCTTTTACCTTTGAGATACATCATCTGGGTCGCCAGCAAGCGGGTCTCTTCGGCCCGCTCATTCAGTAAGCGATGAACGAAATTTCGAAGTTTTTATGGGCGAGAAAGGCATTCTTCATCAACCCTAGTCCATTGTCGTTATGGGCGAGCGTAACCAAGTTCAAGTTGATGAAGACGCTCTCATGTCTGCTCATACTAATATCCGTCATCTAATTTTTGTTTGGATTGTCCATCAGTATGTAGGTATTCTACGTTATATACACATGTATGGACATGTTATTATGATCTAGTACGGATACAAAGCCACTGAGATAGACATAATGCCAGGGATCAAACGCTGCTTGACCCCGACCGAACGAGCGCCCATACATTGCACTCACAGAATCATTGGCAACCATCGCTATCTGCGTTGCATAGACACCCCGAGACCGCCTGCCCACCGAGCTAGCCAAGCACCGTGCCGCGCACTGATTGCACCACACAAGTGGAGTGGATCCTGGCTGTGCGCTTGCAATAGCCATCAAGCCGGGTCATCACAGGCCGAAGATCGGCTTTCAGGCTGGAAAACACTTGGTCAATCTAGCGGGACTAATTCGTTAGGAGGTTGCTGCTCGATCTGACGACAGCGTTGTTCACACCAATGCTGCGTTTCCCGAAATCGCTGATCTAAACTGTTGGTACAAACAATTGTTGACGCATGATGGCGACCAGCCGTTCAATCTTCCCTTTCATAATAAATGCGCGCACGAGCCCAATTACCGTGCCAATCCAGCTTTAAGCTATAAATGCGGACAACCACTTTATTAAATACAAATTGACAGGTAATATATATACATATATATACATATATAAAAAGACAATGTATTTTGTAGCAAAGACAGAGCAGATTAATAACAAATGATTCATTACGACCTATAAAAAATGACAAGCAGTGAAAAAGAATTGTACTTTCGGCGCGCCTACATCAACTCGAAATGGGAAAATGGCGTTAGAATTAAAATTTCAGATCAGGGATTGATTACAAAAATAGAGCTGAATAGTGATTGCGTCAAAACTGACGAAGTTTATGGTACAGGAATTCCTGGAATACCCAATATTCATAGCCACTCCTTTCAGCGCATTATGGCAGGCCTGTCGGAGTACAAACTATCTCAAGGAGATGATTTTTGGACATGGCGTGAATTAATGTATCGTTATGCAAATCAGATCTCTCCAGCTAATTTAACAGCCATAGCAACACAGCTGTATATAGAGATGGTTAAAAGTGGCTATACCGGCGTTGCGGAATTTCACTATATTCACCGAAAAAAAGGTGGGTTGCATTACGACAACCCAGCCACGCTCTCTGAATCAATTATTGAAGCCGCAAAAACAGCGGGTATAAATCTAACGCTGCTGCCTGTGTCTTATATGTATTCAGGATTTGGTCAAGAACCGCTTTCAAGCGAACAACTGCGATTCGGAAACGATGTAGAAAACTACCTTGAGTTGCTTCAACTCGTTAGCAAATCAACCAGCATTTACGAAAATGCCAATCTTGGAATGGCCTTTCATAGCCTACGAGCTCTATCACCTGAGGCCATGAATGAAATTCTATCCGAGTTCAATCGATCGTGGCCGCACTCTCCCATACATATTCATATCGCAGAGCAAACCAAAGAAGTTAACGATTGTTTAGCTTGGTGTGGTAAACGTCCAGTTGAATGGCTATTGCAAAACCACGAGGTCGACGATCGCTGGTGCTTGGTGCATGCCACTCATTTAACCTCGTCCGAGATTAACAGCTTGGCTAAATCCGGCGCAATTGCAGGATTATGTCCCACCACAGAGGCCAATCTAGGTGACGGTTTTTTCCCACTCAAACAGTTTCTCGACGCTGGTGGTCACATTGCTATCGGATCCGATAG
>JBLHMH010000215.1:0-5227 GCA_047621785.1 Polaribacter sp. | reverse complement strand
GGTGCACAAAGTGCATCCGCACAACGAAAACCGTTAGCAGAACTTCGATCAGCTAAGGTGAACGTTTCCGCACCGGTTAAGGTAGTCACAAAATTACCGACCTCTTTGTTAAAATAGGCTAGTGAGACTACGTTACCGTCACCGTAGTACCACTCAAAACCTAAATCAAAGTTAGTTGACTCAAACGGCTCAAGTGCTGGATTTCCGCCCTGTGCCGTTAGGTTTTGGCGGCGTGGTTCGTTGAACGTCGTCGACGGCGATAATTCTGCCATGGTTGCACGAGTCAATGACTCATAGGCTGCAAAACGCAAAACCATATCCTCATTTAACTCTAGCTTCATATTCAAGCTCGGCAATATATTGTCGTACTTACCACCCTCAGTGATTGTCGTTGCAGGGCCAAAGCGATTTGAGAATAAGGTTAAATCACTGGTCGGTACAACATCACTAATAAAACTCTGGATCGCAGTAACATCAATCTCAGTTTCTGCGTAACGCAAACCTGCGTTAACAGTCAATGGCATTTCACCGATCGAGAAATTAAATGTACCGTCGACATAGGCACTGCTTATGTCTTCGTTAATTGTATAACGATTGTTTTGCAAAGTTGGAGTGACTGGATTACCTGTCGATGCCAAAAATGCTTCATAGGCATCGCCATCGTAGGCGTAAAATGTGTCAATCAAGCCTGGAAAGAAGTTATTCGCCGTAAATGCGGTTAGACCAACTGTACTATTTGGTGCAGCAACCTGATAGCCACAAAAAGCACACTGATTTCCAAATACCTGAAAACGCGTGTTCTCACGTGATTGATTGTAAACACCAAATCGAATGCTTTCGATCATTTCTGAATCTGAGAAATATTCCAAATCAAGCTTAACTTCATCAATTTGATCTTCGTTGGTAACACCATTGCGTTCGTTGTAGTGCAATCGGGCACGATCAGCTGATGGTAACGCTCCGCCGCCAAAGCCATCGTGTTGAACGGTTGGCGTTGAGCCTGTGCCATCAAACGAATAGTTATTGATAATACCAATTACATTGAATCTATTACGCCCAGCCTGGTCATTTTCAGCTGACGAAGTCGACGCATCAATTGAAGCGGTAAGTTGTTCGTTGATCGCCCATTCGACGTTCAAACCAAAACCATCAGTATTCGAATCACGGCTATTACGTGTACTTGAAACGAAGTCAGTGGCTGGGTCTCCAGAACCTTGGTTAAGACCAATTTCCTGAGAAAAGTTAATCAACGTTCCTGTGGAAGGATCGATTGCGCCGGAACCAACACGATCAGGCTCGAACCATGAAGCTAGGTCGGTAACCAGTGAATCAACTTCGAACTTAGAAACAAAACCATCTAGAGTGACAGTAACATCGTCTGATGGCGCAAACTGCAGGGTTAGGCCAACGTTAGTACGCGTACGTTCCTGCTCATCTACAATTTGATCCCAGTTTCGTGGAATATAGGCATTATTAAACAAAACACCATCTCGGTTGTTTGAGATGGTTTGTCCAGGGCGCCAACCAGCAGTTTGAATACGGTTGATCTGAACATCGCGTTCGGTATGGCTTACGGCTAAGCTAACACCGAAAGTGTCGTCTGCAAATGTATTGCTAATAAGCAAAGATGCTGCCGGAGTGGAGTCCTCAGATAGCGTCTCATAAATAGCTTTTACAGAACCGGCTATTTGCAGACCGGGACTATCTAATGGTCGTGAAGTCTTGACGTTGATAGTCGCGCCAATGCCACCCTCTTGGTAAGACGCTACGCCGCTTTTCAATACGTCGGCACCGACAATTTGCTCTGCTGCCAATGTATCAAAACTAAACGATCGGTCGCCTGTATCGGTCGCAATCTGGCGTCCATTCAACAATACAGTATTGAATTTTGGTCCCAAGCCACGAACCGTGACTGACTGACCCTCGCCGCCTGAACGGTCGATGGATACACCTGGCACGCGCTGTAGCGATTCAGCAACGTTTAAATCTGGAAACTTACCCAAATCCTCTGCTGCAATTGAGTCAACTACTCCAGACGCGTTACGTTTAATATCTTGTGCGCGTTTCAAACTACCGCGAATACCGGTGACGACAATCTCTTCCACGACCGCGTCTTGAGCAACTGCGAAACTTGGCACCATCATTGGAATAGCACCGGACACAGCCACTGCAATTGCTGTTCTCGCTAGTACTCTTCTTTTACTCTTTAAATGAGTCGAACTGGTATGCATATCTGATCTCCTTCGATGAATATGTTGTTAATTTAATCTAGTTATGTCGAACTTTAGTTGTTTATTGAAACAATGCGGTATGAAACCTGAGCCGTATGAAACCTAAGCTTCTCTATCGCAAAACCTCGTCTCTCAATCTTCTTTACCGTTGACTACAATCGTAGGCGTTCAGACCACAATCAACAGTGTTCAACTGCCTCGTCGATAACGAATTTCGGCGCTATGCACGAAAAAAAACACATTGAATTACTTTTCTTATAATCGACTAAGTCTGTTTTATCATATAAATAATACATATGCAAATTGGGTTGCTGCTATCGATTTGAATTGGATACTGAGTCCAACTCAAAGCCTCTTCGCTAATAAACTAAGAATGAGAGATTTAATTGATTGAATTATCGTATTTATGTACCATTAGTGTGGCTTCCTTAAGGAGTCCATTACACAATTGTTTTCCATTTTGGCAAAAGAGTATTTTCTATTAGATAGCGTCTCTTTTTAATTTCTGGCCCGATAGACATAGAACGAAGACAATAAAAAAAAATAATTCAGGTTGGAACTATGAGCGGAATCAACAGAGGTTTAAACCTTACCCAGCAAGTGGCCGATACCTTGGGTAGCGCAATCATTCGAGGTAGGTATAACAAAGAGAATCCGGTGCCCAGTGAGGCGGTACTCTGCGATGAGATGCAGGTTAGCCGTAGTGCCGCCAGAGAAGCCGTTAAGTCACTTGCAGCAAAAGGACTAATAACCTCTCGAGCTCGCCAAGGAATACGAATATTACCTGAAACCGAGTGGAATCTTTTCGATGCCGATGTATTGCGATGGATACGTGACTCCAACCCTTCCCTAGAATTATTGAAAGAGTTTACGGAATTACGGGTAGCTGTAGAACCAGAAGCTGCAAAGCTTGCTGCACAACGTCAAAACACTAAGAAGATCGCTAAAATCGCCGAAGCCTTAGACCGAATGAAAAATGCCGAGACCGGCTTGGATGACCCACTTGAATCTGACATTGCTTTTCATTTAAGTATTCTTGATGCCAGTGAAAACCGTTTTTTCATGCAACTTGGCCGAATCATAGACACGACTTTACGAGTGAGCATTCGCTTTACCAATATGCGCACGGGCGTACAAGCGGCTAATTATGCCGAACACAAGAAGGTTTATGATGAGATAGTAAATAACCATGCTGATCAAGCGTCTGCCAATGCAAAACAATTGATGGATTCTGCTCTGGCGATCATTAATTCTGCGCTAAAGGAACGACAGAAAAATTAATTCAGACGTATTTTTATGTAGCGACTTGGATAACTTAGTTTAGATCTCAGGCGTTTTACCATTCTGCGATTGAGCCGTCTTCATGTCGCCAGATGGGGTTTTTCCAATCGCAGCCCTGGGCTGCCATTTCAATCACGTACTCCTCGTTTACCTCAACTCCTAAGCCGGGCTTTGGCAGAGGCTTCATGTTGCCATCTTCAATTTTAAAGTCATCCTTGTTGATCACATAATCGAGTAATTCGGCACCATTATTATAGTGAATGCCCATAGACTGTTCTTGAATTACCGCGTTGTAGGATACAAAATCCACTGCCAAACAAGCTGCTAGCGCAATCGGACCAAGAGGACAATGAGGCGCAAGGGCAACATCATAAGCTTCGGCCATTGATGCGATTTTTATGCACTCGGTAATACCCCCAGCGTGCGATAAATCCGGTTGAATAATTCCAATCCCGCCATTTTCAAAGACTCGTTTAAAATCGAAACGACTGAACATTCTCTCGCCTGCCGCAAGCACAATACTGGTACCTCGGCTTAGCTCCGAATACTGCTCTGCATGTTCCGCCAAGACCGGTTCTTCCACAAACAAGGGGCGATATTGTTCTAGTTCACGCAATAACACCTTAGCCATTGGTACCGACACCCGTCCATGAAAATCTAGACCAAAATCGACTTGGTTACCAAAGGTATCGCGAATGGTAGCAATTCGTTCTATTACTTTGTCGACAGCCTTGTGACCGTCGATCATCTTAAGACGACCACAACCATTGAGTTTAAAGGTATCCCAACCTTGCGTCATCAGAGTTTTAATTTGCTCGCTCTCCTGCGCTGGGTCATCCCCACCCACCCAAGAATAAGTTTTCATTTTGTCACGCACTAAACCACCCAGTAACTCGTACACTGGCTGGCCCAGGGCCTTGCCCTTTATATCCCACAAGGCCTGATCGATACCCGCTATAGCTGACATTAAAATCGGCCCACCACGATAAAAACCACCTCGGTACAGCGTTTGCCAATGGTCATTAATACGCCGAGGGTCCTTGCCAATCAGGTAGACAGAGAGTTCTTCCACCGCGGCCGCAACTGAATGTGCTCGACCTTCAATAACAGGCTCGCCCCAACCGGTAATACCTTCATCGGTTTCAATGGCTAAAAATAACCAGCGCGGTTTCACCGCATAGAGTTTGAACTTGGTTATCTTCATTTTTGCTTGCGCTCCTTCTAAATATTTACGACTTGATGAACTGAACGAAACTTAGTTGCTTCAGCATTTTTGCTTCATCCAATAAATAAGGGCTTTTCAATAGCCTATAAACTATTATTGCCCTCTGACATTTAACTGAATCGCTTTGTATAATTATATGATAAATATGTTTATAAATGTGGCGAACTTTATAACACGTGTAAAAATGATTCGCTCAATTGCCTAAAAATAGCAGGCGATCTAAAGTTATAGGCTTGCCAGGGTCAATCTTTTTTTAGGACAATTAAGCGTGATGAAAAATCGCCTTTGTCCATGTAATCTATATTCTGGCTAGATTGCATTGCATGCACATAGGGTAAGTCAAGCCCCATATTCATCAATGCGTTGCCAGCATACTTGGCATGACATCCACTAATTGAATAATTCGCATCGGCATCCAAGGCGCATAATTTGATACGCCGGAACGGCAGGTTGGGTGCAGATAGAATATGAAAATAGCCAATGTAAATAC
>JBLHMH010000214.1:0-5288 GCA_047621785.1 Polaribacter sp. | reverse complement strand
CCATGTTAGAACGTGATGTGCGTAACATGACTAACTATTACGGCCAATTCGCACCTGATTTACTCAAGGGTCAGTACGCTAAAGAGATCTGGAAGCTGTTTGAAAAAGGCGAACTCACACCCAACACTAAACTCAAAGGCATCATCGAGGTCGACACGCGGCCCGCCGATGTCGATTCAGTTATGCTAGAGATTAAAGCTGCGCTTAAAGAACAAGAGGAGCGCCTAGAGCGTTTGGGTGACGCTGAGTCGTAACCCGATGTACGTACTTATGGCTCCGTGCCTCTAGCGATCTTAGTGCGTACCCACACACGTCACCACTAGACTGTTTGAGGGATCTGGATTTATTGAAAATAGTGATTACTCTGGCCCTGCCTTTTTGTTAAATATGTTAGGCGTCGGCCCTTGCCATTAAATTGCATAAATTCCTGACGGCTGGCTCGGCTGTTTCGTTAAGACCACTTAGAATTTTCATATGTTCAATATTATTCTCGTCAGCGGCGTCGACTACGCGGCTAAATGGTTCGAGTCTAATGGTTTTAGTCCACTCAGCCAGTTTCGGACTTTGGTCTATACGGTTTTGGGCCATTAAATTATCGGAAAAAGATTTCATCCATTCAGTTGGCGTATCGGCTACAGAAACAGGTGGGCAAAGCGCATTTTTTTCTTCGTCGGTTTCGAAGTTAGCCTCAATAAATGCCACTATCGCAGCACTATAGGGAATTAGAGGTGCTATTACACATTGCGGTGTAATTAAATTACCATCGAAAATTGGCCTAACTTCATCCGAGAACTGAACCGCGGTTGCGGTGCAATCAATATACAAAGTATCAGGCTTTGCTGAGATACTACTGTGTGTTATTAATTCTATTTGGGAGGTGGAAATCCGTTTTACGTGAGCGCCGTAAATAACATTACTGACCCGACGCAGTTGCTCTAATTCACCGTTGGAAAGCACCCCGTAATGAAAGATTGTTGGCTTTACGGCAGTGTCAACACGCGCCATGACGTTTGAAGCTTCAAGCCTTTCGAACAAATCATCAACCGATCTGACCGTGGCAGACGCCATGATCATTGCTAGCTGGCCGCCAAGGGGTGATTTGAAGAACACTGGGTCCGCTCGATTTCTCGAGGCGTTACCCAAGAACTGCGTGAACAGCCTATGACTAGATAGTCAGCTTCTAAATGCTTGATACTAAAATCGTCCTAATTTTATTTCTGTGAATTAAATAATTTTCATCAGACGATTAAACTTACCTTGGGTTACTTGTCACACTGATGTTGCTATTAATTGTTCAGGTGGCTTATCAATCGGTATCGATAAGGTTGTGGGGTCTACCGAAAACCCGAAAACGGCCCGAAAATCCTTGTGATTTTCATGGTGTAGAAGCCGCGCAGGCCAGTCGACTCGATCACCTGGCTCAAGAACACAGACTTCACCCGATACGTCATTGGTGATCATCAGCTGCCCATCAAGAACGAACAGCATTGAATCAAAGTCGTGCCAATGCGGGGTGTTTGTAACAGGATCTATATCGAGTATCGCAGGGAAGAAGCCTGCTTTCTTTATAGTGGCAACCGCTTCTGCCTCGTTTGTAAAATGGTTCTTCATAACTTTAGCGCGCATAGCACCGATCTCCTTTTTGAAACTGTTATTGAACTACCTAGTTATGTAAATAGCGAAGGCACGTAGAGCTGCAATCGCAGCTCTACGTGCCACCTCATTCATCCATGATCATTACACTTTTGAAGGTTAAGATTATTCGAACCACTGCCCAGTACCGGTTGCTATTGCGCCAGAAGATTTGCTATGGCTAGTGATACTACCGCCGCGCCCCTTGAGGGTTCCGCCGGTTCCATACATTCCACCAATACAACTTGTTGCACCCGTTTCCGGATTGAGAACTGTGCACCCCATAGTAGTACTAAAGGTGCCATCAGCACTTATGACATCGCAAAGCATATGCATATTAAACAATGAGTCATTGGGTGGCTGGCTCATCATTATACAGGTCGATGTGGATTTGAGCATTTTGCCGTCGCCGGTATCACGGGTGGCGGTTCCAGTCCACGTCATTGCAGTATAGGCAACACCATTAGTGCCGTCCCCACCAAGCTGGGTTATTTCACCGTTTTTCGATGTGAAGGTAAAGGATTGCGCCATGGCGACACTTGCTAATGTTAGCCAGAGTGTTGCTACCAGAGCTACTACCTTAATAGTTCTGCTACCTAAGTTTTTGATACTAAGTTTATTGTTACTCATATTAATCTCCATATTTACTGCTTATTTATAGGGGCTTGGCGACACCTTCCTACTTGAGGAAGGTATGAGCAAAGACCACCCATTTAAGTAGAGGAACGCCTATACATGTGCCCCTACGGGGGGATACGCCAGTATTTAAGCTCTAACGTGACCTAGATACTGACAGCGCGGTGGTCCTAGTTCCTGTGGTCGCGCTGATTTTTGTATGATGTTTATATGATGGAAGTGCGCGCAACTGAAAACGAACGATTAGCTGGCTTATGACCAATCTTAAGCCCAGGAATCTGCGATTCCGCAGAATAAGGAGAGCCCTGGGCTTATTAAAAGAGTACTAGCTGCGCGTATATTGGCCGTTTGATCCGTCAGTGCCCGCAAAAGGTTTGAAATGGCTAGGCCAACCGTTTTCTTGCCAACAGCGTAACAGGCCTATTTTCTCAGCAAAGTCCGGAAAGTCCGCGTGCATTCGAATATTCTTTGCTTCCGCACTGGGGTCCCAAATGCGCGACATGGTATGCGCGACGAATGAATTGGGCTTGGTTAAAATGTGTTCCATGAAGTCTAGAGGGCGGTCGACCACAATCATCGATAGGGTCGACATGACGGTAGGTTGCCAGCTTGGTTTGCGCATCCGACTCTTTAACACTTTCGAAATTAGCCAACGCGCCGGTTTTGATTGCTTGAATATGGAGGCATAGACCGCTTTGCGAATTATTTTCGAACGAAGCTGCTTTTGAAAAATAGGGTCTAGTTGGTTGAATTTCTGATTTAGAAAAGCAATCGCTTTGTTTTGGTCCCCCATCAGCGTATAGAGCTGACCTAACAAGACGGCTGCAGGGCCATAGCCAAGGCTTAAGGATTGCTTAAAATTTTTCTCAGCGGCTGCAAAATTATGCAACGCCACCTCAATAGTTCCAAAATTTGCATGCCAAGGTCCAGACAGTGGGTCGAGCGGCAAACCTATCTTAAATAAGTCGTGTGCCTGCTGGTTAAGGCCAACGCCAGCCAACATATAGGCATAAACCAATATATGGTCTACATTATTAGGGTCTCGTTCATAGGCCTCTTTATAAGCACTTAGCGCTTGGTCAAATTTAAGCTCAACACATTTAACCCCAGCGTGTGCCTTTAAGGAATAGCTTGAGCTTGGATCTAATTGCATTGCCCGCTTGCTGGCATACTTATGCGCAGCAACATGGTCAGCCCACTTTACTGTTGTTGAGTATTCCGGAAGATTATGATGCGCCAATGCAAGCCATGCCCATCCTTCTGCAAAATTTGGATCAATGTCGACCACTTGTTCTAATAGCTTAATCGCAGTCGGCAGGGTCAATTGACCATTGGCTTGCAAGGTCAGGGTTCGGCCTTGAATAAATAAAGTATAGGCCTTTTCGTTATGGGTTCGTTTAGAGCCAGACGGCAGCTTCTTAACAATATTTAACGCGGTAAGTGTGTCATCTAATATGCAATGAGAGAGCCTATCTTGAAACCGATAAGCATCATCTAACAGACCGTCATAAGTCTTAGACCAAACATGGGTGCCATCAATAGTACTAATTAGCTGTGCGGTAGCTCTGATTTTGTTATCAAACTGGCGTACAGACCCTTCAATAATATAGGCAACATTTAATGCCTGACCGATCTCCCGAATGTCTATATTCTTACCATGGAATGAAAAAGAAGATGTGCGGGCCGTTACTTTCAAATCAGCTACACCGACTAAAGCATTAAGTATCTCCTCAGTAATCCCGTCTGCCCAATAAGCATGGTCGTGCTGCTGGCTCATATCATCAAAGCGCAATACCGCGATAGAGTAGGCAGGGGTTTGATTGACCTCTATATCTACCTGGCCGATCCTATCAGGCAGGGTAAAATCAGGTATGTCAGGGTCAATATCGACAGTAACTAGGCGGTAGCCGCGCTTTGGAATTGTCTCAATGGCAATGGAGTTATTGCCGCATACTTTTAGTGACTTGCGCAGTAATGAGATAGCTCTAGTTAGGCATTCATCTGCCCCCGATTCAACGCTCCATACTTGATTGAGCAACTCATTGCGGCTAACAACTTCGCCACTAGTCTGTGCCAGCAGGCACAATACATCCATGATCTTAGGTTCGATATGAGCAGATTGTGTGCTGCCGGTAATCGTATTACGACCAGGGGCAACATCAAGTGCGCCGAGGCGAAAGTCTTCTGGCGAACCTAACATACTCCTTTGCTTTCCATTGGGTATCCTAATCTAAGATAAAAGCTATACGGATGACTAAGTTTCGATATCAGTTTCTGTTAGTTTAAATTCAGGAATATTTCCCCAAAAGATACCTTGAACAGCAAGCATGCTAATGTCTATCTGCCGGACATATAATCTTCGTTAACCGTAGTGCTGTCAACTTAAGTTTAGAAGGGGCAAAGAATCAGCGATTGGTGTATTCGATTGGGCATGGATATTTACCGAGAGAGTTTCATGCTAAAAGTGATACAAATGTGGCGCATAATAGCAATATTTGTGTTTAATGAGCAATATATTGCTCGTAATATTTATTGATTTTTGTATGATAGATGGGTAATATATGTCTCGTAAATAATATTTATTCGAATTAAGGGTAATATATGGCGCATTATCATGATTTTAAAACAGCCTCGCCGCAGCAGTCTATAAAAGCACTGGGCCAGCAGTTAGAGCAACTACGATTGAGTAAAAATTTAAGTCAGTCTATGGTTGCAGCTGAAGCGGGAGTATCACGGCGCACCATTACTCGAATGGAAGCAGGTGAAACAGTTTCGTTGGATACCTTTATTCGAGTACTTAAGGTATATGAGGTGGCCGATCGCTTAGCCAATTTGTTTCCAGAACATGATGTTCGCCCTATAGAACGGGTGAAGCTTGGGGGTAAGCAACGTAAGCGAGCGGGGTCAGCAAAAAGTTCAAATACAGAAGTCTGGTCGTGGGCTGACGACAACGATCAAACTACGACAGAGCGTGATGACTAAACCCCAAATTATTAGCAGAAGGCAATAGAGATGACCGA
>JBLHMH010000213.1:0-5317 GCA_047621785.1 Polaribacter sp. | reverse complement strand
CAGCATTGAATGCCTTTATTGGTGCACCAGCTGATATCGTACCTGGTGATTTAATTTTTGTAACATCTACCATCACCGACACAGAAGAATTTGCGGTATTTGGAGAGCTTAGTTATGCCTTCAATGATGCTTGGTCCGTTACTGCTGGTGGTCGATATTATGACACTAGCGTTGCGGCTGTAAATGCTTCGGATGGTTTTGCTAACGGTGGGCCCACATCATTTGACGAAAAACAAAGTGAAGATGGTTTTAATCCCAAGGTTTCAGTCCAGTATGAAGCAAATGAAAATCTGAATATCTATAGCAGCGCGGCTAAAGGTTTCCGTATTGGTGGTGTAAACGGTAACGTTCCAGCATCACTATGCGGCGCTGAATTAGCAGTCCTTGGAGTGAATCCTTCGAATGCGACTACTTATGATTCAGATGAGTTATGGAGTTATGAATTGGGTTTCAAAAGCACCTTAGCTGATAATAGAGTCACCTTGAACGCAGCCGCTTTCTTTATTGATTGGACCGATGTTCAACAACTCAATCGACTGGCGTGCGGTTTCCAATTTACAGATAATGCCGGTGAAGCTGAAAGCAAGGGTTTTGAAGTTGAAATCAATGCAGCGCCAACCGATAACCTCACTATCACCGCTGGCGCTGGTTATACCAAAGCGGAAATCACCGATACTGGTGGTGTTGCTGGTGTCACAGTCGGTGACAAGATCCAAGGCGTTCCAGATTGGACTGTTACGAGCAGTGTCCAGTACGACTTTGAATTAAATAGTGATTGGGGCGGTGTTTTACGAGCCGACGCGAATTACTATGGCGAAAGTTTTAGCTCGAATAATGAAGCTTCTGCTGCAACGCAACGTTTGCGCGATTCTTGGTCAACGGCTAATATCCGTTTGAGTGCTGTCAATGAGAAAGTCGAAGTAACATTGTTCGTCGATAACGTAACAGATGAACGTGCCAATCTGGCGGACAGTCGCTCTATCGCAGCTGAAACACCAGGTCGACAACGTTTGGTTACCAATCGTCCTCGCACCATTGGTATCGAAGCGCGCATGCGATTCTAATAAGCCCTTAGAAGATTGAAAAAAGCCGTATGGATATTAATTCGTACGGCTTTTTTTTTAATTATTGAGATTATTCCATGAATGCAAAAAAGCAAATTCTCCTATTCTTAGTTCTGTCGATGCTGACGGCCTGCCACGATTCCAGTTCTGTAAACGAAAGTTCGCCACTGAGCGACAGCGAGCTACGCTCGATGACAGCCCATCAAATATTGCCTAGCTTGAAGTCAGGGGAAATTGCGGTGTCAGACTACATGGAAGCATTGCTTGCCCAAACGGCAAAATATGATGATGCGTTAAACGCTTTCATAACCATCGATCCACAGGCAGTACGTGAACAGGCTAAGCGAGCAGATGCCAAACGAGAATCTGACGTGCAGTTGGGCCCATTGTTTGGTATTCCTATTTCGCTTAAAGATCTAATCGTTACAAAGGACATGCCGACTACCTTTGGGACTAGTAAATTTGCAGGTTTTATGTCGTCAAAAAATGCGCCCTTGGTGGACCAGCTGATTGCTGCAGATGCCATTATTTTTGGTAAGAATAATGCACAGGAATGGGCATTCGGCTCTACTGGTTATAACTCGCATTACGGCCAGCAATTCAACCCTTATGACAGAGCGCGCATCGCAGGCGGCTCAAGCGGTGGTGGTGCAGCTGCCGTTGCCGCGCGTATCTTACCAATCGCGATGGGAACCGATACTGCGGCTTCAATTAGAGTACCTGCCGCCTATACAGGATTATACGGTCTCAGACCTTCAACGGGACGCTACGACAATAGCGGCATAGCCCCCTTAGCAACAAGCTTGGATACAGTTGGGCCAATGACGCGTTCGGTACAAGACATGGCATTAATCGACTCTGTGCTGTCTGGCGAACTAGACGCGCTAGCAAACATTGATTTAACGCAGCTTCGTTTGGGTGTTCCCAAAGCATTTTTCCATGCTGGGCTAAGCTTGGAGATGTTAAGTGAGTTCAACGCTGTATTAGATCGCTTGCGAGCAGCCGGAGTTACTCTGGTAGAAGCTGATTTGCCGGATGCACAGCTGTTAACAGATTCAGGCCTCTATCCAATATTATTTTTTGAAACCTACCCGGGTGTGAAAAAATTTTTACATGACTGGGGCAATGGCACAACGATTGATGAGCTACATTCCGCTTTCGGACCTGATGTAAAAGCCATGTGGGATGATCTGGTTATGCCTGGAGCGCCTAATGCAATCTCCGTTGACGTATACCGAGCGGCTATTGAACGCTCACTACCTAATATGCAGAGTAGCTATACGGTCTACTTTGAGGAGCATAATGTCTCAGCCATCATTTTTCCTGCAACTGCCAGCGAAGCACCCTTGGCGACCCCGATTAACCCACAACAAACCATTATTGATGGACAAACAGTTTCGATCTTTATAAATGATCATAATTCTAGTCCAGGTGCATTAGCCGGTCAGCCAGGTGTTGTTTTGCCAATGGCGCTCAGCGCTGTTGGCCTACCACTGGGCGTTTCTTTAGATGGTAAACGAGGTAGCGATCGAGAGCTTTTGGCAATTGCTGCGGCCATCGACGTTTTAATACCGCCGATCTCGCCACCAAACCTCGACTAATGAGATTAAACATTTGAATCCAGGGTTCGGCTTGGTGCAAGAGCAAATCAATTTGTGGCATAGTCTGAATTGATGATTTAAGCGGTTCGGGTTTACAACTAAACTATCAACTTGTGAGTAGTGAAATAGGAAACAGCAATGAATATTAAACTCCGTTCGAGAAGCCTTCTGAGTGCGGGAATTATGCTAGCGTTGATGGCATGTTCTGAATCATCCCAAGCCACGGTCCAAAATGTTGAAGTGGCTGAACCAGATGCTGAGCAGCCAGTAGGGCCAGCCAAACAGACAACAACCTTAGGTGTTGGCCCGGCAATTACTGGCGCTGACGCACAGCACCCCGACGCTAAGCCGGCAATTATCGCCGATCGTGAATTGCCGCCCTTGCCGATCGAAGAGACGGGTCGCGTAGCCACTCTGCCGATGAGTTATCCTGAGTCGTGGGTTATGGTTGATGAGGCGAGCTTTTTCAATATGTTTGGTGGCAAAGTCATCGTGCTAGATGTGGCCGAAACTAAGCATTCAAAACGTATTAAAGGACTGGTACATAAAAATCTATTAGGTAATTTCACTCAATCAAAAACTCGTGGGGAGTTTTATATCCTTGAAACATTTCATGCGCGTGGAGGAAGAGGTCCTCGCGAAGATGTACTGGCAATCTATGACAAGCAAACCCTGTCAATCAAGAAAGAAATTGTATGGCCAAAACCAAACCGCTTGCAGGCACTCCCCGAACGCTACGCAATGGCGTTATCGAGCGATGAAAAGTTGCTCTATGCGGCAAATTTTGACCCTGCTGCTTCGTTCAATGTGGTTGACTTGGACTCCCAACAGATAGTTGCGGAAATAGGTACGCCTGGTTGCGTGTTGACCTACCCCTTAGGTAAACGAAGTGTCGCATCGCTTTGTAGTAATGGCGCCATCATGACAAGCAATCTGAAGCTTGACGGTACTTTAGATAGGCAAAGCCGTAGCGAGCCGTTTTTTGACACCAATGATACGCCCATTTTCGAACACGCTGTGTTTATCGATGGAATCGCTCATTTCCCAAGCTTTAAAGGGCTACTTCACAGCTTTGATATGAGCGGCGAAGAGGCTAAATATCTAGGCAGCTGGGATATGCTATCTGAACAAGATAAAAAAGGTAAGTGGCGCCCCAGTGGTTTAGGGCTAAATGATTTTGATGATGCTGGTTTGATGTACACTATCTTTCAGCCAGATGGTCACGAGGGAACGCAGACCCACGGTGGCACGCAGGTTTGGGTATTTGACCTAAAAACGAAACAACGCGTGCGCGTAATTGAGACCCCAAATTGGGCTATTTCTATTGCCGTTACCAGAGGGGCAAAGCCTTTGTTAGTTGTGACCAATGGTGAGTTAAATTTAGATGTCTTTAACGCGCAGGATGGTAGTTTGATTCAAACCGTTTCCGACTTTGGTAATGTGACCCCCTTGTTGGTGCATAAGAGTTACTGATGGAACTTTTATCCACCGAATTAAGCGTAACGTCTGTTTTTACAGGCGCTATTGAGCTGCTGATAATGGGTATTCTATTACAAGCTGGCTTGAGTAAGCTGTCTGCTGAAAACCAGAGTTATTACGCCAAAACCATACAGGCTTATGGTGTTGGATCCCAAGCAGTGGCGTCGTTGTTACCCAGACTGATTGGTGCGTTTGAACTAATTATTTGTGCTTTAATCCTGGTGCCGATAAGTGCCAAGCTTGGTGTGTTGCTAGCCGGCAGCCTGTTTGGTATTTATTTTCTCGCATTTGTAAAACAAATATTACAAGGCAACGCCGATATTGACTGTGGCTGTGGTGGCCCCGGTGCCGACTTAAAAATCAGTCCTATGTTGTTGCTGCGAAATGCGGCGCTTATTGGGCTTTGCTGGTTTGCTATCAGCTCCCAAGCTGCTTCTCTAGGCATTGCTTGGGTTTTAACTCTACCTTTAGCCGCTGCACTTGGTTTGCTGTACCTGAGCAGTGATCAGCTTATAGCAAATCAACAAAAAATTCAGATATTGGGTAACTCATGAGTCTACTACTGATTTCAAATATTATTTTATGGATATTAATTCTGCTTATGGGGGTGGTTATTTTTGCCCTGACCCGCCAAATAGGGGTGTTATTTGAACGTGTAGCTCCTGCCGGCGCATTAGCCATGAACCAGAACCTCGAAGTGGGTGAAGTTGCCCCCAATCTTTCTTTACCGACGGTCAATGATGGCCTGATTGAAGTTGGTACATCAATCGAGAAAGGCAAATCACAACTGCTGTTCTTTGCTTCGCCTGATTGTCCGGTTTGCAAAACATTATTGCCGGCCTTGAAATCAGCGGCCAAAACAGAGTCTGATTGGTTGGAAGTTGTTGTCGCTAGTGATGGTAACAGCCAAGACCACAAAGGTTTTATTGAGAAACAGGGCTTACAGGCCTTTCCTTATATTGTCTCAGAGGTACTTGGTAAAACCTATGGTGTTGCCAAGCTACCCTATGCAGTATTGATTGATGAGGAAGGCCGTATTGCGTCCTTAGGCATAGTGAATTCGCGCGAACACCTAGAAAGTTTATTTGAAGCAAAAGAACGCAAAGTGGCATCCATTCAAGATTATATGAACGACCCTGCAAATAGGTCGACATCCGGTGCGTCAGAACCGGG
>JBLHMH010000212.1:0-5347 GCA_047621785.1 Polaribacter sp. | reverse complement strand
AATCATCGAGGCTGTATTTGAAAATGTAGAGTTAAAGAATAAGATTACTCAAAGCACTGAAAAATACTTATCGGACGATGGCTTCTGGGGCTCTAACACCTCTACTTTACCGATTACGCTGCTAGCAAAGGCTAGTTCTAAACCAGAGAATTTTGTGGGTATCCATTTCTTTTCACCGGTCGATAAAATGCCTTTGGTAGAAATTATTACTGGTGACAAAACCAGCGATGAAGCACTCGCTAAAGCGTTCGATTACACACAACAGATTCGCAAGACGCCGATCGTTGTCAATGATTCATTAGGTTTCTTTACTTCGCGTACTTTCGGAACCTATCTTGATGAGGGTGCTCAACTGCTTGTTGAGGGCGTTCATCCGGTCAAGATCGATGCCCTAGGAAAAGCCATTGGCATGCCAGTAGGACCACTACAAATTCAGGATGAAACCAGTCTTGAACTAGCCCGAAAAGTGCAAGAAACTTGGGCTGATATGGGCTTTACTGATAAGTGGAGCAACGGTGATACAAGCCGCCGTGTGATCAAAGATATGATCACCGATAACGGTCGTGGTGGCCGCCATCACGGCGGTGGTTTCTATGAGTACCACGAGGATGGCAGCAAAAACATTTGGCCGGGTCTGTTTGATCTCTATTATGATGAGCGCGTTGTGGTCGATGATCAAGATATCAAAGATCGTTTAATGTTTCGTCCTGTCATCGAAACGTTGAAATGTCTTGAAACTGGCGTATTGCGATCAGTCGCAGACGCAAACATAGGTTCTATCATGGGCATCGGCGCTCCTGCTCATACTGGCGGCTATGTACAATTTGTGAATACCTATGGCATGGATAACTTTATTCAACGCTGCGATCAGCTTGCTGAGAAGTTTGGGGAACGATTTAATTGTCCAGAGATTGTAAAAACACAAGCCGCTAGTGGCGAACTGTTTAGCTGAGCCTTACTAAAACTTTTTAGCAAACGCTTTTCAAGCAAGGGTTTAATAGAGGCTTGCGACAAATTTAGAGGACGAGATGACTGAATACCAAAATGTTAATTACGCGATTAAAAATCGTGTAGCAACCATTGCGCTCAATCGCCCAGAGACGCTTAACGCGTTTAGTCAGGGTTTGCGCCAGGACTTACTGGCAACGCTAATTCGTGCGGTGGCTGATGATGATGTTCGAGTCATTGTTTTAACCGGTGAGGGACGAGGCTTTAGCTCTGGCGCTGATTTGACTGAAGATACTTCAATGTACCCTTCATTCGTTGAACAATGCGAGGCTGAGTACAAGCCGTTTCTTATGGCAATGGCAAATTCGCCTAAATTGATAATCGCGGCTGTAAATGGTGTCGCAGCCGGTATCGGTTCTGCGGTAGTCATGCATTGTGACCTGGTCATGATGGCTGACGACGCTTATATATATCAGGCTTTTTCGGCGATTGGCTTAATGCCAGACGGTGGCGCAACTCAATTACTAGTACAGCGATTGGGGTATCATAGGGCCTTGGAGATGGCTGTCGACGCAGGTCGTTTAAACGCAGGTGAATGTCTTGATTTAGGACTTGCCAACAAGCAAGTTGCAAACCAACGTTTACGCCAAGAAGCTCAAAAATGGGCCGAACATTTGGCGCAAGGTGCTCCAATCGCACAGAAATATGCCAAGCAATTAATGCGCAAGGCTACACTGATGAGTTATTCTGAAGTGGTTGATGCAGAGGCGGTCTTGCAATCTAAATGCATTGCTAGTGAAGATGCAAAAATTGGCGTAACGGCATTTCTGAATAAGCGTAAAGCGACCTTTATAGGAAAATAATTAATTTGAAACCAAAGCTACTTAGTCCGCTACTTTCGATGCTGCACTCGCGGCAGCGAATGCCAGGGCGCGCTTGGTTAACAGAGCTTTGCGCACGAGTGGTTCGCAAGATGTTCAGTGATGGCAGTGAGCGGGGTGTAGGGTATCTGCGCGCCGTTATGGATGGCGCCGGCTCTTCGGTGTTGCCAAAAATGCAGGTCACCACCGGGGAACGTGATATCGCAGGCATACGTTGTCTTATCACGACACCCAACAACTCGGAGCCGAGTTCACCAGTTTTTATCTATTTTCATGGTGGCGGCTTTGTTGCCGGTTCACCAGAAGGTTATCAAAATCTCGTATCATTAATCTCAGAGCAATCTAACGCTGTTGTGATTGCCGCTGATTATCGCTTGAGTCCTGAGCACGTATTTCCCGCGGCGCAAGATGATTGTCTAGCAGTGAGCTTACAAATACTAGCCGAGTATCCAAACCAGAATGTGTTGCTTGGAGGAGATTCTGCCGGGGCTAATCTAGCCGTTAACACTGCTTTGGCTTTGTCTAGCCTAGCGAGTCAACATTCAGGTAATAGGGGTGCCGATGGTTTGGTGCTTATCTCACCCTGGGTAGAACCGACGGCTAACGGCGGCAGCATAATTAGCAATCAAAGTAACGATATTTTTGATCCCGCTTTTTTGCTTAAGAGTTATTCAGATCATATGGGCCAGGCAGATTTATTCGATCTGCGCGCAAACTTTATCAATACGGATTTATCGCCATTACCGAAAACGTATATTCAATGCGGTGGTGGCGAACAATTTGTCGATCAGATTCAAGCATTTGAAAGTCGGGCCAAGAGCATGGGAGTGGATATCGAATTAGACATTTTCGATACCCAGTTTCATGACTTCCAGACTCTCTGGCCTGTTATTAAGGAAGCCAAGCTTGCGACCCTACAGCTTGCTAAGTTTATTAAGTCGGTCTAGCTTAACGCTCGGGCATGCTAAGGCAGTCAGCGCTCGCATCACCCAATTCAGTCCCGCCATCGACAGTGAGAATGGTTCCGTTTACGTATTTACCCATGTCTGAACATAAATAAATCGCCGCATCGGCAATTTCTTGTTTTTCACCAAAGCGACGAGAGGCAACCTTTTGGATCATGGCGTCTCTAATCGGTCCTTCTGGCGCAAGTCGGTCAGCGCCTTCAGTCTCGTTGATCGCACCCGGTGAAATGCCGTTTACCCTAAGGCCAGCAGGACCCCATTCAACCGCCAGACATTTAATCAACATATTGATGCCAGCTTTTGCGGCACAAACATGAGCTTGAAAAGGCATCGCCACAACTGCCTGTGGCGCTGTAATTGCGATCAATGATGCATTTTTAGATAGATACTTAAAACCTAATTGAAAAACGTTGTAAGTTCCTATTAAGTCAATATCAACCACAGTTTTGAATCCTTTGGGTGAGATAGCTAGAGCTGGAGCTGGAAAGTTTCCGGCCGCGCCTGAAATAAGTATATCGATCTTACCAAAGGCGTCGGTCGCTTCTTTCAAAGCGGCCTCTACCTGATCTGGGTCGCGAACATCAGCTGTAATTGCCATGGCGCTGCCACCTTTTTCATTCATTATTTCTTGCGCTGCAGCAGTGGCTTTCTCTGGGTTTCTGCCAAGCACGATAACCTTAGCCCCAACTTCAACCATTCCTTTGGCAATACCCAAGTTAATACCACTGGTACCCCCGGTTATAAAGGCCACTTTGTTTTCAAGCGTGTTTCGATCGTACATAGTTTTCTCTTTTCTTGATAATTAAATTGAAACGTATTGGTGTTCTAAATTATGCCGTGTTGTTCAAACATATGACGGGGTGTAACAAGCGATGAATTGTCGCTCCGATTCATGGTGTTACAATAATACTAAATTATCGGTTCCTTAAGAATAAAAGGAGGTCACAGACTGCATCTCTTCTCGACCCACGGCATAGTTGTTGATTGGGGCTTGTAGATCGGCATAGCCAAAGGATAGTCCTAGTAAAACGCCATGATCTTCTGGGATTCCAGCAAGTTCATGAGCGGCGGCTGGGAACATAGCCAATGCGCCTTGTGGACAACAACCAATCCCGTTGGCCGTCATTATAAGCATAAGGGTTTGCACATAGATTCCAATGTCTACTGCATTAACTTCGCCCATGGTTTTAGGCATTGAAATAAATGCCGCGTGTGGCGCACCAAAAAATTGCCAATTGCGTAGCATTAGTTCCTGGCGCTTGTCTTTCTCTTCATATTTAACCCCAACCGAATCATACAGTGCAATAGCGCAATCAATCTGGCGTTTACGATACGGTGCAACTAGGCCTTGATCGCCTGGTTTGAAGGCATTCTCTGGCTTTTTTCCAGCCATCAGGTCAGCGATCATGCGCTGTTCAATTTTATCTCTCACTGCGCCTGAAACCACGCTCACCTGCCAAGGCTGGGTGTTGCAGTTGGAAGGAGATAACTGTGCTTGTTTAAAAATTGCTTGAAGTAAATCGTCGTCTATCTGTTTGCCCAAATAGCTACGGATAGATCTGCGTTGTCGGAGTGCATCACTTAGGTTCATATTTTATCTTTATTTGCGCAGGAGGTGAATGTTGATTGAGTGAAGTTTATTCATATTGTGTAGGGAATCAATGACACTTTCTTTCGATTAAATAGACATAAACTACTATTCGAAAGCTAAACAGGATGAATATCGGTTTTAATTCAATAAATTATGTCTATACCTATGATGGCTTCTGTCATTGAACTTTTGTTTGAGGAATCTACAATACTGACAATCCTTTTAAAAATCACAAAACGAGTGTTGTATGAGAAATTTCACCGAAGAACAAAATATGTTCCGCGAGGCCTATCGTAAGTTTCTAGAGCAGGATATTGCTCCAAACATGGAAAAATGGCGTGAACAAGGGATCGTGGATCGTGAGGCTTTTACTAAAGCGGGTGAACAAGGCTTCTTAATGATTTGGCCAGAGGAGCAATATGGTGGTCTTGGCGATAGCGATTTTCGTTTTGAACAAATCATCATTGAAGAAACTGTGCGTCAACAATGTGGCGAATGGTTTAATACGTTACACAGTAGATTGGTAGGGCCTTACTTAGAGAAATTTGGTACTCAGGAACAAAAAGATCGTTTTCTGCCTGGCTGTGTTTCTGGCGAGAAAATTCTTGCAGTAGCAATGACCGAACCCGATGCTGGTAGTGATTTATCTGGCATGCGCTCAACGGTACGTGATGCCGGTGATCATTTTGTCTTAAATGGTTCTAAGACCTATATCTCGAACGGAATCTTAGCGGACCTAGTTATCGTAGCCGCTAAGCTAGAAGGGGGCGATAACGCTCACTCTATGGTGTTGATGATTGTCGAAAGAGGAATGCCAGGGTTCGAACGCGGTCGTAACTTAAATAAGATGGGGCTCAAAGCACAGGACACAGCTGAATTATTTTTTAGAGACGTAAAGGTCCCGAAGCAGAATATCTTGGGTGAACCGGGTAAGGGCTTTTACTATTTGATGGACGGTCTTG
>JBLHMH010000211.1:0-5372 GCA_047621785.1 Polaribacter sp. | reverse complement strand
AGCCAGCTGGAAAACTTCGACTTCTGATTAAACCTGTGCAGACCCTTGTAAGCCTGAATAAATGTCTCTTGGGCTAGATCGTCGGCCAAAGCCTCATTCCAGTTACTTAGTTGGCGCAGTGAGTGACGCACGCTCGTTTGATTGCGCTTCACTAACTCGCCAAATGCATTCTGATCGTTGTTGCTTACCGCAAGGTTGATCAGTGCTGTCTCAGAATACTGGTTCACTTGAAATAGCTACAGTGCATCTCCATTGCTGAAGATGCCCCAATTTATTGTAGCCTTAGCGGTCTAACCGTCGTCCGAATTATTTTTTTGATCAGCATCGTATTTCCAACTCGCTAGCCGAGCAAGACCAATACCGATTGGGATCAGGCCTAATGATCCAGCACCTATTCCTTCATCCAGTCCTAAAACGATAACTATCGCAATACCGACGAATAAGAAAGTCAATCCACTTCTAAAACTTGAGGTCGCTGCAGAATTACCACCGAATTCAGCCATCACAAACTCTGGAACAGGTTGGTTAGCTTCTAAGTAACTACTGATAACAGCCATCTTTTGTTTACGTTTGCGATTACTAAACACCAGCACCAATACTAAGATAATAACGGGTAAGCCTAGGGTGAACACAATTGCGGTCATCGCAATAAGGAATTCGCTAAACCCGATGCCACCGCCATCACCGAAATGTATTCCATCCGCACCACCGACACTAAGACCGCTACCGCCAAATACCTTTTTAAGTTTCAGACGGACTTTGTCCCGCTCGTCATCGCTGAGGTTACTTATTTCTGTCTCTAACTCAGCCCCAATTTCTTCGCCCAGCAAATCACGTACCGTGCTAATTGCTGCGCGAATTTCGTCCTCTGCATCGCGCGCCTCGTTGGTGTCAATATCGATAACGATTCGGCGCTTGCCAACGTCGGTTTTTACGCCTTCCTTTTCATTAGCAATAACAACGACCTTTTCGACATCAATGGTGTCTTGCGCCGCTGCTTGTTGCGCGATGGCTTGCTGTGCCATGGCATATGGCAGGCCGAGACTAAAGGTCGCGAAAGATACAGCAACAATTAGATTTTTCATTTCATCTGTCTCCAGTTAATCGGAATAGCGCCACAATTGACGTTTACATAGGCTTAGATGCAATTAGCTTGGTTTTGGATTCATTTATTTACAACCAAATACTCTAAAATATTGATTTTTAACCACTAATGAACGGTTTCGCATAGTGATTGTAGCGAAAAACCGTCTAATCAGACCAATTATGGGCTTAATTTAGATTGACTAGGCGTGTAGATCCGCTTGTGGCAAATATGTACCTAGCTATATCTCTATACAACCCTGCAAATAACTGACCGCAGAGCCGGCAATAAGTACTCGGTCGCCACGCATCTGGCAGAATACTTCGCCTCCGCGCTGAGATACTTGCTTTGCGCTAAGCATATCTTTACCTAGGCGTTGTGCCCAGTACGGTATTAGTTTTGTAAAAGCAGAACCCGTGACCGGATCTTCATTAATTCCTACATTTGGAGCAAAAAATCGACTTACAAAATCGTATTTTAGCGATGGCGCAGTGACTATCACACCACGCAGATCAAGTTCAGCCAAGCGAGAAAAGTCAGGCTGTAAATTCAACAGCTCTTGTTCGGTATCGAGTACCACCAAGTAATCTTCATTGTTAAAACAGGTATTAACTTCGCAAGCTAAGGCTTCAACCAAACCATTGGGTACTTCGCACGGTTGGCAAGCCTGGGTTGGAAAATCCATTACGTAGCGACCTGCATCTTGACTGATGGTTAACGGGCCACTGCGAGAATTGAAGGTCAGTGACGCCCCTTTGTAAGCCAATTTTTGATAGAGCACATAGGCGCTGGCTAAAGTTGCGTGACCACACAGATCAACTTCAACCGCAGGAGTAAACCAGCGAATTCGAAATCCGGCCTCTTCTTTAACGAAGAACGCTGTTTCAGCTAAGTTATTCTCAGCCGCGATTGATTGCATCAGGCTATCGTCTAGCCATTCAGTCAACGCAATCACCGCAGCAGGATTACCCTCAAAAACGTTATTAGCGAAGGCATCGATTTGGTAAATATTTAGCTTCATAAGTCACTATTCTCTCGGCATAATAATTCAACTTAGTATGCAAAGACTATCGCGTGAAACGACAGTCAAAAAAAGCTCGCAACAACTGTGCGAGCCTATTTCGTACAATCTATATCTGTTTTCTCAGGATCTGATTTTAAACACATTTAGCCAACAGATGCTCGACCACTTTGTCGCCGAACTCGTTAGTCGGCAGAAGCTCGACACCGCTACCTGGTTTAGAAAGATCTGAAGTTGAATAACCATCAGCGAATACGCTTTGCATGGCATCCCAAACATTGCGCGCTTCATCAACCATGCCGAAACTGTATTCCAGCATCATTGCCATCGAGCCAATCATCGAATATGGGTTAGCAACTAACTTACCAGCGATATCCGGTGCAGATCCATGGGAAGGCTCATAATACGCCTTACCGTTTGGCCCCAGACAAGCCGATGGCATGAGGCCAAGCGAGCCTAAAATACCGCCGCCTTGGTCGCTCAAAATATCGCCGAACATGTTCTCCATCACCATCACGTCAAACTGCGCAGGGTTCAAACACAAGGCCGTGGCTGCGGCATCTACCAAGATGTTTTTAATCTCAACATCCGGATACTGAGGAGCCAGCTCGTCAAGTACTTCGTTCCAAAGCACGCTGGACTTTAAAACATTACTCTTATGAATATTGTGCAGAACTTTTTTACGTTCCTGACATAGCTTTAAAGCAACATGCAGAATATCTTTAATCTGATCTTCGTCATACTCAAGCGTTTCTTTGACGTAGCGTTTACCCTGATCGTTGACACCCACTTCTTTGTCACCAAAATAAAGACCGCCGACCAGTTCACGTACCATAATTATATCGATACCATCACCAATCACCTCGGCTTTCAAAGGTGAAAAATGAGCCAATGATTTGGGCAGGTACACAGGACGATAGTTCGCAAACGTATTTAAACGGCGGCGTAGGGGCAATAAAGCTCCGCGCTCAGGCTGCTCATCAACTGGTATCTGTTTTGATTCTTCATGCCCCAAACCAATCGGGCCTTTAACAACCGC
This sequence comes from Polaribacter sp., assembly GCA_047621785.1. Classification (GTDB taxonomy): domain Bacteria; phylum Pseudomonadota; class Gammaproteobacteria; order Arenicellales; family Arenicellaceae; genus Arenicella. Next base: position 2,228 of record JBLHMH010000211.1, on the reverse strand, counting down.
GTCGGCACCGTCAACAAGATCCTTAGTCTCTTGTGGAAACGAGCTGCCATGGGTAAACCAAGCGCCTGCACCAAAAGGTGCTTCGATAAGATCGAATTGCACATCGTTGCGAGCTTCGATTACCTTTAAGACTTTGATACCTTCGACCATGATTTCAGGGCCGATGCCGTCTCCGGGAAGAATTGCTATTTTGTATTTGGTCACTATTGAACCTATGTGAATGTGAAATTTATTTGACGCGCTGCATTTTAGCCGATTTCTGGGTATATACGAAGCCCTCTCAAGACAATCTACCTCAGTTTTTGAGGCTTCCATTAATATTCTGATCGCACCTTATAACTGTTAAGCACGCTATTGCTGCATTATTTTTGCTAGTTCATTTTAGCCTAAGGCCAACTCGACAGAACTGACTACCACACCATTCAGATCTGCATAGACCCAATCACCGGGGTTAATCGTTTGCCCAGCGAAACTGACCGCAATTTCTAAATCGCCTAGGCCGCGTTTTTCAGTTTTCATAGGGTGAGTATTAATCGCTTTAACACCAATGTCGCTTGCAGCAATTTCAAAACAATCGCGGATACAGCCATTGATGACTAGGCCTGCCCAACCATTTTGGGCGGCATTCTCTGCCAGCATATCACCTAAAATTGCACGCCTTAAAGACCCGCCACCGTCCATCACTATCACTCTACCGTGGCCTTGTGTATCAACCAGTTTTTTGACCACAGAGTTATCTTCAAAACATTTAATGGTCACTGCTTGACCATAGAAATCAGGCTTGCCGCCGTAGTTTTTGAAAATACTATCCAGTACGCGTAGGTCGACTTCGGTATCGTTTTCGTATTGATCACAGATGTCGGGCGTTGAAATTTTCATAAGCTTAATTAAATTAGTCTTGCATTTGGTCTAAATGAGCTTCTCGCTAATCTAGGTATTTTGCCAGCGCTCGATAGCTACGAGTACCAAACCATGAATATACTTCACCATCAACGATCGCTCCATTAAACCCAGCTGCTAGTAGGCTATCGCGATGTTTGGCGAATGGGAATGGCTCAGAAGAAAAAAGGTAGAAGGTATCTGGGTCGGCCATTTGATCTTCATTAAGAACTGGGTAAGAGTCTTGATGATCATTTAGATAGCCGCCAAAGCCTAGTTTGACCAGCATAGAGCCGACAAAGGTGTTCGGGTTCACCGCCATCCAAGGCTCGCGCCAGATGATGTACTCCACTCTTTGATAGCTTTTCTTAGTATTGGCGAGTAACTCAATTTGTCCAGGCACATTGGAGAAATCGACCGTATTCAAGTTCGCTTTAGAATCGACAGCTTGCCACTGACCAGCGAGCTGTGACAGTTGGTCTGAGTTAACGCTTAAAGCCAATCTACCCAACTCAGCGGCAACAGTCTTGGTCGATGTTATATGCGTTGCATGCCAAGGCAGAGGACATTCGTCGGCCATTGCTTTCAAATTTTCTTCGCGATCAAAAATGACCAAATCTGCATTTAATTCAGCTACTTTCTGCCAATCTACGCCCTTAGTGCCACCGACTTTAGGAATACCGCAAACCTTATCTTTTGGGTGAACACAAAACCGAGTTCGGCCAACCACCTCTACCCCACATTCAATGAGGGTTTCAGTAAGACTCGGAACCAAACAAATTACTTTCATTAAAAGTTTAATCTCATGAACGGGAATTGGACTGACGTAATAAATATTAAGAAAGCCAGCGCCCACGGCCCAGCGATAAAGAGAAGCCTGCGATGAGCATTAGCGTATTAAGTAAAACAAGCGTTAGCGCATTAAGTAGAACGCACATTAGCGTGGTCAAACGGACAATGCCGGCACGCGTTACCACAGCACCGCCCGCGCGCACTATGATAGGCCTGGGTAAACACCATGAAGCCGTTTTCCATATAATAATGTTGGTTCTCTTTGAGAACCGGAATCGGCCATTCCAACTTAGTCTCAGATTCTCTAGAAGTCAGACCGATGCCTTTTGCCAGTGGGGCCTTAGATGATGTCATTAGGTAGAACGGCGGTATTGTCCACCCACCTCAAAAAACGCATCGGTAATTTCACCCAAACTGCAATGCCGAACTGCGTCCATTAATGCTGCGAAACCATTTTCACCTTCAATAATGGTCATCTTTATTTCCTCTAAAACCTCTTCAGAATGAGCCGCGTGCTTAGCCTTAAATGCTTCTAAGCGAGCAATCTGACTCTTTTT
>JBLHMH010000210.1:0-5479 GCA_047621785.1 Polaribacter sp. | reverse complement strand
TGACCGTGATTAAGATGGCCAGCGACTTGCTGTTGAACGAACCAGATCTAAATAAGTATTCAAGCAAGTACGCAAATCGAATAAAGGGGGCTGCGCGTGATATGGAAGAATTGATCGATGCTTTTTTGATTTTAGCCAGAGAAACGGACAACGAATTTGAAGACGAATATATTTTCGTGCGCAATGTTGTCGATCGTGAGATCAATTTGGCCTCGATCTATTTGGAAGACAAAGATATTGATATCAAGGTGGTTGAGGAGTATCCCTTAGAGTTGATGTCAGCTAAAAAAGTATTATCAATAGTGCTCGGTAACCTCATCCGAAACGCTATTTTGTATACCAACGAGGGTCGGGTGACGATCAGCATACGGAAAAACTCTGTGTTAATCGCCGACACTGGAATAGGCATGGACAGCGAACAGCTTAAGCGTATTTTTCGACCTTACTATCGTGCCGAAAATGAAAACAAAACGACGCGTAAAGGCTATGGAGTTGGCTTGACCATAGTCAAACGACTTTCAAGCCGATTTAATTGGAAAGTTGCTGTCCAAAGCGAAGTGAATGTAGGTACTCGAGTCGAACTGATTTTTAGTGATAACGCATAACCATCTTGCATGCCAAAAATACAACTCTGCTCAAAACTCTGCTGCTAGGATCTTTAAAAAGAGAGTTTTATTTAAACTCCGTTTTTTGGCACCACATCTCATCACACTCTTAGAAATAGCCAGATTGCAGTGAATTAGACTGGCATTAGATATTTACCACGAGCATAATTCAGTTTATATATTTGAGCCTTTAATTCGCCGAGCTTAAGCGCTAGAAACTATTCTAGTGGGATAAGTTCTAATTCATACGTGGTTATTTCCAGAACGATTCCTGTACATCCAGGACTTTTAGAATGAGTGAGAAAGAGTACGCTGTCCGTCCTAACAAGACGCAGATTAAGAAAGAAATTCGAGAGTTAAATGATCTCGGAAAAGAACTGATTAATATGCCCGACTCAGCGTGCAAGAGAGTTCCATTAAGTGATTCGATGCGGCGTGCCATTGCCGATGGCAAACGCTTTAGTAAGGGTGCTCTACAGCGTCAGTTACGCCGTATAGCGAACCTTATGCAGCATGAGGATGTGGAAGCAATTCAGCTTGAAATTCAACGTCAGAAACAACCAAGCAAACAACAAACAGCGGCATTGCACCAATTGGAGCAATGGCGTGATCGTTTAATCGCAGGTGACGAAAAATTACTCACGGATTTAATTGATCAATTTAGTCACATCGATCGCCAACTGATTCGCCAGTTAGTACGCAACGCCAAATTAGAATTTGAGCGCCAGAAGCCACTAAAATCCGCTAAGGCCTTATTTAAGTATTTGTCTGAACTTAAGAAGCAGACGCCGCTGGTGGTTGACACTGACCAACCTAAAGTGGATTAATCAATAGTATTGCTAATAATCTATTATCTAAAACCCTAATAAGACTACTACTATGTTCGAATCGTTATCAACACTACCCGCTGACCCAATTCTAGGTTTAGGCCAATCGTTTAAGGAAGACAGTAATCCAGATAAAATCAGTCTTTCGGTCGGTGTTTATCAGGACGAGAGTGGCACCACGCCGATATTTACGGCGGTTAAAAAGGCAGAACAGCAATTAATTAGCGCACAAAAATCAAAGGCTTATATCGCACAAGCCGGTGACGAACGGTTTCTGCATGGAATCAGCACATTAATATTAGGTCAACAGTTACGTGAGTCACTTGGGGATCGAATGGCGGCTGTAATGACGCCTGGCGGTTGTGGTGCCTTAAGAGTTAGCGCCGAAATGCTAGTGGCGGCTAGCTCAAGTTCAAAACTTTGGGTCAGCGACCCAACGTGGGGGAACCATTACCCATTATTGCAAAGTGCTGGTCTTGAGCTTAAACAATACCGGTACTACGACACCGAGATTAAAGGCATTAATTTCCAGGCAATGTTAGATGATCTGGCTCAAATTCCAGCTGGCGATAGTGTGCTCTTACATGGTTGTTGTCATAACCCAACTGGCGCTGATTTAACCACAGATCAATGGGATCAAGTTATCGCTTTGTTAGCCGAACGACAATTGCTACCTTTCTTCGACGTAGCGTACCAAGGGTTTGGAGACGGCTTAGAGGCCGACGCTTATAGCGTTCGCCAAGCTGTCAAATTATTGCCTGAAGTTTTGATTGCATCCTCTTGCTCCAAGAATTTCGGGCTGTACCGAGAACGAACTGGTGCTGCAATTATTATTAGCCAATCGGCACAGGCCACCGACGCGGCCAACTCGCATATTCTATCTGCAGCGCGCCGCTCTTATAGCATGTCGCCTTACCATGGCGCTGGCATTGCTGGTTTAGTGATGAGCGAACCAGACCTAAAGCGAGAGTGGATGGATGAGTTGGAGTCGGTCAGAAATAGAATGAACCGCCTGCGAGTTGAGCTATCGAACGGGCTAAATCAGGCGCAATCGAAAATAGATTTCAGTTTTGTTGCGCGTAGTAAAGGTATGTTTTGTTTTCTTGGAATAAGCCGCGATCAGGTTTTGCAATTACGCTCGCAATATGGCATTTATTTGCTGGAAAGTACCCGTATCAATGTCGCGGGGTTATCCGATGCTAATTTATCCACGATCATAGAGCGCGTAGCAGAAGTTGTTACTCACTAGTTAGTTCGCCTTGAGCATGAGTAATTTAGTTATCACTATGTGTTGGCAAATAGTTTTTACTTTCGAGCATTGCTATGAGCTTAAAGTACGTTAAACAGCTTGGGTCCTAGATAGTCCAAAAGACTATTGCTGTAAGCCGATAAATAAAAATAATAATTGGAGACTGTAAAAAATGGCAAGTAGAGGAGAATTTAGTTCCAGAACGGCTTTTGTTTTGGCCGCAGCAGGTTCAGCGATAGGACTGGGTAATATCTGGGGTTTTCCTATCCAGGTTGCGTCCAACGGTGGCGGCGCATTCGTGTTCACCTATATCGTTCTGACATTCTTGCTGGCATACCCGGTGCTAATGGCTGAGCTGGTAATTGGTCGTTACGCAAAAACCGACACAGTGTCATCGGTGCTAGCCATTAGCTCAAAAAGGATGCGGCCATTAGCCTACATCACTGCCTATTGGGGAATGCTTACAGCTGTCTTGATCTTGAGTTTTTACTCAATTGTTGCTGGCTGGATGATTGCTCATTTCTTGGGCTCGATTGCAGAGCTAATCGGTTTAATCAAAATAAAGCAATGGTTTATCGAATTCTCTTTAGCTAGAAACTTAATTTTTTGTGCTGGGTTCTATCTATTAACGATTAGTATTATTGCCAAGGGCGTAGCGTCTGGTATTGAGCGATGGTCAACCCGATTGATGCCTGCGTTGTTACTATTGTTGGTAGTTTTGATTGCCTATATTGCCACTCTTCCTGGCGCCGCCGAGGGTTGGCGCATCTACTTGCAGCCAGACTTCTCCAAAGTACTTAACCCTGATCTTGTTATTGATGCCTTAGGTCAGGCGTTTTTCTCTCTGTCTCTTGGTGTTGGGACGATGATGATCTACGGTTCTTACGTGAGTAAATCAGAAAATCTTCCAAAACTTGGCGCCAGCGTTGCTGCGCTTGATATTGGGGTCGCAATTTTAGCCGGGTTGTTAGTGATACCCGCGATGTATGTTGCGCTACACAATGGCGTAACCATTTATGATGAGGCTGGTAATTTGCTGGCCAGTGATAATTTGATCTTTACAGTGTTGCCCTCTTTGTTCGAAACCATGGGTTCAGCGGGTGTTGTTGTGTCTGGTTTATTTTTTGCATTGATGACCATAGCGGCATTAACTTCTTCTATCTCCATACTTGAAGTGCCCGTTGCTTTCGCTACCGAGAAACATAACTTGCCTCGCCCGAAAGCAGCTTTGGTGGTGGGGCTGATCGTATTTGCGATCAGTGCCACGATAATTTTCAATTTTGCTACTCTTTTCGGAAACGTTGTTGCGTTCAGCACCAAGTATAGTGAGCCCTTGGTCGGCTTATTATTTTGTATTTTTGTCGGTTGGATTTGGAACCGCAATCAAATACTCAGCGAGATTAAAAAAGGATCACCAGATGCTGAAAATAGCTTGTTCTGGAAGATATGGCCAAACTATGTGCGTTTTGTTTGCCCAATACTAGTGCTAGCGTTATTTTCTCACAGTCTTGGCTTATTGGATTTTCTTTCCTGAGGTCTGGCAAGTCAGCGTTTACCTTAGCAGTTTAACAAAAAAAGGCCCTCGCTTTCGCAGGGCCCTTTTTTGTTAAACAATCTTAACGACAATCGTTGTCGTTACAAACAGCTAGTTTTCAAACAGCTAGGGTCTGAATTGTTTTTAAATTTTAACTCCTAAGCGTAGCAAATTTGTCTCGCAGGCTACGCAGGGCTAGCTCAGTGGTCTCCCAGTCAATGCAGGCGTCGGTAATGGACTTTCCATATTCCATTTCCGACTGGTCGCTCAATAACTTTTGGTTACCCGCTTGCAAATGGCTTTCTAGCATTGCGCCAACAATACTGGTATTACCTTCAAGAATCTGATTGATTACATTTTCCAGTACTAAAGGCTGTAGGCCTGCATCACTGCCTGAATTTGCATGGCTGCAATCGACCATAATATTAACTGGTAGATTCTTCTCGTTCAGAGCCTGCTCTGTCAAATTAATACTGACAGAGTCATAGTTTTGTTTGCCGCCGCCACCGCGCAAAACAATATGCGCGTGCTGGTTGCCAGAAGAGTGAATCACCGATACTTGGCCTTCATGGTCAATGCCAAGAAAACTGTGACCACTACTTACAGATTGCAGTGCGTTGATCGCGACGGATAATGAGCCGTCTGTGCCGTTCTTGAAGCCTATCGGTACCGATAGGCCGCTGGCCATTTCTCTATGTGTTTGGGATTCGGTGGTACGTGCGCCAATCGCAGACCAACTAATTAGGTCTTGCATGTACTGAGGCGATATTGGGTCCAGAGCCTCATTCGCAATAGGCAAGCCAAGCTCGGATATTTTAAGCATCACTTCTCGGCCAAGCAAAAGGCCTTTTTCGATATTGAAGCTACCATCCAAATCTGGATCGTTTATCAAGCCTTTCCAGCCAACGGTTGTCCTCGGCTTCTCAAAATATACCCGCATTACAATGAATAGTTGATCCTTTAGTTCTTCTGCCAATTTAGCCAGTCGTTCCGCGTATTCGATCGCGGACTTTGGATCGTGTACTGAGCATGGTCCAACGATGACGATAAATCGTGGGTCTTTGCGATCGAGAATGTTTCGAATGGTTTTTCGGCTAGCTGCAACTTGTTCGCTGATGTTCTCGTTTAAGGCGACTTTTTGTTTTAGTTGCTCGGGCGTTATCAGTCTTTGTAAACTGTTTATATTAGTATTATCTAGATTCATAGGAGAGCTGTTAAAGACCGCAGGCAATGAGAAAACGCAATGGCATGTGGATGCTAATTT
>JBLHMH010000209.1:0-5597 GCA_047621785.1 Polaribacter sp. | reverse complement strand
TTTTGGTTCCAACTCTGCTATTGGGCGCCGGAGCGCTAGCAACCCAGGTTCTCGGTGGCCACGCTTCACCACCGCAGGCCTCCGGATTTGCACAAATGCTATTCTACTTTTTGTCCACGCTTGTCATTCTGGTAATTCCTACCGCATTAATGGGGGCAACCCTGCCCCTATTAAGTAAATATGTGGTGAAAACTAATGAACAGATCGGCATTAGAATTGGTGGCTTGTATGCTATTAATACCTTCGGCGCGGTTGCCGGCACTCTTGTTGCCGCTTTTGTGCTACTGCCTTTTATAAGTTTGACCAGCACTATTTCAATTGGTGCCTTATTGAACTTTACAGTACTAGCGATTGTGATTTCGATCATCAAAACAGACCCAACGTCGACACCGCAAAGCACTCAAAGTAGCCCCTCAAAAACGGAAAAACCCTGTTCATTAAACTTCCAACAAACAGCCCCAAGACACAAGGCTTTTTGGAAGGCGCCCTATGGTTGGATATTACCTATCATGGCCTTGTCCGGCGTTGCCACATTCACATACGAGATCTTATGGACGAGATTGATAGGCCATGTGCTTGGCGGTAGCGTCGCTGCTTTCGCAATTATGTTGGCTGGTTTTTTAATTGGTATCGCAGTCGGTAGTGCGATCGCGGCCAAACGTGCCATGAGCCAAGTAAGTGCTCGGCACTGGTTCATTCTGTCTCAATTAGGTATAGCCAGTCTTTCTGCATTCATCTACTTCATGATCAATGCTTCTGTACCTGACAATAGCGGTCTATTGTCAAATAGTGTGCTCACTCTTTCGCTGCTATTGCCGGCCACTTTTTTTATTGGTGCTACCTTTCCACTGGCCGTTCGAATGCTGGCCAATAACGAAAATGACGCTCCGGGCGCAACAGCACGGGTCTATGCATGGAATACAGTAGGAGCGATATTCGGGGCAACCCTTGCTGGCTACTTTTTGGTTCCTGCCATTAAATACGCCGGTGCAATTCAGTTTGCGGTTTATTTGAACCTAACTCTTGCTTGCGCCGCGACCTTTTTAGGCAGCAGTTCGTTAAAAACGCCACCTTCAAACAAAATTCAAAACACCAGAATAGCGCTTCCTTTACGCCTATCACCCTTTGTTCTGGCGATATTAGTAGGCCTTTTGTACCGGCCTCAATGGCCTGAAAACGTCGTGAATTTCTCACCAATCAATGCGGTTAAACCGTCGGCCAAGGATATCGTTTACTATGGGGTTGGCCGCACTGCGACGGTGCTTTTATTCGACAACAAAACCCATTTCAGCCTTCGGACTAACGGTTTAACCGAAGCTAACATCGTTGCCAAGGGCGTTAATAATAGGGGCTTGAATTCACAAAGTTTACTTTCAGTACTGCCGGTTATTGCACGCCCAGAAGCAAAGACCATGTTGGTGGCCGGGTTTGGTGGTGGTGTGGCAGTCGAGAGAGTCCCACCTTCGATTAAAGAGGTCGATGTTGTGGAGCTAGAAACAAAGGTCATTGAAGCAAATCGGCTAATTTCTAATCGTCGTCAATACGATCCATTTACTGACTCTAGGTTACGAATAATTTATAACGATGCCAGAAATGCATTAATGCTTAGCGATAAACGCTACGACATCATTGTGTCTCAGCCGTCTCACCCCTGGACCGCAGGTGCATCGCATCTCTACACCCAAGAATTTATGCAATTGGCTAAGAGTCGTTTAACTGAAAATAGCGTTTTCCTACAGTGGATGAACACGGATTTTACCAGCGAATATTTACTGAAATCACTAACCGCAACCCTTGCCGATACGTTTAAGTATGTCCGAGTTTATCAATTTCATCCAAGGGTCTTATCGTTTCTGGCTTCCGATCAAGAACTCGAGCCTGAGAGATTAATCCTGCAAACAGGAGGACCCATGGCCGATGATCAAAACTATTATAAGGACATAGGAATTGCGACCGCAGAAGCGCTCCTGGCCGGCCTGGCTTTCGACGACCAAGGCGCTCGAAATTTTGCCCGAGATGGTCAAATCATCACCGATGATCTCAATATTTTGGCCACTCGATCGGCACTTGCGATGGATGCTAACACCGTACTCAGCTACCAACGACTGCAAGAAATCATTCTAGAAGATAGCCCGCTATACAACTCAGAAAGCTGGATTTATACAGATCTAAATAACGGTTTAGATTTTAAACTGCTGCTCAATCGAGTCTATTATTTGAATACACCGGCATTCGATCAACGAATACTTAAACTAAGCTCGGTGAACCGAAGACTTGCTTTGCACGGCAATAATTGAGTGGTGTGTGAATCGCTATAGTCGTTTATTAATAACGGGCCATTGCATAAGGCCCCAGCAATGAAACCTAGCCTTAAGAGGTCTGCATTTTAGAGATTTTCGCTTGAGAACCCGGTAATTGTGCCAGAGTACAACCCACCAGCATCATCACGGCTCCTACTAAAGCCGCTGCGCCAAGCTGTTCATTAAAGATGAAATAACCAGCCATAGCACCGAATACCGCCTCTAATGCAAGAATCAATGATGCGGCAAAAGGCTCAGCATGCTGCATAACGACAACCTGCAGGGTATACGCCACCCCAACCACAATGATGCCATTCAACAATGGCCAGATATAACCAGCCGCTACTTCGGGTAAAAGACGATCTTCAAAACCAGTGGCAATCAAAATACTAAATAGACCGCAGAACAAAAATTGATAAAACGCTAAGACTAATTGATTGTATTTAGCTGCTTTTATTGCCAACACTAACATGTGAATTGCCCAAAACACCGCGCCTAACATTGCAAGTAAATCACCTTTAAGGGCGATTGCTCCGTTTGAACCGGTCATTAGATAGAGACCGGCGATCGCGACAAAGCCGCCAAACCAAACGATAAGATTGTATTTATAGCCAATAAAAAAACCAATAATAGGTACCACAATTACATACAGACCCGTTATAAACGCGACATTGGCTAAGCTGGTAAATTGAATGCTTATTTGCTGGAAGCTGGCGCCGGCAAACAAGAGGGCTCCTAACACCAAACTCAATCGCAAGGTCGGCCAGTTGAATAGCGATTGCAGGCTAACTGATTTACTCAAGCACAATACTGGTAGCAAACTTAATGCGCCCAACAAAAACCGCATCCCATTAAAAGCGGCAGGCCCTACATATTCCATGCCTAGACGTTGTGGCACAAAGCCAACCCCCCATATCAAGGCGATCAGCAACAACGTCAAATTAGTGACGATTGGCTTACTCACGGTTAATTTCTCTACGTGCTTTGGTTTACGTGTTTTGGTACAGCTACTAGACTTGCTTAATGCAAAGACCTAAACGGTCACCGCTTCTGCATCTCTAACAGCACCTTCTTTGGTGCGTGTAATTTTGATCATAAACCAGGCAAAGATGAGTGTCATAATTGGGCTAATTAGATTGAAAAAACAGAAAGGCAGATAAGTAAGGGTGCCAATGCCTAAGACAGAGGCATGATATGCGCCACAGGTATTCCAAGGTATCAAAACGCCGGTTACCGTACCAGTGTCTTCCAATGTACGGCTCAAATTTTCAGAGGCATAGCCCATCTCTTCATACAGCCCTGAGTACATGCGGCCCGGTATAGCCACTGAAATATACTGATCTGAGGTGCTGAAATTGGTCACGATACAGGTTCCAGTTGTTGCTGCGACTAGACTGAAGAAACCCTTCGCCATAGACTTCACCGACTCCATTATTCGACTCAACATTCCACAAGCGTCCATTACTCCGCCAAAGGTCATCGCGGCGACTATTAGCCAAACCGTACCCAGCATGCCGTACATGCCGCTGGCGCTAAACAGGTCATTCAACAAGGGCTCCGAGGTCTCAATTGAAATGCCTTGGTACAGAGTGCCCATTACAATTTGGTAAGCCGGAAAAATCTTTCCTTGCTCGATCATGGCTGGCAATAAAGAAGCGAGTAACTCTTGTTGAAAAATCAACGCGCACACTAGGCCAGCCAATGTCCCAACAAATAGTGCCGGTATAGCCGATACCCTTTTAACGATCAGAGTCAAGGTGATTACCGGCGGTAAGATCAGCCAAGCAGATATATTAAAAGTTGAATCAATCGCCGCCAACACATTCTCAGCATTGGCGGTTGCAGCAGAGGTGTCTAGATTCAGACCAATCACTGTAAACAAAACCAAACTTATCGTAATAGACGGTACGGTGGTTAATGATAGATAGCGAATATGGTCGAATAACGGCGTCTGAGTAACGGCAGCTGCCAAGTTTGTGGTATCTGACAAGGGTGAAATCTTATCTCCAAAATAGGAGCCTGAAATAATCGCACCGCCAATTAAGCCATCTGGAATACCCAGTGCTCGGCCAATGCCCACCATCGCAACACCGATGGTGGCAGCGGTAGACCAAGAGCTACCACTGATAACCGATGTGATGGCGCAGGCAATACAACAAGCGACCAAAAAGAATGTTGGGTTCAATAATTTGATGCCGTAATACACCAGTAGTGGAACGGTTCCGCTGAGAAGCCAAATACTGGCCAGCGCGCCGACCAGTAATAATATTAGTATTGATGGCATTGCATGGCCAATGGTAGACACCACCTTTTCTTGTTGTTCTGCCCAACTGACACCACGATACAGGCCAATCGCCGCAGTAAGCCCGGCAATCAATATGATGACCATTTGTATTGAGCCACTTAAGCCATCATCGCCGTAGACATAGACATTCCAACTCAATGTGACAATTAGCGCCAGCACTGGGAACAAAGCAAGCATTAATGGCATTGTTGTATGTTGGCTATTTTCGGAGCTGTCCTGGACTACAGATTTCTCTTCTTTCATTTCGCTTTATTTTTGGTTTTATCTAGATTAGAGGCACAGCACCTCATTTGATCCGCTTTTTTGGGGGCTTAAAATATTGATATACGGCAAGTCACCAAAACATGATAACTGAGCTTGCGCCGCGGTGGTATCGAATTTATGCCGGGCTAAGCCAACGGTCAACCTAACTAATAACCAAATGAATGTGCACTTATACCACCGATTTAAAGTGTTATTGGTCGTTCACGGCCTTGTTGTAATTATAATAGTGCAGTAAAATCGTGGCGTTGGCATTTCCTTAACAAGACTCCACGTTCCTGTTAATACGAAAAGCTAGTAATTCATAATAAAAATAATGTAGCCAATATAACCTACAGGAGACAGATATACATGAAATCATTTCAACCACGAGTCACGGCGATTGCGATCGCTATGGCAGCTTTAAGTGGTGGCGCAACTCCTTCATTCGCTCAAGACGAAGCGATTGAAGAAATTGTAACCATCGGTACTCGCGGCAAGCCGCGCTCAACAACAGACTCAATTGCCCCGGTAGATGTTATTTCAGCATCTGACTTCGTGTCACAAGGTGGCGTTGATACAAGTAATCTTCTACGTAATGTAGTTCCGTCGTTTAATGTTAACGACCAACCAATTAGTGACGCGGCTACCCTAGTTCGCCCAGCTAACCTTCGCGGCTTGGCCCCAGACCATACATTACTACTAGTAAACGGTAAACGCCGCCATCGTGCAGCGGTTATTTCTTGGTTAGG
>JBLHMH010000208.1:0-5708 GCA_047621785.1 Polaribacter sp. | reverse complement strand
TTATACCATGGGCAGGCAATTTTCATATTGGCTGGCATGTTGCGCCGAGTCTTCTTACGCATGCGTTTAAATATTGCCTCAATACTACGACCAGAGTCGAACACATCATCCACCAACAAGACTTCATTGTCAGAATTAATATTGTCGACAATGTAATCAAGCCCATGAACCCGTACCCGTTTATCTTGCTTATCAATTCCATAATAAGATGAAGTACGAATTGCGATATGGTCAGAATGCACACCTATAAAATCCAAGTATTCTTGGATCGCGATTCCTACTGGTGCACCGCCGCGCCAGACGCCAATGATAAAATCGGGTCTAAAACCACTGAGGTAAACTTTTTCTGCAAGTTTAAAGGAGTCGAGAAGTAGCTCTTCTGCGGATATAAAAATTTTTTCCATGCTGGATTGTTCTATCTCTATAGAGTAAAAAGACTAATTATCTAGTATTGCACTAGTCACACATATTGCAACCATTGCATGTCACTCTGTTACACTAAGTCGCTTAAATTAAACCAATCAGTCACAGAGTTGAGTCGTAATTATGAAGTTAGCGAATAAAGTTGTTGTTGTTACCGGCGGAGCGGGTGGAATTGGTGGTGCCTTCTGTAAATTAGCGGCGGCTAATGGTGCCAAAGTAGTTGTCGCAGATTTGGATTCAGCCGCAGCACAAAAACTAGCCGAAGAAATCAAAGGTATTGGTGTTCAATGCGACGTAAGTGTTGAAGCAGACATTCTTTCATTGATTGATCAAGCAGAATCGGCATATGGGCCGATTGATTTGTTTATGTCAAATGCAGGCTTTGGGGTCGGTGAACCCAGTCATGCAGCGTCCGCCAGCAATGAAGTATGGCAACGTAATTGGGACGTACATTTAATGTCGCATGTGTATGCAGCCAGAGCGCTTTTGCCAAATATGATCGCGCGCGGCGACGGTTATTTTCTGAATGTTGCGTCTGCTGCCGGGCTGCTTTCACAAGTAGGTGATGCCGCCTACACCGTAACTAAACATGCTGCTGTGGCATTTGCTGAATCCTTAGCAATTTCGCATGGCGATGATGGCATTAAAGTGTCGGTACTTTGCCCGCAATACGTTAATACCAATATTTTAGCCCTCTCTGATGAACAACGAACCGAGCCATTAAAGGGCGTCTTGACCCCTGAATATTGTGCTGAAGTGATTTTAGACGGCATCGATAAGGAACAATTCCATATTCTGCCGCACCCAGAAGTAAAAGATTACATCACTCATCGTGCGAGTAATGTTGATCGCTGGTTGAGCGGGATGCGTCGCCTACGAGCGAACTTACTTGATGAATCGGGTAAAGTGGATTTTGTTAAGATGCTTAAGCGCTGAGGTTCCAGTTGGGGCGAAGAGACACTGCCTCTCGCCCGTTTAGAGCATCATTTCGTGGGGCCAATTATGGGTTAGTGCTGCGAATGCTCTAAGTAGATCATTCGCTTAACTCGAGGAAGGTCTTCGAGCCACAGGCTACGTTTTTACAGAGATCGAACCTTAAAGTTGCGGCCCTTAATCTTATCTTGGCCTAGTTTTACTAAGGCTGGTCTGATTACTTCACGACTAACTGCAACAAATGAACTCGCGGGACCAATTTTAATCTTGCCTACGTCGCTGCCAGCAATACCATCGTCGCCGGTTAATGCGCCGAGAATATCGCCAGGTCGTACTTTTTGTTTTTTACCGCCGGAGATTTGGATGGTGATCATCTTACAGCGTGGAACGATCTTGTTGAGTGCTGCTTTAGGGGGCAGTGGTTCGTTCTCAATGTATAAATTGAGTTGTTCACCCAATTGTTGTAATTTTAATTTTTCTTGGTCGGTGTAAAGCGTAAATGCCTGTCCGGTTCTACCCGCGCGCCCGGTGCGCCCGATCCGGTGTATGTGGACATCTAGGTTACGTGCGATCTGATAATTGATCACAGCGTCCAGAGCTTCAATATCCAGGCCTCGTGAAGCCACATCAGTCGCTACCAAAATTGAAGCGCTCTTGTTGGCAAAGCGCGTCACTACTAAATCTCTTTCTGGCTGATCCAAGTCACCGTGCAGCGCCAACACATCGAAATTCATTTCGGTAAGGGCTTGGGCAAGTTCATTGGTCTCTTGCTTGGTATTACAAAAAACGATGCTTGATTCAGGTTCGTGTTCCATCAACAACAATTGCACAGCCTTAATACGCCCACCATTTTCGATGCGGTGAAAGTGCTGATCAATATCTAAGTTGCTGGCGTTGGCCCCAATCTTCACTTTCTTAGCCTGATTGGTGAAGCGTTGGGAAATAGTTTCGATAGCGGCCGGGAAGGTTGCGCTGAACAATAATGTTTGGCGTTGGCTCGGAATCTCTCCGACTATTTTCTCTAAAACCTCTTGAAAACCCATATCGAGCATTCGATCAGCTTCATCCAGGACTAAGGTGTTTACCCGTCCGAGCTTGATGGTGTCTTTGCCAATATGATCCTCGATCCTTCCTGGTGTGCCAACCACAATGTGCGCGCCGGATGCCAAGGAGTTAGCCTGCGGTCCAAACGGAACTCCGCCACAAACGGTTAATACTTTGATGTTGGGGATGCCACGCGCTAGCCGCCGTATTTCACCGGCAACCTGATCTGCTAGCTCGCGAGTGGGGCACAGCACCAGTGCTTGTGTATGGTACTCATCAATAATCAGCTTTGACAAAATGCCTAAACCAAAAACAGCAGTTTTTCCGGAGCCAGTTTTAGCTTGTCCAATTAGGTCTTCGCCGGCCAATACCAAAGGTAGGGCCTGAGTTTGAATGGCGGTCATCTCCTCATAGCCTAGTGAGCTCAAATTTGAGGCTAGGGCTTCGGGAAGTTCGATTGCTGAAAAAGAGGGATTAGTCACGGTAAAAATCTATGTTTGGCTGGCGAGTTGAAGAACTCAGAACCGGCTATTATCGCATGTTTGGCGTAATAAGTTCGCTTCTACCTTAGATATAAAGCACTACATTAGAGTGCTGCTTAGAGCAAAGGCAAGGCCCGCTAAATTAAATTTAATGCTAGCGGGCCTCGATTCAGATAGATTGCGCTAGCGAAAGCGACATAGTAACCACCGCATAACGACTCTTTTAGACCTTGGGTGATTATTCTTGCTTGTTAAACTAGTGCTGCTAGATCTTCTTTACGAAATGGTCGTAAGTCGTCAAAGCGATCTTGCTCTACCAGATTAGCCCAGTTAGGGTTGGCAATCATGGCGCGCCCAACCGCAACCAAATCAAACTCGTCAGCCGTAATGCGTCGTACTAACTCATCGAGACTGGCTGGTTCAGCTTCTCTGAATGTAGACTCTCCCGGTAAGGGAATAAAATCAGCATTTAGGCTTACGCTGCCGACTGTAATGGCAGGCTTACCGGTTAACTTTTTAGTCCAGCCGGCAAAATTTAAATCACTGCCTTCAAACTCTGGCTCCCAGAAGCGGCGTTGCGAGCAATGGAATACATCCACGCCTGCATTGCTTAATTGAGTGAGTATTTGTTCTAACTCGGCCGGCGTTTGGGCTAAGCGCGCAGTAAAGTCCTGTTGTTTCCATTGTGAGTAACGAAAAAGTATAGGGAAATCCTCGCCGACTGCAGCGCGACAGGCTTCTATGATTTCCACCGCAAACCGGCCGCGTTTTTCAATTGACCCGCCATAGGCGTCGTCTCTTTGGTTATTACCTTCCCAAAGAAATTGGTCTATTAAATAACCGTGCGCACCGTGTATTTCAATGGCATCAAAGCCTAACGCTTTGGCATCTTTGGCACCGTTAGCGAAAGCCTGCACAACATCGTTGATATCATTTTGGGTCATCTCGTAACGATTTACCTTGCCTGCAACGAACATCCCAGAGGGTGTGAAGCCAGGAACGTCGCCTTCTGGCATTGTGCCAGCTTTGCGGGCACCGCCACAATGCCATAGTTGGGGCGCAATTTTGCCACCCTCGGCATGCACTGTATCTGCAATCTTTTTCCAGCCTGCTAGGCGCTCTTCAGCATGGAAATAGGGCACATCAGGATAGCCATTAGCCGCAATGTGATTTACGCAAGTTCCTTCGGTGATTATAAGTCCAGTACCACCGGCAGCATGCTGCCGGTAATACTCAATGCTGTTTTCCCCAGGAATGTTATTGGGTGAGAGATTGCGCGTCATTGGCGCCATTACAACTCGGTTTTTAAGTTGTAGTTTGCCGAGGTCTACGTTCTGAAATAGTATGCTGTTGTCGCTCATTTTAGCTATTGCTCATTCTAATGTTGTTTGTCAAAGTCACCCACCAACACTGTACGGTGGAGGATCAAATAATTTTTAGTCTCTTCCTGGAATGCCATGCACTAGGGTTAAAAACTCGAGTCGAGTACCATTGCGGCGGTGTTCACTCAAGGCTTGGTAGTCAGGGTCGGCGAACCAATCTTTAGCGGCTTGCTCCGATGGAAAACTGAACATGATAATCCTACCTGCTCGGGGCTCGAAGCCCTCGAAGGTGATGGGATTATCGTCATAAGTTAGAAATTCACCGCCATATTTTTTTAAAATGGCGAAAAATCCTTTTTCGTAAATTCGGTATTCGTCGGCATTGTTAACACTCAAGTTAACTACCATAGTGACTGGGATCTCGGACATACTTTACCTATTTGGTCTTATTCAAGTGTAAGTTTAGTTTTGCTGCGACATTGTATAGTATTGGCATGATGTATGCCGTAACAGTTTGGCGGTTTAAAAACCAAGACCTTATAGCGAAAAGCCGTACTACAAAACATAAAAAGCTCTGCCGCAATTGCGACAGAGCTTTGTACTACTTTAAGAAACTAAGTTTTTAGAACTGAAATTTTGCTCTAGCGTAATAAACCCTGCCTAAAGGACTATGTTGTTTTGGGTCATAGCTAAAGTTGGCTGCGTCGTACACTCGAGGTGGCTCTTCGTCGAATAGATTCTTGACGCCTAAGCTAAGAACCGCTTCGGTAGTCTCGGAGATCCCGAAGTTGATACTGTACTGAGCATCTACAGTCGAGAATGAATCGATTTTGGCTGACTCATCAGCAGGGACTGCACGGCTAGTTTCATAACTTTCAATGAAATTATAAATTAGCGTTGCTCTCTGCGAATCGTTGGTCCAGTTTAGAAACACATTGGCTTTGGTTTCAGGTAATGAGCGAGCAAAATTATCATGATTAAAAGAACCCAAGGCATCAATTACTTTGCCGTTTGCCAGGGTCAGGTCATAACTTAGAAAGCGCGAGATATTTGCTTGTAAATTCCATGCATCGTTTACTGTCCAAGACGCCTCTATATCCAAGCCATCTACTTCTACGTTAGATGAATTAAAGTACTCGGTGTTGATACCAATCAGAGAGCCACCCGGCGTTCGCACGATGTTTGGGCCGTTGATGTCTTGTTGAATCAATCCTTGGGCGCTTTGTTGGGTGATCAAATCACTGTAATCCACACGCCAGTAATCGAGCTTTAATTCAAGGTTTTCAGTTGGCGTAAAGATAAGACCCAAATTAAAGTTCTCTGACTCTTCTGGTTTTAGGGTTGGTGTGCCTTTGGATGAAACGCGAATGAACGATAGGCCCCGTTTGGCTGTGCCATCGGCATTAAAATCTTGAATGCCTTGTAGACTAACTTGAGTCGCATTTAACTGCGATAGCGATGGCTCACGGAATGAAGTACTCGCTGAAGCGCGCATGACAAGATT
>JBLHMH010000207.1:0-5752 GCA_047621785.1 Polaribacter sp. | reverse complement strand
CTCTTTACCGCGAGTGTCGGTGAAACGGAAATCGATATACTTAATATTTTCGTCTTTAATCTGTTTTAGTAGGTCCGAAACTGACATTACTTTTACCTCAATAACAATTGTTGATTTTGGCGACCGCGGTACTAAGAAGTTGCGATCTGTTTAATTTTGGAACCAGTGCCTAGATCGCAAAAGCTTCCATAGATTGATTCGGCGAAAGTGTAACCTAGTTAAGTTGGACTTTAGCCCTCTACGCGAGCGATAACAGAGCCACAATGAATTTTGCACCAACTTAGCGCAATTAGAGAATTATTGCACGAAATTAGTGCGCAGAGGCTTTGATCAAGTAAAAACGTCCTCTGTAAAGGCTAGTCAGCCGGGCTTAACTACCATGGCAGAGGTTGACGCGGTCGATAGTTAAAGAACTTTCCATTGTCTTGCATGGTTAGAGATTCAATAGTTTGCATCATCATCTCTACACTCTGTTTCACGCATAAGCGTTGCCGAGCATTGGTTTTAGATACGTCTGCGCACACAGCCTCCTTTCGCACATCAACACCACCGGGATGAATTAGACTAACGATAACGCCATCCTTCTTCGTTCCGTGAGACAAGCCAACCATATATGAGTTCAATGCTGTTTTGCTGGCTCGGTAATTAAGCATAGTTGGTCTGGCCGGAGCTTTGCTTATTGAGCCCAACCATGAACTGATATTTATCAATTTTTTGTCCTTGGACTTCACCAAATGTGGCATGAAAGCCTCTGCCATCTTTAGTGCACCCCAAACATTAACTTCAAAAATCTGACGGGCGTCATCGTAATCAACCCCAGTACCGCGATTCAAAGGCTTAATTCCAGCATTATTAATTAATACGTCGATAGGCTGATTCTTATACAGCGCCGCGAGGGCATCAATCCTAGAGTGATCTATTACATCTAATTGAACAATTTCTAATTGGGAATAATCTTTAGCAATACGAATAAGGTCCTCGGCTTTTTCCGGCGAGCGTGCGGTCGCTATTACGTTCCAACCGGCAGCCACATAGTGCTCAACAAACCCAAGACCAATACCTCTATTAGAACCAGTAATCAAAACCGTTTTAGCAGACGTAAATTCAGTTTCAACAGCGTTGGTTTGAATGGGGTTTCCCAAACCACCAATTAGCATCACAAGAACAATCAATCGCGTCATTTTATTACCAGCACAGATATCCACAGGGACACCTAGAATAGCAAATCTAAAGTCAAATTCCGATCAGGCAGATTCCAGCTTAATCGATAAAGTCTCTTTTACTGTTTCCATTGCCACAATACTGGTCGATTCTTGGACACCAGGAATACTCAAAAGAGAACCCTCCAAGTAATCTCGATACGCTGCCATGTCTTTTACTCGGGCTTTAACCAAAAAATCAAAACTACCGGTCACCAAGTAGCATTCCTGAACGGCTTCTAGTTTATGAATGGCCCGACGAAAATCTTCAAAGGTCTGCTTGCTACTTCTATTCAGTCGCAGTTGTACAAATACCACCAAACCAACTTCTAACTGTTGCGCATCAAGCAATGCAGTGTAACCGCGAATATAGCCTTCTCGCTCTAACCTACGAACGCGATCGATACAAGGCGTTGTGGTTAAACCAACCTCTTTCCCCAACTCGGTAAATGACATTCGACCGTCACGTTGCAATGTATTCAAAATCTTTTGATCAAGTTTATTCAGCATAGCTCGGCTCGCTTTAATTGTTAAATTGACATTAATTGCTGAAAACATCGATAAAAACAGAAATATCAATCGAATAATTAACAATATACAGACATTCACCCTTATAGACATAGGAATTGAAGTCTATTATTCCATCCAACTGAGAAACAGTCTAATGTAGCAATAGTTAACTGTTTGATCTCAATCTTGTGGTAAAAATAAAAGAGGCTTGTAATGAAAATTGGTGTCGCTAGAGAAATAAAAAATCACGAGTATCGCGTAGGCTTAAGCCCAGCAAGTGCAAAGGAGCTGATCAGCCACGGCCATAGCATCAGTGTCACCACTGGCGCAGCTGCTGGAATCGGTTTGACAGACGATGATTACATCGCAGTGGGGGCTAGGATTGCCGATTGCAATGAAGCCATCTTCGCAGAAAACGAAATGATAATTAAAGTAAAGGAGCCACAGCCGAACGAATGCAAGCAGCTAAGCGAAGGCCAATTGCTGTTCACCTACTTGCACCTAGCACCAGATCCTGAACAAACTCAATTATTACTAGAGTCAGGCGTTACCGCTGTTGCCTATGAAACAGTTACTGGGCCAAACAACTCACTGCCTCTGTTAGCACCGATGAGTGAAGTAGCAGGTCGCCTGGCCGCACAAGCAGGCGCCCATTGCCTAGAGCGTGCTCAAGGTGGGATCGGCATTCTGATGGGCGGCGTGCCTGGAACAGAGCCAGCAAAAGTGTTGATAATTGGCGGGGGCGTAGTAGGCGCAAATGCAGCTTATATCGCTCGCGGCATGGGCGCTAATGTCACTATTTTGGACCGCTCCATACCGACCTTGAGAAGGCTAGACATTGATTTTCAAGGTAAAGCTAATTGCGTATACTCAACCAAAGAAGCGATCGAGAAATACGCCATTCAATCGGACTTAGTCATTGGCGCGGTCTTACTACCCGGCGCATCTGCACCTAAGTTAATTTCCAGAGAACTTATCTCAAAAATGAAAACTGGCTCCGTGGTTGTGGATGTAGCAATCGATCAAGGTGGCTGTTTAGAGACCTCTCGAGCCACTACTCATGAAGACCCAACTTTCGTAGTTGATGGCGTAGTCCATTACTGTGTTGCTAATATGCCTGGTGCCGTGCCACAAACATCAACCTACGCTCTAAACAATGCAACCCTACCATTCTCTCTAAGCATGGCAAACCAAGGCTGGAAGAAAGCCATGCAGCAAGACAGGGATTTATTGAACGGCTTAAATGTGCACGCTGGCAACCTTTGTTATGAAGCTGTTGCGCAAGCACAAGGCTTGGAATACACCGATCCGAGAACGCTAATTTAATTTGCAGCTTTAAATAAGTTTTCTATCGAGGCTATATGCCCTTTGCAGGGTGTGTAGCCTTTATTTTGTTATGGAGGAATTCTAGCAATGCCTGACCAAGGCTATGTTCAAAACATCAAAGATTGACCAACTATGCAAACATGAAAATCAGCGCCTGCGGCTAGGCAAATATGAACGTCTCCACTAAGCAAACGGCGCAAAAAATCGTGTCTTGTGATCTAAAACAGCTAATCCTTAGCTACAGGAAAATAAAAACCCCCGCCTTATTATTATTATTACGGGGCTTTTTACTTTCTTGAGTAGTGCTATTACTGCACCTTCCTCACTCCTAGGCGACTTGGGCTTTACCTTCGTCTGCGATACAAACTACTTCAAACTAAAGTGAAAGTCTAATGGATTGTGCAATTTAATTAACAATAGTTAACTAAATAGTCGCAATGACAAGAAGTTAACATTTATTAACAATTTATGACATAAATTAACATGTTAACTTAGCCTTTTGTACTATCAAGTAAACTAAAAACGCCTGCCTAAGCGTTTTTAAAACTCGCAAAATTGGTCTCGCCCGCTATAATACTGTTTCACTAATTCCGGCGGGTAAACCGCTTTTTTTATAGCTATTTGCTACCCGTTTTCATCCATGAGTAAGATATCAAATTCGGCAGAGGTTTTAAGTTTTCAAGACCTCATAATGAAGCTACAACAATTTTGGGCAAAACAAGGCTGCATGATCATGCAGCCTTATGATACCGAGGTCGGTGCAGGTACATTTCATACCGCTACCGTACTAGGCGCAATTGGTCCCGAACCAATGAAAGCCGCCTATGTTCAACCATCTCGACGACCCACTGATGGCCGCTATGGAGAGAACCCAAACCGCTTGCAACATTA
This sequence comes from Polaribacter sp., assembly GCA_047621785.1. Classification (GTDB taxonomy): domain Bacteria; phylum Pseudomonadota; class Gammaproteobacteria; order Arenicellales; family Arenicellaceae; genus Arenicella. Next base: position 1,826 of record JBLHMH010000207.1, on the reverse strand, counting down.
TTTTCAATACCAAGTGGTACTCAAACCATCTCCGAACAACATTCAAGAGCTATATTTAGAGTCATTGCGCCAAGTGGGAATCGATATGTTAGTCGACGATGTTCGCTTTGTTGAAGATAATTGGGAATCACCCACCATTGGAGCGTGGGGTCTAGGTTGGGAGGTCTGGCTGAATGGCATGGAAGTCACTCAATTCACCTATTTTCAGCAGGTAGGTGGCTTGGATTGCAGGCCCGTCACTGGCGAAATCACCTATGGTTTAGAGCGCATAGCAATGTATCTGCAAGGCGTTGATAGCGTATATGATCTTAAATGGACCGATGGTTATAGTTATGGCGATATCTATCACCGCAATGAAGTAGAGCAATCTACGTATAATTTTGAGCACGCCAATGTCGATGAACTATTCCATCAATTCAACGCATGCGAAGCCGAAGGCACGTACTTATTAGAACAAAAACTACCTCTGCCAGCTTACGAGAAAATGCTAAAAGCTTCGCATTGCTTCAACATGCTTGACGCCAGACACGCTATTGGAGTCACCGAGAGAGCAAGATATATCGGCCGAATTAGGACCCTAACCAAAGGTTGTTGTGAGGCATATTACGAGTCTCGAGAGGCGTTGGGATTTCCACGCGGAAAAGGGAGCGCATCCACATGAGCAACGATACTTTATTGATTGAACTTGGTACCGAAGAGCTACCCCCAAAGACACTGAAGATACTCAGCGATGCCTTTAGCAAAGAGCTATTGGCAGGTTTACTCGAAGCACAGTTGATTAGCCCCGCTCAAGCCGAAGCAGCAATTCCTTATGCAACGCCTCGGCGCTTGGCTTTGTCTGTGCCTGGAGTTATAGCCGCACAACCAGATCAGAGCATTGAACGTCGTGGTCCTGCGGTACAGGCTGCGTTCAAAGAAAATGGCGAACCAACACCCGCGGCGATGGGGTTTGCGAGGTCATGCGGTGTTGAGGTAGCGGAACTAGAACGGCTTAAAACGGATAAGGGTGAATGGTTGAGTTACCAGCTCACTGAAACAGGAAAAACCACCGCAAGCCTGGTTCCGGCAATCATAGATCAAGCCATAAAGCGCTTGCCGATCGCTAAACGCATGCGCTGGGGTGCCGGAACTGCTGAGTTTGTTCGTCCTGTGCAGTGGTTGATTGTAATGCATGGAGATCAATTAATACCCGCCGAAGTGCTTAGTATTGAGTCTGGAACCAACACGCGAGGACATCGTTTTCATAGTGAAGGCGAAATTCAACTTAAACATGCTGATGATTACTCAAACAACTTGCTACAAGAGGGTCATGTAGTCGCTAGTTATAGTGAACGACAGGACATGATCAACCAGCAAATAAATAAGCTTGCGTCATCAATTGGCGGCAAGATCGAACCAGATCAAGCTCTATTAGATGAAGTTACCGGCTTGGTTGAATACCCAACGGCAGTGTTGGGCAGTTTTGATAAGAGCTTCTTGCTAGTACCGCAAGAATGTTTGATCTCATCAATGCGTGATCATCAAAAATATTTTCATATTGTAGGTGATTACGGCAAGCTATTGCCTAATTTTATTACCATCAGCAATATTCAAAGCAAGCAACCTGAGCGCGTCAGAGATGGCAATGAGAGAGTGCTGCGAGCGCGTTTATCGGATGCTAAATTTTTCTGGGACAATGACAAGAAAACCAAACTCGGCGATCGCGTTGATAAACTGGATAGCGTTCTATTTCACCAAAAGCTGGGCAGTGTCTTAGACAAAACTAAGCGCATATCTTCTTTAGCTGGCCATATAGCAGAGCAGATTGGCGGCGATGCCAGTCTAGC
>JBLHMH010000206.1:0-5815 GCA_047621785.1 Polaribacter sp. | reverse complement strand
TAACTTTCAAGATCTTTGGAATCGATTCATGCCTGTTACGCAATATTCGGTATGCCGGAACCAGTCCAAACAAGGCAAACAACAATCCTGATTCCTTGTCTATGAGCTGCGCGAGCATGGTTAACACAATAGCCATCAATAGAATTAGATAGAGCTGTAATAAGCCGCGCATTACCAAGGAAGCGAGCGAACTGTCGAGGCCCACTAGGTATTCCGAAAGAGCCGCTTTATGGTTTACCGCAGTCACTTGTAGGTTGACCATCGAATCCGCCATCAAGTGAAATGTTACCAACCAGATAAGTGCTGGTCCCCAACCCCAAAACAACAGTAAACTAGTTGCTGGTAGACTTACGAAAAAGGCACTGCTGCCGATGTGTTTGAGCCCATGTGAGCTATTTAGACCCATTATTAACTCTTTGTATGGCATTCCAAACAATTGCCGGTAGAGCGTGCGTAATAGGCTAATATAGCCAAACGTGAGAAAACCTAGAAACGCAAGGAAAACAGTTAGGCTATTTAACATGATGAATGAGCATGATTGGCTTACAGTATGGCTAAGTAAAGAATGAGAAAATTGGTGGTGTATAGTAAAGGTTAGCTTGTTTTGGGTTCTAATACACGGAGTAGGTAGCGACTCCTGCTTGACAAGGCTTTTGTATTATAATGGGCGTATGCTGTCAGACATTAAGTACACAGGAATGTTTTGTGTCTGAAAAGTCAACATGCACTGGCCAAAGAAATCAGATGCAAGGTTTATTGTAGTTATTCATCGTCACAAAGTTAAGTATATAATGTTCCACCTACGCGTAAGCGTTTATATTCAATTAATAAAATAGTAACGTATTATATGGTTTTGCAAGAAACACGTTTGTGGCAATTTTTACCAGTCAGTTTTGCTCTGATTCTGGTGTTGGTCTTGAGTGCATGTGCATCAGGCGTAACTCAAACTGTTGAGGCTTTAAATGATGAGCAGACTGAAAAGGTATCTGCTAAGGCAAAGCTGGCCGCGGTCGTGGTTGACAAAGGCCAACCAGACCCAATTTTACCGAATTTAGAACTCGATGCACAATTGTTAGAGACTTTATTGATAACTCAATTAGCCTCTTTTGCAGGAGACTGGGAGCTAGCAAGTGAAAGTGCTTTGTCTGCGGCTAAAACAACGAAGGACTATCGTATCGCTAGGCTTGCAGCATTGCTGGCAATGCGGGCTAAGAATTATTCTGTCTCTGTAGAGGGCGCTCAATTATGGCTGGACCTGGATCAGGACAGCACTGACGCGGGAACAGCGCTTTTACTCGGACAATTGGGTGAGGGCGATGTTACTGCTGCTTACCAAGGCTTTGTGAAGCGGCAATCTGAACAAGATATTGATGACTATATTAAAGAGGTTAGTGGCGTTTTAGTTCGTCAAGATAGTCCTGATGTCGCAATCTCAATTTCTGAGCTCTACATAGAGGCTTATCCTGAATCCGCTCAAGTTGCGTTAAGCAGTGCTTACGTTGCCGAAAAATTTAAAAAGGAAGAGCTTGTTGAGGCTTGGTTGGGTAGGGCTTTGTTATTGAAACCCAATTGGGATCTGGCGGCACAATTAAAAGCCAATTTATTGCGTAGTCAGGGTAAATTGCAAGAGCGGTCGAAATACATAAAAGAATATATTGATTCCAATCCAAAATCGGTTGGTATGCGAATTAACTATGCTGCTGAGTTGGCGGTAGAGAAGAAGTATCAAGATGCGCTAAAAGTTATGCGTGGGGTAATCAGCGATGATCCAAAAAATGTAGCTGGTTTGGTTTATGCGGCGGCTTTAGCGCAGCAGCTTGAGGACTACAATTCGGCAAAGAATTTTTATATAAAGGCCTTGCAAGTGGATCCCTCCAACGATGAAGTTCGCTGGTCGATCGCGCGAATTTTTGTGATGGATGAAAAATATCAGCAGGCAGAGCTTTATTATCAAGAAATAAGCGGGCGTCAATATTTTTTCAATGCTCAGTTACAAGTCGCAAATATGCGTTATCACACTCAAGGTCTTAAGAGCGCAATCAATGCATTGCGCCGACTTGAACCCCAAACAGAGAACGAATATATAGACCGAGCAACCACCCGTCATTATCTTTTGATGCAAGAAAAGCAGTACGAGGAAGCGTTTAGCGCTATAAATGAAACCTTAGCCTACCTGCCGGAGAACCTTGAATTGGTGTATGCACGAGCATTGGTGGCCGCAGAACTAAGCGAGTTAAAAACCGCTGAGAAAGATTTCAGGTTTATTTTAAAGCAGCAGCCGCTGCATGCGGATGCTATGAATGCATTTGGCTACACGCTCGCTGATCAAACAGACCGCTATTTAGAAGCCAAAGAGCTGATTACTAAGGCATTGGAGTTGCAGCCTAAAGCGCCTCATATTCTGGATAGCATGGGGTGGGTGTTATTTCGCTTAAACGACTTAGATCAAGCGGTTAAATTCTTGCAACAAGCTTACGACCTGTCTTCAGAGGTGGAGATAGCGGCTCATTTAGGCGAGGTGCTTTGGGTGAAAGGAGAAAAAGATAGAGCTAGGGATGTCTGGCGAAATGCATTCGAGAAAGAATCTAAGAATCCTCTATTAGCCAGCACGCTGAGACGCTTTGAGGTTCAACTGGAGGGCCCAGGGATTGATCAAGTATCAGTAAATGCACCGGCAGCTAAGTAATGACGCGGTTCAAAGGTTCGATTAGAATGCGTTTACGCAATCATCAGTCTGTACCAAATGCGTATTTTAAGGCTTTATACTTTCGCCGTTTAAATGTGTTTAGGTTGCTTCATGCTCTAATTTTAGTTGCGGGCTTGGCCGCATGTGCCTCGCAACCCAAGGTGGTAAGTTCAACGCCAGAGTTGGCAACCTCAGAATGGCGTAGTGACAGGCAGCATTTTGCTAAGGTGGCGAAAAAACTAGTAGATATGCCTTTTTGGCGATACTCCGGAAAAATCGGATTGCGCAGCAACAGTATAAAGGAATCGGCTAATGTGGTTTGGCAAATGTCGGAGCAAAGCAATGATGTCAGGTTGTTTGGTCCCTTAGGTATGGGCGCGGTCAAGCTCGAGTTTGATCAATATGGTGTTCAGCTTAGCGATAATGAGGGTGTTGTGCATCAAGCAGAGGATGCTCAGGCGCTGTTGACAGATATCATTGGCTGGCCGCTGCCGATTGATGCATTGTCGCGCTGGCTGTTCTTACAGCCCGATCTTACGCAAGCTTTTCAATATAGATTGAATGGGTTTGGACAGCTTGACGCGATTCGTCAGTTTGGTTGGCAGATAAATTATCGAGATTACCGGGAATATAATGGGCGCCAGCTACCGCGCCAGCTAGCCGCTGAAAAGTATTTTGACAACACCAAGCTTGGCGCGGTCTCGGTCAAGCTGATTACGAAAGATTGGCAGTGGTAATGGAGGATATGGGTTTGCGGTCGTTCAGTCGCGATTCCGAGCACGCATGGATAGCACCTGCGAAAATAAATCTGTTTTTGCATGTTGTTGGCAAGCGTGACGATGGCTATCATCTATTGCAAACTGTATTTCAGTTGCTGGATTATGGTGATGATCTGAAGTTCACCCTCAATCAAAAGGGTTTAATCCAGCGCGATTATGATCTGGGTTTTGATCAACAAAGTGATTTATGCCTACGAGCAGCCAAATTAATTAAGCCTTATGCCAAGTCAAGCTCAGGCGTTACAATACATTTAGACAAGCGCTTGCCCATGGGCGGTGGCTTGGGTGGTGGTAGTTCTGATGCAGCAACGGTTCTTATTGCGCTCAACTTTTTGTGGGATATCGGATTAAGCCGAGACAAGTTAGCCGAATTAGGGCTGACTTTAGGCGCAGATGTGCCGGTATTCGTGATGGGTCAATCGGCATGGGCTGAAGGAGTAGGGGAGTTACTCACGCCTCTAGAACTGCCCGAAAAATGGTTTTTAGTGCTTAATCCAAGTATTTGTGTTTCAACAGCTAAAGTTTTTGCAAATAAACGTTTGACACCGAGGCCTCAGATGAAGAGAATACGCGCTTTCCGAAAGGCCAGAAAAACTCACTTTGGAGATAACCACCTCGAACCAATCGTTCGAGCTGAATATCCTGAGGTTGAGCAGCTTTTTAGATGGTTGCAGAGCTATGGTGAACCACGAATGAGTGGTTCTGGGGGTGCGGTATTTATACCATTACCCAACCAATCCGTTGGTTTAGAGCTGCTTGCGAAAACACCATCAGAATCAACTGGGTTTGTTGCCAAGGGCTTAAACTTTCATCCCTTGTACGACACTTTTTAGTAAACTTTTTATCGTTCTTAAGTTATAATCGCTTGGGTGTTCGAAAGAAGGTTGAAAAGGAGTTTCCGACATGTGAAATTAGTTACAATAGTGAATGTGTTTTCTCACAATTTATAATAGTGGGGTGTGGCGAAGTGGTCTAACGCACCGGATTTTGATTCCGGCATTCGAAGGTTCAAATCCTTCCACCCCAGCCATTCACTATTGGCCAATTATTATTCCTTACTGTGTTAATGTCAGTGTTTTAAATTCAACTTTATCCTGACTATTCACATTGCGGGACTTAAGTTATTTAAATTCCCTTATGATTTAGAAAATAGGGTGTCGTTAGATGATTTATTTTTCCAGATCACAGAATTCAAAATAAGGCCCATTAGTGGGTGGAGATAGCTTTCAGTGTCGATTGATGATTTAACCATTTTTACTGGTAATGCAAATCCGAGGTTAGCGGCAGAAGTTGTCGATTACTTGAAGATGCCACTAGGTAAAGCGAGAGTAGAACAGTTTAGCGATGGTGAGGTTGCAGTAGAGATTTTAGAGAACATTCGTGGCAGAGATGTGTTTATTATCCAGCCGACGTGTGCTCCAAGCCATAAAAACTTGATGGAATTATTACTGATGATTGATGCGTGTAATCGATCGTCGGCGAATCGGGTCACCGCAGTACTGCCTTATTATGGCTACGCTCGGCAAGACCGACGCCCTCGTAACCTTCGGGTTCCGATTAGTGCTAAATTAATCGCATCGATGATCAGCACAGCTGGTGCTGACCGGGTTTTGACAATGGATCTGCATGCAGATCAGATCCAAGGCTTTTTTGACATACCGACTGACAATATATATGGATCGCCGGTTATTTTGGACGATATCCGTAATTTGGAAGATGATAATTTGGTCGTTATATCGCCTGATGTCGGCGGTGTCGTGCGAGCCAGAGCGTTAGCCAAACGTTTAGGCGTAGATTTAGCCATTATCGACAAGCGACGGCCGAAGGCAAATGTCGCTAAGGTAATGAATATTATCGGTGAAGTAGCTGGTCGTAGTTGTGTGTTGATCGACGATATGGTTGATACAGCAAATACGCTGTGCAAAGCTGCCGACGCATTGAAAGAACAAGGCGCAACTGCAGTCCGCGCTTACTGTACACACGCGGTTTTATCGGGTGAAGCAGTCAATAGAATTAATGGATCTGAAATGGACGAAGTGGTTGTAACCAATACCATTCCACTGTCAGATGCAGCAGCAGCAAGTGACAAGATCCGACAATTGTCGGTTGCGCACATACTGGGAGAATCAATTCGCAGAATTACCGTTAGTGATTCTGTGAGTTCGTTGTTTTCAGAGATCGATTGAAGTAATTCAACCGTTTCTGAATATTAAGTCCACACACCGGACATTGTTAGGACAAGTGCCGTAGCAATAGAAAGGTGCGTGATTGGAAGTTTTTAATTTACATCGCTGTTTATAAACACCCGTTGTTTGTTTACACCGGCTCACGGCTGGTTAAGCTGACTAGA
>JBLHMH010000205.1:0-5820 GCA_047621785.1 Polaribacter sp. | reverse complement strand
TCTGTGAAGCTCCAGTAAAACTACAAGCTAAATACAGTACTGCTCAAACTAAGGTTAATTGAATGGCGCGCCCTTCCGGCCCCTGGCTCTCTATGAGTATCTCGTATGAAGGCGCTTGCAAATAACTGCCCCCTTTGTCTGGCCACTCTACCAGAAAAATACTATTGTCTGCCCAAAGGTCGTTTAACGCAAGATATTCGAGTTCACTGGGATCCTCTATACGATACAAATCCATATGATAAATAACGCCTTCGTTGTAGCTATATTCATGGATCAGATTATAGGTTGGGCTAGTCACGGTTTCGGTGACGCCAAATGCCTCTATTATAGATTGACACAAGGTGGTTTTGCCGGTTCCAAGATCACCTCTCAGATAAACACAAGCTGGAGCTCGCAAAAGATCATGGATCTGTCTTCCGACTTCAGCGGTTTGCGCAAGGCTAGCGCTGGAAAAGCATTTAATATCTGGCATGTAGGCTCGTTAGCATGATTTAGTGACCTCATCTAGCCGCAGTGTAATCAACAAAAAAGATCACTTCATTATTGATTTAGCTAATCTCAAAAAAACTCCTAACGATTAAGTCTTAAGCAACAGTCATTCTGATCACACTGAGGTATTATGCGGACATTATGACAGTAACCAAGCCTAGCTCAAGCGAAGACCTCAAGTCTTCGCAAATACCAAAGCGTACCGCGTTGAATTCCGAGCAATTGGCAAAATTGGCCTCTGATATCAAACTGTGGGGTGCTGAAATTGGTTTTGACCAAATCGGCATCGCTGATATTGATCTTGCCGAACATGAACAACATCTAGATAAATGGCTGCAGATGGGGATGCATGGCGAAATGGGTTATATGCACAAGCACGGCCCCAAGCGCAGTCATCCGGAATTATTAGTTGAAGGAACCCAACGCGTTATCTCGGTACGTTTAGATTATGCTCCAGCTGATATTGATCGTGCTGAGTCCATATTAGATGACCCACAAACTGGCTATATATCAAGATACGCCTTAGGTCGAGACTATCATAAGGTGATGCGCAATAAGCTTAAGCAATTAGCGGTTCGCATCAATGCTGATATAGGCGACTTTGGCTATCGAGTATTCACCGACAGCGCCCCCGTATTAGAAAAAGCACTTGCTGAAAAAGCAGGCCTTGGCTGGATAGGCAAACACACAAACTTACTGGACTCCAAAACGGGCTCGTGGTTTTTTCTTGGCGAGTTGTATGTCGATCTGCCTTTGCCGATTGATCAAGCAGCCAGTAACCACTGTGGCAGTTGCACAAAATGCATCGACATCTGTCCTACTCAGGCCATTGTAGCGCCCTACTCTGTAGATGCCCGTCGCTGCATTTCGTATCTAACTATAGAACTTAAAGGCAGCATTCCAGTAGAATTTCGTGGCGCCATGGGCAATCGAATTTATGGCTGCGATGATTGCCAATTCGTATGCCCATGGAATAAGTTCGCACAAACCTCTAAAACCGCCGACTTTACACCGCGCGAACAATTGACCGATCGAAAATTGTTGGAATTATTCGATTGGAGTGAACAGGAATTTCTAGATAATACGCAAGGCACAGCTATTCGGCGAATCGGCTATGCCGCCTGGCTGCGTAATATTGCTATTGCCTTAGGCAATTCACGGACAGGCAATACGAAAATAGGTAATCCACCAGCCAATGATTCAAGCTCAGATAAAGCGAAAGCAGCGAGCGCACGGTCTAAGCAACAACAGACATTCCAAGAAATCATCAACGCCTTGCAGCGTCGATTATCGAATACCCCGGAGATGGTTCAAGAACATATCCAATGGGCTATCGCTGAGCTTACCGATTAGGCAGCCTAGACAGAGACGACGCGCCCTAGTAATCGTCTAAATCAACATCATCTTGTATGACAAAGTGGTCTCGATAATAACGTAACTCTTCGATTGACTCTTTGATGTCATCTAGGGCTTGATGCGATGCCCTCTTTTCAAATCCAGACAAGATACTAGGCGACCAATGTTTCGCCATCTCTTTGAACGAACTAACGTCGACATTGCGATACAATAACCAATCACTCAATTCTGGCATGTACTTATAGAGAAATCGTCGATCTTGGCAAATGCTATTGCCACATAGCGGCGATCGGTTTCGAACAGTATGCCGTTGAATAAAATCAAGCGTGTCAATTTCCGCCTGACGTTCAGTAACCCGCGAAACTTTGACCTTTTGCACCAAGCCAGTTCGGTTGTGAGTGCGCGTATTCCACTCATCCATTCCATCAATCAATTCTTGAGATTGATGGATTACGATCACTGGTCCTTCCGCGATGGTGTTTAAATCTCCATCGGTGATGATCGTCGCCATTTCAATAATGCGTTCTTTTTCGGGGTCGAGCCCAGTCATTTCTAGGTCCATCCAGACTAAAGCTTGAGGGTTTTGTGGCACGGGCCATTCTCCTTACCAATCATGATTGGTGTATAGTGGTTATGTGAATAATGCGATTGCGAATAAAGCGAAGAATACTATGAACCTACCAAGCAATAAAGGAATCAATAAGGTTATCAATAGACAGTGCCGAATCTATTCGAGTCAGGAACCTCCGCTGGAGGAGTCAGCAATAAAACTACTGGTCAAACAAACGCCAGCCTGGCACTTCGCAAGTGAAGACAACTTGTTGGTGCGGACGTTTAATTTTCAGAACTATTATCAAACTATTGACTTTGTGAATCACTTGGCCGACATTTGTCATGAGCAGGATCACCATCCCGAGTTAAACGTCAGTTATCGACGGTGCGAAGTGGCATTTAATACACATACGGTAAACGGAGTTACAGAAAACGATTTCATCTGTGCGGCAAAAATTGATGCTATTAACCTTGCTGATCTAGACAAGAAACAAGTAAAGCGTGAATGACTGAGAAACATTATGCTCAGAGACGTTAAATGTTTATTGTTTTTACTGGTGTTTTCGATGAACTGGCCGGTGTCTGGGGTAACTGCAAAAGAAAGCACTCTTTGCGAATTACCGATACAACAAACCTTTCGAAAAAACTTGATTGAACTTGGCGATCTTGCCTGCGATGATTTCCTAGATTGCGTACTCATTCTCAACTTCCCCAAACAATACCAAAACACCCAGTTTAAAAAAATCAGCTTGATGCCCGACAAAGACACCAATGCCATCATGCCGAATTTACTAACATCCGAGGTCAAAAATCACTTGAGCAGTTATTTATATGGAAGCCAAGACTTTCTGACCAGCCTCAGATTTCGGATCGTCTACGAACCGATTGAAGGATGTTCTTTTTGGTCGACCTTAGTATTGGAATAAAAAGTCCTGGAATAGAAAGCCTTGGATTAAGGAAACCAATACCCAACAGCTTTAATTGCTTTCTATCGTATCGAACGTCGGTCTTTAAAGGCCGCCGCTAAGGTTCGTTGGTCCATATATTCAAGTTCACCACCCACCGGTACTCCTCTAGCCAAACGGGTCACTTTAATATCGTAGGGCGCGAGTAATTGCTGAGTATAATCAGCCGTAGTATCCCCTTCTGGTGTGATATTAGTGGCAATCACCACTTCATCTATATCGTTCTGGGCAACCAATTCCCCCAAACGTTTGAAGCCTAACTTGTCTGGGCCGATTCCCTCAAGGGGGGAGAGCTTGCCCATTAGGACGAAGTACAAACCCTTATAAGCACCAACCTGCTCTATTGCTTGCAGATCAGCTGGAGTTTCTACAACGCAGAGTAAGCCACGATTACGCTTCTCAGACAGACAAATATCGCAATACTCGCTTTCACAAAACGTATTGCAGCGCTTGCAAGACGTCACCGTTACCAAGGCGTGATTCAATGCATCGGCGATTTCTTGTGCACCTTCACGGTTACGTTCCATTAAATGAAATGCCATGCGTTGAGCATTCTTGGGCCCTACTCCAGGCAAGGCTTTTAGAGCCTCTTTTAGGGCATCAATGGCGTTTGAAATTGGCAATTCAGAATTCTGCGATTTGGTTTATGCGTTTTAAGTTTTTTCTACAAACACTAGAACGGCATTTGCATGCCAGGAATATTCAAGCCGCTGGTTAACCCAGACATTTTCTCCTGAGTGGTCTTTTCAACTTTTCTAACGGCATCATTCATAGCTGCGGCAATCAGATCTTCCAAAATTTCCTTATCTTCTACATCGCCCATCAACTCAGGATCTATGTTTACTTTTTTAACATCATGGCGACACGTCATCACCAAACTAACCATACCGCCACCGGACTCACCTGTGACCTCAATAGTGGCTAACTCTGCTTGTGCTTTCTGCATGTTTTCTTGCATAGCTTGCGCCTGCTTCATAATGTTGCCTAATCCGCCCTTCATAGTACGTGTTCTCTTTAATTGAATTAAAATTTAGGTTTGATGCTTTGTTCATTAATAGTAGCGCCAAACTCAGACATCAAGGCCTGAACTCCGGGATCATCGTGCAAGCCTTGTCGAGTCTGTTCGATCTGCTCTACGCCTAAGCGTTCTAAACATTCTGCCGGCGTTTCTTTGTCAGATTCCTCGACTTCTACAATAAATTCAGCTTTGGTGCTCAAAACCTTTTGAATCTGATCTTGAATTTGTGCAATCCGATCTGGCTTTAATAGGTGCTGAACTTTGGGTGACAATGACAAAACAACTTTATCATCACTAAGTTTTTCACAGGCGCAATGCATTGCAAGTTCCTTCGCAAAGCCTACTAACTCGGATTGTTCAACCAATTCTCCCCACTCATTATTGCCCGATAAAGTGACGGCGATCGGGGTCGGTCTGGCTACCTGAGCAGATTTCGGTCCTTGGCTCGAAGCTCCACCCATAGCTGGTGGCGCTTGCTCCATCACTCTATGCTGGTCAATACTCGGCGAATTTTGATTTGAAGCAGATACATTCGAGGGTGCGCTAGCCATCACAGCAGCTGGTCTCGTTGGTTTCTCAGCGAGTCTGTTCGAGTCCATTGAACCCGGATTTAACTCAGCAATTGCCGGCAAAGTTTTTCCCATGCTAGTTTGTGGAGCCGCTGTTGGACGAATAAGCTGTTGAGCTAGTTGTGGACTAGAGCTATGTTGGCCATCGCTGGGCGATTCAATCGGCATCTGGCCACTATCTTTGCTTGGCTCAAATGCCAGCATTCGTAGCATCGCCATTTCGAAGCCAACTCTCAAACTCGGCGCTAAGGCAATATCGCGTTTAGAGATCAGACCAATCTGATAATAGAGTTGAATTGTTTCAGCATTAACCGACTTTGCCATTTCTGAAATAGAACTAGTATCAATGTCTTTTACAGCTAAGGCACTGGGGGCAATCTGAGCAAGGCAAACATGGTATAACTGGGTCAATAACTCATCCAAGGCAGCAACAAAATCAACAGCGTGGTCCGCCATATCAGCGACCACTTGCATAATTTTATCGACATTCTGTTCAGCCAAGGCGTTTAATAATCCTTTGCTGTGTTCAGCGCTAATAGTTCCTAGCATGTTTTCAACATCGGCCAAGTGAACCGAACCGCCGCCTTGAGCAATAGCTTGATCAAGTAAGCTCAATCCATCACGCATGCTGCCATCCGCCGCCTTCGAAATAGCATGTAAGGCGGTTTGATCAAACTCCATGCCTTCGCTGCTTAGAATTTTGACTAGTTGGTTTTCAACCTGCTCAGGTCGCATCGCTCGTAAGTTAAATTGCAGACAGCGGGATAATACAGTCACCGGCACCTTTTGGGGATCAGTGGTAGCGAACAGGAACTTCACGTGTTCTGGGGGCTCTTCCAAAGTCTTGAGTAAGGCATTAAAACTATGTCCA
>JBLHMH010000204.1:0-5855 GCA_047621785.1 Polaribacter sp. | reverse complement strand
CGTAGTTTGAAAGATCTTGTACTTGATCCGGGATCACAAACTGTCGTTGATACAAACTTCGACATACCAAGCCATGCGTAACGACTAACAACCTTCCCTGTGTCGAAGATGCCTTTTTTGATATTTGCTTCCATGCCTGCTCTACCCGCTGATTAAACATCAACCAGCTCTCGCCATTCGGCGGTATGTAATCTGACTCGATATCAAACGGGTCGTCCACTAAATCGTCATACGGCGTGCCGCGCAGATCACCAAAATTACGTTCGCGCAGTAATGGGGTGTATTCAACTTGTAAGTTGACGGCGGCGGCGACGTGCTCGGCGGTTTGCTGGGTACGTAAATAGTCGCTGGAGATAATTCGCGTTACCCCTAGACCACTCAGACGTTGAGCTAGGCTCTTTGCTTGGTCATTGCCCCTGGCCGACAAGGGAATGCCTGGGGTTTGGATAATACGCCGCGCGTTACTGTCGGTTTCGCCATGGCGAACAATTAGAATTGACATTTAATAACTCAATATGCAGTTATATCTTTGCCGGTATAGCTAGACGTGCCCTCTTGCCATAGCTTTCTAAGCATGTGCTTTTGAAAACCGAAGTGACTGACCGTCGGTGGCTCGCTGCCTAGCTTTGCGACTATCTCTTTATGCAGTTCTGGTAACTTGAAGAACGGGATCATCGGATAGGTGTGGTGCGCCGTATGATACGGCATGTTCCAAAATAGCCATTTCATAAGAGGGTTCGCTTTAACGGTTCTAGTGTTTACCAGTATCTCTTTCTCATGGGGCATGCCGGTGTGTTCAACGATATTCTGCAACATGTGGAACCACTTCATCGATAACATTGGCAGTATCCAATAAATGAGTGGCGCAGACGAACTGAGTGCGATCGAAAGTAAGATGATCACTGCGTACAACACCAGCATGATACGAGCTTCTTTGTGCACCGTTTTGAACTGTGTATCGGATAAATGTGGCCAGCGCTCTGTCTGCCCAACAGCCAGTCTAAACACCTCTGAGATACGCCCAGGCCAATACGATATGCCTGAGAAATAAAGTAAGTAACTGAAGATGTTAAACGGCTTACCACCCACAATTTCGGCATCTAGTTCTACATCTTGAGTATGCCGGTGATGCTGATAATGCTCGAACTTGTCTTGGTCTCGACCCATCAATAAAGTAAAGCAAAACAGGCGCCCGAAAAACTCATTTAACTTCTCTGTTTTGAATACCGTTTTGTGACTAAGCTCATGCACGCCTGCGTATAGACAATTAATTAAAATCCCTTGCACACAAAACAAAGGTATTGCCCAAACACTACCCCAGGTAAGTACCAGTGCGTATGTACACAAGGCAATAGCGCCTAAGTGTGAGCCCGCTTGTATCCAACCGCGCAAATTAGATCGCCCTTTAAGCGACTTTAGGGTTGCGGGTGATACATGAATTGAGCGTGCGAACGAAGCATCCATAAGATGGTCTCTACTAAAACTTGATAAAACGGGTGAGACGATATTTTACGGACAGTTAAGCATTATTTCAACGCGAGAACCGTTTCTATTTGTCTGGGTAGCGACTCTTTATTTGCAGATTTGTCAGTTCTCTCTACAATAGTCCGCAAAGCGGTTCTGCCAAGCGAGGGTTTCGTTAAAAGGGTGGTCCTCACAATAACAACAATCAACTGAATAATGGTTCAATGCAACAATTAAAGGTATACCAATCACTGTGGGCAATGCAATTACGAGGCCCAGACGGTATCGAACACGGCAATGAGAAAGCCTTTGCGATGATCGCTGATGCTGGCTTTGACGGTGTTTGTCTAGACCCCACTGCTGCTGAAATTGATGAGAATCGTGCGCTCAAACCGTTACTAGACCAACACGGCCTTGATCTAATGATTAATGCCTTTCCCAAGAGCGATGACGATTTACGCAAACTACTTGAGTTCGCCTTAGAAATGAACGCTAAACAGTTCAGCATTATTGGCTCGGTTTACCCGATGACTGTCGACGGTGCGATACCTATTATTCGCAAATGGATTGAGATTTCTCAACAAATCGGTATGCCCATTTTGTTCGAGACACACCGTGATTGCATCACCAACGATATGTTTTTCACCCTGCAATTGCTGGACGCCATCCCAGAGATGCGGCTTTGCGCCGATTTATCACACTATGTACTTAATCGTGAATTAGCACTGCCTTTAAGCCGCGAATGGGCGGGTTTATTCGACCGCCTACTGGCACGTTCTGATACTTTTCAGGGCCGAGTTGCCAACCGTGAACAAATTCAGGTAGCCATTGATTTCGAACAACATCAGGAATGGGTGGCGCTTTTTAAAAACTGGTGGGCGCGAGGATTTAATGATTGGCGCAGCCGTGCAGGTGACAACCAAGACCTCATATTTTTATGCGAGTTAGGCCCGCCGCCCTACGCAATCACCGACGGAAAACGTGCGGAGCTATCAGACCGCTGGTTAGAGGCTCAACAGATTCGTCGATGGGTATTGGATATTTGGGCAACGAGTAAACCACAATCCATCTGGGGAAATTAGTGCCAGCGGATAATATAAATGATTCAATTGCCACAGGCGCTGCTGATCAACGCTCGGCTATAGTAAAGTACGCCAAGTTCATCATTCCGTCATTGATTGGCATTGGCCTATTTCTCACTCCAATCACACATGACGGTAAGCAAACAATTGTTATCGGCTTGCTCTCCAACAGCCTACAGGAATACCTCGGCCACGTACTTTCACTCTTTATCGCGCTGACTTTTTCAATCTCAGGTCTGGGCTGTCTTTACGCCTCACTGCTAAGGCCAAGATGGCTAGAATCTTACCCTCTGCTAAAAGAAGCCTTCGTCACCACGCCCATCTGGTTGGTTCTACGGGTGCTCGGCGGAGTAATGTGCACCATGACCGTTTTGCAATTCGGGCCGCAATGGATCATTGGCGCAGACACCGGCAAAGTGGCCTACATCGATATAGCGGGAATCATTTTCTGCATTATTTTTATTGCTAACTTGTTACTGCCGTTGTTAACCGATTTTGGTTTCTTTGAATTTATCGGGGTAATAATCGCTAGACCGTTTAAATTTTTATTTGGGCTGCCAGGACGTGCAAGTTTAGACGCACTGACATCATGGGTTGGTGATTCCAGCATCGGTACCATTCTCACCATTCGCCAATACGAGCAAGGCAGTTATAGCGCCCGAGAAGCTGCGGTGGTTGCCACCAACTTCTCGGCGGTGTCACTGCCCTTCACCGTCGTTATTGCCCAAGTTGCTCAAATTGACGATAAATTTTTATTGTTCTACGCCACCGTTTCTATCTGCGGGCTTATTGCTGCGTTAATTACCCCTAGAGTCGCGCCGTTATCGCGCGTGCCGGATGATTTTCATCAACGCGACCAACGTTTGGTCACCGAAGTCGATACGCAGCAGACGCTTTTATCAGCCGCGCTTAATGCGGCCACAACGAAGGCTGCGAGTGCGCCAAGCTTGCAGTCGATGCTCAAACTTGCTGGTCGCAGTGTATTCGATATTTTCCTAGCGGTATTACCAGCAGCAATGACCATTGAATTTATTGTGTTGGTGGTTTACTACAACACTGAGGTTTTGCAAACCATTAGCTATCCCATGGTGTACCTGCTGCAAGCTTTACAACTGCCAGAGGCCGGTGCTGCCGCCGCAGGAACATTGGTCGGCTTTTTCGATCAGTTCATCCCTACCATCGTGTCCACCAACATAGAAAGCCCGATTACGCGCTTCGTTCTGGCCGGTTTATCGGTGACTCAATTAATATATATGGCGGAAAACGGTCTATTAGTTCTGCGCTCTAGCATCCCTCTTGGCTTTAAACATTTACTAATGATTTTTCTAGTTCGAACCGCTATTGTCTTGCCATTGCTGTCACTGGCTGCACATATAATCTACTAGCTCACAGGCCATGTGAGGCAGCTATTTAGCGGATGGCTATCTGATTACTAAGTTTGTGTGTTTAACCAAAATTAAAGGAAAATCTTATAGACTTAACTAGCAAAACTGTTAAAGGACGTTCATCATTACTAGTCTATCCAAGGCAATAGCCTCAGCAGATCAAAGCAGTAATTAAAATATTAAATATACAAGATGGGTCAATAAAATGTTCAACAAACAACTAAAGTACAAATTTTTCGTGTTTTTGGTAATTTCAGCTATTGGCATCGGCTCTGCAAACGCAGATATAGTAGCCAAGGTAACTGACCTAGGTTTGCCCGGCAAAGCATTCCTTCAGACAGGTCAAGAAATAGGCTTTTTGGATAAACTTGAACTCGGCCAAAGCGTCACACTTGATGGCGCTGGCGAACTCACTTTAGTCTATTTTGATTCCGGCGTTGAGTATCAATACGCAGGGCCTGCTACGTTTATTGTCGGCGCTAGCCAGCCAGAGAATATTAACGGCGAGCCACGGCGAGTTAAAGATTATAAGTTACTGGAACAAACCGGACTGAAATTATCTGTCGACCAAAAACATCGCGATCAAGGAGCACTGGTTTTCAGGGCAATAGACCCTTATCCGAATAAAGTAAGAGTACTCAGCCCCAATAAAACCAAATTACTCAGTACTAATTCTAGTTTTAGATGGGCTTCTATTGGCGACGGCGTTAGCTACGAGTTTATACTTACCGATAGTTTCGGAAAAATCGAATACCAAACCACTGTCGACCAAAACCAACTACAATTACCGCCGGAAGTTACCCTCAAAGCCGATAGAAATTACAGTTGGCGTGTTCGCACTGTTCAGGGCGATACTGAATACGTAGGTTTAGCAAAATTTGAACTTAGCTCAGAAACAATGGCTAATAACTTAAGTAAGTCTAGGCCCAACATCACTACTTCGTTGTCAGAGCAAGTGGTCTACGCCATGCTGTTGGAACAAGAAGGGTTCAAATACGACGCGTACAAACAATGGCAGAGAATGGCTAATGCCAAACCTGACAATGCCGCGATTAAGGCAAAGCTTGCTGAACTAAGTGAGTAGACTTTAGAGCTCTATTTCTGAATAAATTGCCTGAGGTCTAGACTGAATTGTTTCATTGACGGAGGATGCAAGTACATCATATGCTCGGCATTATAATGCTTCAGGGTGATGTTGTTGCGCAGTTCATTGGGCAATTCCATATGCTCGAGAAAGTAATCGGTGGCACCATACGGGGTCGCCAGTTCATACTAACCTTGCTGCACTAACACCCGTAAATTGGGGTTCTGAATCATCGCATGATTCAGGTCCACACCTGTGTTAGCAATGGGTACTTTGCCATAGTCCGTGGCTCCGGGCTGTGCGTGAGCTTCATCCCATTTAGTCCATAAGCCGCCTGAAGTAATGTATCTGCGGTCGGTCTTTACTCCAAGCTGTTCACGATAATAGTCATTGAACGTGGCGGTAAAGGCTGGGCCCACGGCTGGGAAAAACGGGTCGTAATTAATGCTCTCGGAAATACCGCTTATCGAATTACCGGTAAACCTTGAATCAATACGACCGACCACTTTGCCGCGATAGCGAAGCAACTCCTTGGCGAAACGCCCTTCGTCGATGCGCAAGTTCGCCTTATCCCAATAGTCGGCACTAATGCCGGTAAAACGCTCCATGCCTGCGAGTACCCGCTGACGCTCCTCGGTGCTGGCTCGACTGCCCTTGTGTAATAGTGGCGCATATTCGTTCACTGCAAACGTTTCAGCTTCTGTTAAAAAATCCGCTAGGCTTTCAGGTCGATCCACAACAGTCTTGTGATACCAAGCGGTTGCGGCGAAAGTCGAAAAGTAATTTACTTGAGGTAGATCAATTTTGATACCGGCGTTGCCGGCCACAAAACTCATATAC
>JBLHMH010000203.1:0-5882 GCA_047621785.1 Polaribacter sp. | reverse complement strand
ATATCAGCAGCAAAAACCTTTGGATTGATAGTGAATTCTTCACAGTGTTGTTAAAAATATGAGGACAGGATATGAAAACCCGAATTACTGAATTATTTGGCATTGAACACCCTATTATGCAGGGAGGTATGCATTTCGTAGGCTTCGCGGAAATGGCGGCTGCTGTTTCCAACGCAGGAGGGCTGGGTACAGTAACGGGGTTGACTCAAAGAACCGCCGCCGACTTAGCCAATGAAATTGCTAGGTGCAACGACATGACGGATAAACCTTTCGCCGTCAACCTAACCTTTCTGCCAATCGTTAACGCACCAGATTATCCAGGTTATATCGACGCCATAATCAAAGGGGGTGTAAAAGTAGTAGAAACTGCAGGTAACCCCCTGGAATATTTGCAGGTATTAAAGGACGCAGGCATTACCGTTATCCACAAATGCACCTCTATACGCCACTCATTGAAAGCCCAAGCAATGGGGGTCGATGCGCTTTCTGTTGATGGTTTTGAATGCGGTGGTCACCCTGGAGAGGATGATATTCCCAATATGATTTTACTGCCTCGCGCTGCCGATGAGCTAGAAATTCCATTTATTGCTTCTGGTGGTATGGCGGATGCACGCTCTCTGGTAGCCGCCATTGCCATGGGAGCCGAAGGTATGAACATGGGCACCCGTTTTATCGCCACCCAGGAAGCTCCCGTGCATCAAAACGTGAAGGAAGCCATCGTCAATGCAAGCGAGCTCGATACCCGATTAGTGATGCGCCCCTTACTCAATACTGAGCGGGTTCTTAACAATGCGGCGGTAGAAAGGGTTATCCAAAAAGAACAAAAGCTTGGCAAAGATATTACTTTTGACGATATCGCCTCCGAAGTGGCGGGTGTCTATCCGCGCGTTATGCTGGAAGGAGAGATGGATGCTGGCGCATGGTCCTGTGGCATGGTTGCAGGCCTAATCAATGACATCCCCAGTTGTAAGGCATTGATTGATCGCATAATGTTAGAGGCGAATGCCCTAATTCAAAAACGGTTGATGGGCACTCTTTAAGTTCTATTGTCAAATGACAGACTGCATAGAGGAATTTTTGTAGACTATATTTCCGAGGTAACAAAGTGAGCATATGGAAAAAGAAGCACACACTGGAAGAAGTAAATAAACAAGCAGAGAATACTCTGGTTGAATATCTCGGCATAGAGATCACGGAAATTGGTGATGATTATGTAACGGGTACAATGCCGGTTGAGTGGAGAACGCACCAACCATTCGGTATTTTGCACGGAGGTGCATCGGTCGTACTGGCTGAAACATTGGGGAGTATTGCTGGCAATAACGCAGCCGACGAAAACTCTGCTTGTGTTGGGCTTGGGATAAATGCTAATCATCTAAAAAAAATTAGAGAAGGCAAAGTAGTGGGTACCGCAAGCCCCGTCCATATCGGGCGTTCCACTCAAGTTTGGGATATTCGAATAAATAATGAAGCCAATGAACCCGTTTGTATTTCCCGGCTCACTTTGGCTGTTATTGAAAACTGAATCTTGTTTTCTTGTGGCTCTGGAAAAGGTAAGAGCAAAGAATTAAATCAATGAAAGGGCTTGGGCCTTAGCAATAGCGCTGGTTCGATTCCTCACACCCAGCTTTTGATAGAGTTGATGAAGGTGCCATTTTACAGTTTGCTCAGAAATGAACAGCTTCTCAGCAATTTCTCTATTGGTCTCGCCTGTTACGATCGTGTCGAGCATCTGCCTCTCTCGCTTCGTCAAGGTTTCAAACAGTGCACTTGTCGGTTCAACCTCAACGGAATTACTCGGTTTATTTTTTAGATCAACCTGTAACTGCGCATTGATCTTTCCGAGGAATTTGATGGTACTTGCAGAGAGTTGTTCACTACTATTCTTCAAAAGGTCTCTCACCAACTCATGAACCTCAGCGCCCGCGTCCAGAAATACTCTATGAAATCCGCCAGTAGCACCGATACCCAAGGCGCGTATAAGATCGATCATCGCATCATCAGGCTGTTGCATTGCCTTAAACGCTCTAGAACGTAGTAGCAACATCTCTAAAAGGCGGCGCTGCCGTCCTGTTTCATCTGCCTCGAGTATCAGCCCATCCAATATTGCAACCGCCCGTTTTGGAAAATTGCTATCAATAAAGAGATCTACCTGAATCAGCTTTCGTATCTCCTGAACCACAGGTCGTGAGTTTTGCCCGAGAGAGGGTGCCTGAGATTCGTCAAAACCACATGCTTTTGCTACATCTCTGGCCCCTTTACTTTTGCCGGCCCTTAAGAGGCATCGTATTTCCAGTGCCGAAAGCATTAATTCCAGTCGCGGCAGGTTTGCTCGAATCGCAGACTCCTTGCCTAGCCGCAGGACATTCAAACCAGCATCCAAGCCACTTCGAAAAAACTGCAGCTTAGCCAAAACTCGATAGCCGGCATAAGCTACATCCACCACTGATTCGTTGTCGATATATTCGAAGCGATCCTGTAGCAGTTCCTCAGCTTGTACTAGGTCGTTTTGCTCATAACAAACCTCCGCCAGAAGTACTGTATTTAGTGAGCCCATGTATGAGTGTGGATTGGCATTTCGATTGTTTGAGTCCAGACCTTTTCTATAATGCGTTGCTGCCCCAACCAGATCGGCCTGCTGAATTTTCAACAGGCCAGCAACTGAACGGCCCCAGGCGGCCAAATAGTCTACCGCAAACTCCTCACCAATCGATATCGCCTTATCTCCTGCGGCAATTCCCAAGCTGGTTTCAAATGTGGAAAGTGCTGTGTAGGCCTGGAATACATAGGCGGTAAGCGAGTCTCGAGGCGCTGCCTGTGGATTGGCAATCAACCACTCCTTTACCAGCTCGCTTGAACGCTCCGTATTATCAAAGCCAATTTCAACCATGCACATATTCAGGTTGATATCACAACGAAGCTGAGCAAGAAACTTTGGTTCCAGTCGTGTTTTTTGCAGTTCGCAATAGCTATCCATTTTCTCCAGTAGGTCGCGAGCTTCGGAATGCTGTCGCGAAAACACTAGCGACCAACTGTAAACCACTGCAATTTCAGGTCGCTTCAACACATAGTCATCTGGCAGCTGCTTTACCCACTGCAGTAAAGTCCAATGTTCACCAGATATCTCAATTAGATCTTTGGCGACAACCGCAATGAGCTCAATCGCTTTATCGTAGATACCACCTCGCAACGCGTAATTGATTGCGTCCTGTTGCAAGCCTTGCTCGACACACCAATTTAATGCCCGTTGACAAATATCTTTCGCAATCCCGGGATACTCTTTGTCTAATTGCACGTTGAGAAAATCCGCGAATAGATGATGATAGCGATACCAGTTTCGGTCTCTATCTAGGGCGATGACAAAAAGATTCCGGGCCTCAACGTGTTCTAATATCGTCTGAGCCGTGTCTATTTCAAGTAAAGAGTTAACTAGCTCTGCATTCATGCGATCCAGCAAGGACGTCCATAATAGAAAGCGCTTAATATCCTCGTCTTGTTGATCTAAGACCGCCTCGCCTAAGTAATCAGTCACATCTCGATCAGTGCCCGAAAAATCTCGAATAAATTCTTCAGGGTTGGTTCTATCGGTTAATGCTAAAGCAGCTAGTTGCAAACCCGCTACCCAACCTTCGGTTCGACTAGTCAGTGCTTCTACCAGGTGGCTACTGAGCCCCAATTGTTTGGCCTCATTTAGAAAACGCTCGGACTCATCCTGCGCAAAGGCTAGATCCTGCGTCGATATCTGACAGACTTTCTCGCGCATCCGCAATGTCTTAAAAGCCAGTTCTGGTTCCTTTCGGCTAGCCACAATAAACATCGTATTGCTTGTCGAGTAAAGTACAAGGCGCTCTAAGATACTATGGACTTCTGGATTGTTGATCACGTGATAGTCATCCACAAATAAAGCATGTCTGAATTCAAGCGCGTCCAACTTGGCCACTAT
Organism: Polaribacter sp.; assembly: GCA_047621785.1. Taxonomy (GTDB): domain Bacteria; phylum Pseudomonadota; class Gammaproteobacteria; order Arenicellales; family Arenicellaceae; genus Arenicella. Next base: position 1,939 of record JBLHMH010000203.1, on the reverse strand, counting down.
GTCCGTGATTAAATGATCAGTAACGGCTCTAGAATCTGTGCCCAGATGTTCAAATCCAATTTGAAAGTCCTGCGAATCAAGCGTGTTTAGCGCAGCCAACAGGTGTGAAGTGAAACGCAGCGGGTCATTGTCTCGCGCATCCAGACTAATCCAGGCGCAATGGACACCTCTTTTTGCAAGGGTATCCGAACTCTGAGATAACAAGGTAGATTTGCCGTAACCGGCTGGAGCAATTACTAGGCCAACCTTCATGCCGTTTAGAAGATTTCCCGCAAACTTTGTAAAAACTACACGAGGAACCAGCTTCCCTGAAGTCTCAGGTTTAACTAGTTTACTTAACAATATACCGTCACTTTTCTGTGACTTTAGTTGATTCCCAGCCATTAACTCTAACCCTCATCACCACATAATATTTTCTACCAGAAGGTTCTCCACAAATTAATACCAAGATTTTGAAAAAATTCTAAGCTTGTAATAAAACCCTAAAAGGAAGCAACACTCAAAGATAGGTCTAAGCAGTTGTATTGCTGTGATTAATTAATATTGATTGATACACCCCAACATCTAACGCTAATCCATTAGACAACTATAGGGGTAACAAAACAATTAATTTACTTAAAACAAACTTTCGTTAGTTTCGTCGCCTCTAGCTATTTGCCAAACTAAGCCTGAGCCAGTTTAACGCACTTTCCAATGGCCGACCAAAACAGGAGTTACTAACAATGACATTATCAAGCGAAACAGACATGCAAGCCCTACTGCAACAGCAGAGACAATCGTTTAATGAAGCCGGTTACCCGAAAATTGAGTTACGTATCGATCGACTTGACCGCCTGCTAGCGATGGTCAAAAAATATGATCGTCAAATTTGCGACACCATTGCCGAAGACTATGGCGTGCGCGCTTATGAGCTTTCGCGCCTAGCTGAGGTTTTTGTCACCATCGAACAAACCAAGCATGCAATATCTAGCGTTGCTCAATGGATGCAGCCAGAATCACGTGTAGCTCGGTCAGCCGAAAGCCAGGTCAGTGCTGAAGTACACTACCAACCTAAAGGGGTGATCGGCATAATCGCGCCTTGGAACTTCCCCGTACATTTAATCCTATCACCACTGGTATGTGCGTTGGCCGCAGGAAACCGGGCCTTGCTTAAGCCGTCTGAAATTACTCCACGCACGGCACAACTAATTAGCGACATGGTCGGTGAATTTTTCGACCCCTCTGAAGTGGCTGTTGTATTGGGTGGTGCTGAACAGTCGGCACAGTTTTCACAGCTGCCATTCGATCACCTAGTATTTACTGGCTCTACAGAAGTTGGCCGAAAGGTTATGAGCGCCGCGGCGCAAAATCTCACGCCGGTAACATTAGAACTTGGTGGTAAGTCACCTGTTGTTATCGATAAGGGCGTGGACTTAGAAACAGTTGCCGCGCGCCTAATGACAGGCAAGCTATTTAACAGCGGCCAAATTTGTGTGTGTCCTGATTACGTTTTTGTTCCGGAAGAACTTGCCCGCGACCTAATAGCCGAACTCGAAAAAGCGACAGCTGCTTTATATCCAAGTATTGCTGACAACCCCGACTACACTACTATCGTCAACGACAATCACTTTCGTCGATTACAGGGCTTAATTGACGACTCCGCGAAAAGCGGAGTTGAGGTTATAACCTTTAATCCTGGCAGTGAGGAGTTCAACGAAGCGCAAAGTCGAAAAATGATGCCAAGAGTATTAGTTAACCCAAGCGATGAATCGGCTGTTATGCAAAGTGAGATCTTTGGTCCGCTTCTGGTGATCAAAACCTACAATGATATGAAGACGGTGATTGACCATATTCAATCACACGGACACCCATTAGCCTTGTACTATTTTGGAGACAATGAAGAGCATAAGGCTATTTTTCGAGATGGAGTTCTAGCTGGCGGTATGACCGTTAATGATGT
>JBLHMH010000202.1:0-5930 GCA_047621785.1 Polaribacter sp. | reverse complement strand
GCCTGCAGGCATTGAAAGAACAAGTACGTTATCAGAGTCTGCGTGCCACCCAAACCGAAGATAAAAAGCTTAATTCCTGGTCAGGCACGCGCAAATTTCGTCTCGACGAGATCGTGCCGGAAGCTGACGATATTTGTTCTTTTTATTTGTCGCCGCATGACGGCAAATCATTACCCGCTTTTGACCCAGGGCAGTATTTAACTTTTCAGCTGGATGTTCCGGGGCAGGATCGGCCAGTGATTCGCTGCTATTCTTTGTCTGATACACCCATTGTACGTGACCGGTATCGAGTCACCATCAAACGGTTAAGCCCACCACCCAAGGTGCCAGACGCGCCGCCGGGAGTATCTTCTGTATATTTTCACAGAGTACTAAAGCAGGGCGACATTTTGGATTGTAAGGCGCCTGGCGGAAACTTTTATTTGGATATGGCGCAGCACGGGCCAATTGTTTTAATTGGTGGTGGTATTGGTATTACGCCAATGATAAGCATGGCGCGGTCGGTGGCCTTGTCGGGTTCTAAGCGCGAAACTTGGCTTTTTTACGGTGTTAGGAATAATTTGCAACTGGTTCAGGGGGATATTTTACGCGCGCTGGATGACGAGCATGAAAACATTCATGTTCGATTGTGTTTTAGTAATCCAATGGAAAGTGATGTTGAGGGCGATGATTACGATTTCGCTGAACGGGTTAGCGTTGATTTGATGCATCGTGTGTTGCCGTCCACTAACTACGATTATTATATTTGCGGTCCTGGTCCAATGATGAATTCCATCACTGAAGGGCTAGCTGGCGCAGGTGTAGATGAAAAAAATGTCCACTATGAAAGCTTTGGTCCGGCCAGCGTTAAAATTAAAGCGCCGGCTGTGCCCAAAGTAGAAGGTCAACCGATCGTAACGTATTTGGTTGATTTTGCTAAATCGGGCAAGCAGCTCGATTGGCAAGCTGATGCAGGTTCGTTACTTGATTTTGCAGAGGCTAATGGCATCACGCTCGACTGTGGTTGTCGCGCAGGCAGCTGTGGCACATGTGCGATAGCTGTTCGCAAGGGCAGCGTAGATTATCTGGGTGAAATTGGCGCTGAACCCGAGGATGGCAGTTGCCTGGCCTGTCTGGCAATACCAAAAGAAAGCTTAGTATTAGATGCGTGATACCATGCCATACGACAAGCGCAGAGCATTGCTATGTGCACGTGACAAAATAATATCATTGTATAAAAAAGAAAAATCATGAAAACACTTACCTCCATTGAGTCATCGATTATTTTCTTGGTGATTTTGCTCATCACGCCGATAGCCAGCTCTCACGCGAGTGTGTTCAAGCTTGACCCGGCACGCGTGCAAGGTCCGGATGTCTGTGCAGATTGTCATGAATACAATGTTAGCGCCTGGCGCGAGACTCATCACTTTAGTACATTTAAGGAATTACCTTCGCGCCCCGAAGCACGTGAAATAGCCGATAAGATGGGATTGAAACGCATTAAACAGGGCAGTGATTGTCTGGGTTGTCACTTTACTGCTAAGCAAGACGATGCGGGCAAGGTTAAGACCATTGCGGGCATTACTTGTGAGTCATGTCACGGTGAGGGTGATAAATACGTAGACATTCATAGCGATTTTGGTGGCAAGGATGTGACGGCTGAGAATGAAGATCCTGCGCATCGAGATAAGCGTTGGAAGGACTCAGTAGCAGCGGGCATGATCCGTCCTTCCGATGCCTATGCGGTAGCTCAAAATTGCTATAGCTGCCACACGGTCCCCAATGAGAAGCTGGTTAATGTTGGTGGGCATACTGCGGGTAGTAAGTTTGAGTTAGTTCGTTGGAGTCAGGGCGAAATTCGTCACAACGTTCATTACACCAACGGCAAAGAAAATGTTGAAGCGACTATAGAGCGGCGCCGAATGTTATATTTGGTTGGTAAAATGCTAGATCTTGAGTTTGCCTTTCGTGGCCTGGCTGATGCCACGGCTAAAGCCGAATACGCGATCAGCATGGCTAAACGTGCACAACGAGCCACAGGTCAACTAAAAGCTCTGAATGAGGGTCTTAAAAATGCCATCATTTCTCAAGTCGTGGACTTGGGCGAAGCGACTAAATTAAAACTTAACGCTCGTGATACCTATCTTGCAGCCGCTGATAGAGTTGCCGGACTGGCGAAGAATTTTTCAAGCTCCACTGACCCCGCTTCGCTAGCAGCGGTTGACACACACCTTCCGACGGCTGATAAATATCGAGGTAATGTTTACACACCTTAAGCTTTGTAAGCCTTAAAATTCGACACCTTAAAATTTGATGGCTTAGAGATAAGTAAAAATCAATCGGAGTTAACTCCAGCAACTAAGTAATAAGAAGACGCGTGGAACCAATAAATACAAAGATAGAAAGGCGCAAACGTTGGGACAAGCCGTTCGCCCAGGATTGGGATGAAGACCAATTCGAGCGGACGCTTCAGTTGCCAATTTTTGCAGCAATGGATGCAGCTAGATTTCCTTCCAGCTTATCGCTGGAGGGGATTGTCCGTAACGATTCGCGTCTGGTGCGCTACGAACCGGGCGATATCGTCGCCCGTGAAGACGATTACGGTAGCTCGGCGTTTGTGATTGTATCCGGTCAAATATCTGTGGTGCTGCCGCCGGGTCTACCAGCCAGTTTGCTGGGACGTGCAGAATCGAAGGGCCCTGAAAGCTGGTGGTCTGCTATTAAACGTATTTTCAATCGGCCCAAGTTTCGTGAGACACGGGCCTATGTCAAAGAAAACTGGGACATCAAAGGTGGGCTTCGTGTTGAACACGGTGTCACCCGGGTTCGTTTAGATAATCACCAAAAAGTGTTGGCAGACTGTCAATTATTTCCCATCGGTGAAGGCGAGTTGATTGGTGAGGTTGCGGCGTTGACTCGTACTCCGCGCACCGCAAGCATGGTAGTTACGCAGCCCAGCGAGCTACTTGAAATTAGATGGCAGGGCTTTCGGGATTTAAGAAAATACGATGAAGGCTTCCGTATGCGGGTCGATGGTATCTATCGTGAGCGTAACCGTGTCAGTTACCTCAAAGCGTCACCGTTTTTTGCCCAATTGCAGGACGATGCTATTGAGCGAATTGCAGAGCACGCTCTGCTTGAAAGTTACGGTGATCTGGAGTGGAAAGCGGATCGCAAGAAGGGATCAAGCGCAGTTCCAGATGAGCCACCGATAGTTGGTCAGGGTGATTATGTTGACGGAGTATTAATTATACTTAGCGGAAGTGCGCGCATCGTCGGTAAACACCATTCAGGCAAACAAACGATTGGTTTTTTACGACCTGGCGATTTCTTTGGGGTTCCAGAAATAGTCGCTGAGCACAATCAACCAAATGCTGATGAATATGCAATGCATCAATACAGCTTAACCGCAGTGGGTCATGCCGATGTGCTGCGCATACCGACGGATATGATCGAAGGTGAATTGCTCAGTAAGTTATCGGGCGATGAAATCAGTGTTCTGAATAGGGACTACGCTTATCCGCAAGTAAGCACAGACCCTGGTTTCCAGGAATTCTTGGGAGAGCATCATTATACTAATGGTCGTTCTACCATGGTCATTGATACCAACCGATGTGTGCGCTGTGATGAATGTGTCTCAGCCTGCGCAAAGAACCATGACAATAACCCCAGGTTTGTGCGGCACGGCCGTCACTATTCCAACCTTATGGTTACTACAGCATGTATGCACTGTGTGGATCCGGTGTGCATGGTTGGCTGCCCAACCGGTGCTATCTCACGCCGCGTTGACGGCGAGGTTGTGATTAATGATGAAACTTGTATCGGCTGCAGTACCTGTGCAAACTCCTGCCCATACGACAACATCCGGATGGTCGAAATAAACGATCCAGATGGTAATTTAGTGGTCGATGCACAAACGCACAGACCCATCGTCAAAGCAACTAAGTGTGATTTGTGCGCCGATAATCTCGGTGGCCCTGCTTGTGAGCGGGCCTGTCCGCACGACGCTTTAACCAGAGTTGACCTAACTGATGGCGTCTCCCTAAATCAGCTGCTCGAAAGAGTCGCGGCGTTTGAGTAATAAATACTTATGGCTATAGCTAAATTTGCAAGACGCAGACGGATGAACTTTAGTCTGTTGCTGCTTAGTTGTCTAATGGTGGCGGTATTGCTTCGTCTGGTGGACATTTCTCTAGCTAATCCCACTGAGTGGAGTGGTTGGATTTTGTTAATTGGTTGTTTCGCGTTATTTGTTTATGCTGGGCGCAAACGATTAAGCATGTTGCCATTGGGCCGAGTGGCTATATGGTTACAGGCGCATCTTTATATTGGTATGTTTTGTCTATTCGTATTCGGCATGCATATTGAATGGAGGTTTCCGTCAGGATGGTTTGAAAACGGTTTGGCAGTCAGCTTTATAGGCACCGTTGTGACCGGTGTTATAGGTATCTTTTGGTCGCGTAAATTACCGGGACGAATCACCCGTTTGGGCGATGAAGTTATGTACGACCGGATTCCCTCATTTGCGGTTGCGCTGAACAATGAAGCCGAGCAGTTGGTGTTGGAGTCGGTTGAGAAAACTGGATCATTGGCAGTCGCTGACTTTTATCAGAAATCTGGGCATTATTTTTTCGGCAGACCAAGATTTCAGTGGCCCAGGCTTTATCGAGCCCATGAACCCAGTCACAAATTAGAACGAGAACTTGATTCTCTACGTCGCTACATGCGGGATGATGATTCTGTGTTTGCTGATCAGATGTGCCAACTGGTGCGCAAAAAAGACTTGCTTGATGCACACTATACTTTACAAGGTGCGCTAAAACACTGGTTGACTGTACATGTTGTTTTTGCTGCAGCGATCATTCCAATGGTGCTGCTGCATATTGTGCTTGTTTATGGATTCACCTCAATTTAGGATGACGACGGGTTAGTATGAAAAAGCGCTTTCAAGATATCTCGTTCCGCGTCAGTAAGTATTTCCGGCCTTTTGAACCATGGCATTGTGGCGGTTTGCAAAATGGCGAGACCTGTTTGCTCGGACCGGATAAGAATGGGCGCTGTCGCGCGATCACAGACTGTGAGCCCGATAAAAAGGACAATACCTGGCATTGTACGCGTAGCGAACTGATGGGTGGTAAGTGTCAAACCGGCCCTCAGGCACACGGTGAGTGCGGCCGACAACGACCACCCTGTACACCGGCACAAAATATCCGCACCCGCCACTTACGTCTAGGCCTAGTCGCATTTATATTGATGCTAGGGTTTACATTTTCCGGTGTGGCGTTTAATTTTTGGAGCACGGCCACCAGCGCGGGCCCATTGAGCCGTCACCATGCTTCATTTGGTGAAGCCAGTTGTCAAAGTTGCCACGAAACTGCAAAACATTCCAGACTTTCTTGGTTGGTGAATTTTACCCGACCACATGCGCAGCAGGATACTAATAACTGTCTTAGCTGCCATAAATTAGGCGTTGAAGCCGCGCTGGCGCATTCGCTAGCGCCTAGCACTATTGATATTTTAAGTCAGAAAATTAGTCAGGCTTCGATAAAAACTGAGCTTAGTGATTCAGGCCCAGAAAAAATGGTGGAGGGCACGCAGGTGGTCGTAGGATCTGGCGCTTCGATGTGGGTCAGAGCAAGCAAGGCGCTGTTTGGCAGTCCCCCAGAGGAGTTGCCTTGTTCGACATGCCACCAAGAACATATTGGCAGCTCGGCACAGATCACTCAGGTCTCTAATCAGCAATGCGCAGTTTGCCATACTGACAGTTTTGACTCGTTGGCTGATCATACAAGGTTTACCAACTATCCCGCAGAGCGTAGAACTAGTATTGTTTTTGGCCATAACAGCCATTTATTCAAACATTTTAAAGATGAAAAGTTTTCCGAAACAGCTCCACAAGGGTGTCAGTCCTGCCATGCGCTTGACTTGATCGGACGCAAGATGGAAGTAAG
>JBLHMH010000201.1:0-5996 GCA_047621785.1 Polaribacter sp. | reverse complement strand
ATTTATAAGCACGACACTTTGTATTTAAACAAGACGGTACTTCCTCTAGCCCAGAAAATTAATGAAGGCGACTAGATAGTATCGGCGGAGATTGAAATGACAACTATTATTGATGAAATTAACAACGAACAAATGAACAACGACATTCCTGACTTCGGTCCAGGTGATACTGTTGTAGTGCAAGTGAAAATTAAAGAAGGCACTCGTGAGCGCTTACAGGCCTATGAGGGTGTGGTAATCGCTAGACGTAATCGTGGTCTACATTCAGCGTTTACGGTACGTAAAATTTCGTACGGCGAAGGCGTTGAGCGTGTTTTCCAAACACATAGCCCGATGATTGATTCGGTTTCAGTAAAGCGTCGCGGAGCGGTTCGTCGCGCTAAGCTTTATTACTTGCGTGAACTTACTGGTCGCGCAGCTCGAATCAAAGAGAAGCTAAACTAACAAAGATTTTTGAACTGTTGTAGCTCTATTTCTGCAACATTAGAACTCTTTTTTGTAAAAGCCCAGCAGCCAACGCTGCTGGGCTTTTGTGCGTTCAGAACCCGCACTCCCTGTGCGGCGCAGGCGCAGTGACGTTGATATATAATCCTTCGCAGTGATGGCATCCAGCTTACTGAGAGTCCTTAGGGAGCTGCTATACTCTTCTGATGCTTGGTATAAATACTAATAACCAAAACCTGATTGACCAATTCATTGATGCCCTTTGGTTGGAGTCAGGCTTATCAAAAAATACCTTAAGCGCTTACCGTAGCGATATTCATAATTTGGCTGGTTTCATAGCGCCGAACAGCCTATTGGTGGTTCAACAGTCAGATGTACAAAAATTTTTGGCAACGCTTTTGGCGCAAGGCATTAAGGCCAGCTCCAGTGCACGTATTCTTTCCACATTGCGGCGTTTTTATCGATATCAAATACGTGAAAATAGGTTGTTAGCAGACCCTTGCACGCATGTTTTGTCCCCGAAACAGGGCCGACCACTGCCGACGACACTCAGCGAAAACCAGGTAGAGCAACTGCTTGGCGCGCCCAACACAGAGACTATCTTGGGTTTGCGAGATCGGGCGATGCTGGAAGTTTTGTACGCTACCGGTTTAAGAGTAAGTGAACTGGTAAACCTGGAGTTATTGGAGGTCAATTTGCAGGTTGGGGTAGTACGTATTATTGGCAAGGGAAATAGAGAGCGCTTAGTGCCCTTAGGAGAGCAAGCAATCGACTATCTAGAAAGTTATCTAAAGGGCGCACGGTCAGAATTACTTGCTAGTAAAAGTAGTGATGCAATGTTTGTTACTGCTCGCGGCGGCGCAATGACCCGCCAAACGTTTTGGTACATGATTAAACGCCACGCCAAGGTGGCAGGCATTCAATCAAGTCTGTCTCCACACACATTGAGGCACGCTTTTGCTACTCATCTTATTAATCACGGCGCGGATTTGCGCTCCGTGCAGATGCTGCTCGGGCATGCAGACTTATCAACTACCCAGATTTATACCCATGTCGCTCGAGAGCGTTTACAATCTATGCACGCACAACACCATCCGCGTGGTTGAAACTTTACTGCTTTCTGTTGAAAAAGGCTGGTATCTGCTGCGTATATTGTGCAGAATGCAGTAATAGGGTAGCCGTTGGCTAGCCGCTTTTGAATAAATGATAGGCACTCGGATCAGGCCTCCCCGACTTGCAAAGCCAGTTTTTAAAAACACTTAGTTTAAAATTATCAATTAGCGAGCTATTAGTTCGTGTTTGACTAACTAAAGATGGTAGACGGCTCATAGCACCACGAGTCATGGTATGCAATACGACACCATAAGTAGTCACGCCCGTGTGCAAGAATTAATTTGAAAAGTATTCAGATGATGAGATTAGGTTGTCATCTAAATCAATCCATAAAGTGGGTTGATTCAGACGGGTTAAAAAATTACACGAGTTTAGGTCGGATTAGTCAGGATCTAAAGGCTGATCGTAGGAAAAGCCAGCTACTGAGAATTAACCGGTGGTGGACCAAGCAAGCACTGTGTAGAAGACTAAAGTTTTGTTTTTAAAGGAAACAATAACTTTGTTTAAATGACAATTTGTATGAATAGACTTAACTAGCGATGGTTGCTAAAAAGCTCGATCGAACACTAAGCGGTCTTAATCGCTTCAAGTAGTCAGTCAGGCCATATAACTAAAGAAACACCAGCAAAAAGAGAGAACATTGAGTATTCCAAATACATATTCGGCTAAAGAAGCCGGCATTAATCCCCAAGGCATCAGCCCCAATGCACTAAGGGTTGTTGAAGGCCTTCAACAAGCTGGCTATCAAGCCTACTTAGTAGGTGGCTGTGTACGCGACCTGTTGCTGGATAAAAAGCCCAAAGATTTTGACGTCACAACAGATGCGACGCCTGAGCAAATTAAGGCTACCTTTCGAAATGGTCGAATCATAGGACGGCGTTTTAAGATAGTTCACGTTCGTTTTGGTTATGAAGTAATCGAGGTTGCTACATTTAGAGCCAATGCCAGCGATCGAGATAAGGTTGGCAGCCACGAAATGACTGAAGGGGATCAGGGCCAATTATTGCGCGACAATGTTTATGGATCGATAGATGAAGATGTCGTTCGCAGAGATTTCACGGTTAACGCTCTTTACTATGATCCTGTCGGCGATGAAATTTTAGATTTTGTCGATGGTATTACTGATTTAAGAAACCGAAAGCTGATCAGCATTGGCGAGCCCAAGCAACGTTTTCGCGAAGACCCCGTTCGAATGTTACGGGTGATACGATTCGCCAGCAAGCTCGATTTTGAGATGGAGTCAGAAGCCCAAGAAATGATTGAAGAGGAGGGCAAGTTACTATCCCATGTGTCCTCAGCACGTTTGTTTGAAGAGGTGCTGAAGTTGTTCCATGGTGGTGCCGCGTTCGACACCTATATGATGTTGCGTAAGTATGGTCTGTTTAAATATTTATTTCCCTTTACTGATCAAGGCGTGTCCGATGACGTAATCGGCATGCCAGAGCGTGCTCTACAAAATACCGACAAGCGCATTAAAGCGAGTAAACCGGTTATACCCGCGTTCTTATTTGCTTGCATGATGTGGGATCCGGTTCAGGCTGATGCACGAATTTTAATGACCGACGGCACGCCAGAAGCTCAAGCTTGGCGTATCGCGATGAACGATTGCCTGCGAGACCAGAATCAATATGTTGCGGTACCTCGTAGACTTGCAGAGATTGTATTAGATATCTGGAATATTCAATTTCGATTAGTCAAAAGAAATCCTAGGATGGTTAAGACTATCTTGAATAATCGTCGGTTTCGGGCCGCATACGATTTCTTGCTATTACGAAGTGCGCTGCATGAAGTGGACGAAGAAATCGGTGAGTGGTGGACTTTAATACAAGAAGTCGATGATGTTGAACGCGACGAAATGATTGTAGAGTTAGGTCATGGCTACAAAGGTGATCGAAGTGATCAGCATCAGAGCGGTGAAAAAAACGGCAATTCTGTTGACTATAACGAGCAACAGCCGACACACAATCGTTCCGATCAACCTAAAGCTGGGCGCGCTAAGCAAGGCCAAGGCAGAGGGCGCGCTGGCCAAAAGAAGCCGGGCGCGGGTGGTCGCAGCCGCAATCCGAGCGGACGTAACGCTAGTAATCGGGGCTCAGGCGGTCGACGTGGTAAAAGTGCTTCTACTAGCGCAGGCGAAAATAGTGCGCCGAATGGCAATTCCAATGGTAACTCCAACGGCAACGGGGGTCATGTAAGCAGCCCTAGTGGCCGCGGTCGTACTGGACCAAAAGGCCGTCGTAACCCGGCTCGAGGAGCCAGCACTCGTTCTGACGGTGGTTACGTCAATGCGCGACCAAAGGATGAGTATGGTAATCACACACCAACTTCTACCGTTACCGGAGAAGACAACACCAAGAAAGTTAAGGTAAGACATAAGCGTCGCGTCCCTGGACCCGATTCGGAAACGGATAATAATCCTCACTTCTAGAAATTATTTGTTTTAAATTGATGCTGCCTGATGAGCTCGCTAATAACCGCCTATATTGGAGTGGGGACCAACCTTGGAGATCGAATTCAAAATCTGATTGATGCGCGTCAGCAGCTGTGCGACCTGCCTCAAGTAGAAAAGTTAAAGAGCTCTTCGTTCTACCTGAGTTCGCCTGTCGGGTATCTGCAGCAACCAGATTTCATTAACTGTGTTCTTGAATTAACATTAACGATCGAACCGCAATCCAAAAGCGAATTATCCTCGCAGTTGTTGTTTTCGCAAATGCAGAAAATAGAACTAGGGCTAGGTAGAGTTAGAGACTCTCGCAATCAAAACGCAGCTCGAATTATTGACCTGGATCTATTGAGTTTTGGAGATTGGCAGAGCGATGAGCCGAGTTTGATTCTGCCGCATCCACGAATTTGTGAGCGACTATTTGTATTACTGCCTTTACTAGAACTGAACCCAGATGTGACCTTGCCGCAAGTAGGCTGTTTGCACGCGTTGTTAAGTAAAAAGCAGTTGCTTGGTGATTTTGGTGTTCAAAAGATTTATAGATTAGGCTTCTAGAAGCCCAAGGAATAATCGTTTACTCATGGCTCAGTACTTCCATATACATCCTCAAAATCCGCAGCGCAGATTAATAAAGCAAGCGGCAGAAATTTTACGTGGTGGTGGGCTAGTTGCTTACCCTACTGATTCTAGTTATGCGCTTGGTTGTCATCTAGATGATAAGCGTGCGGTCGATCGAATTCGAAAAATCCGCCGCTTGGACCGCCATCATAATTTTACGTTGGTTGCCAGCGACCTCAAGCAGGTTAGCCAATTTGCCAAGCTTGATAATGAACAATATCGACTTATTAAGGCCGTCACACCGGGGCCATACACCTTTATTTTAAATGCCAAGAGGTCGGTGCCTAACCGTTTAGTTCATCCTAAAAGACGCTCAATTGGCATACGTATTCCAGCCACACAGTTAGTCCAGGAACTGTTAGCGGAATTGGGAGAACCGATTATGAGTTCTAGCTTGATCTTGCCCAACGCTGAAATCGCCATGGGCGACCCTGAGCAAATTCGTGAGAAGCTCGAGCATGACGTTGATTTAGTGATAGATGCAGGCTTAACTGGAAATCAAGCCTCAACTGTAATCGACTGGCATGGTAGCGAGCTTAAAATCGTCAGATATGGTGCCGGAGACGTGTCTTTTTTACAAGATTAGCGGTCACAAACTAGTGTTGCAGAGCACGAGCTTGTAAACTTAACCCTTAGGTCTGTTATTACTCTTATATCTCAAACTGGGCTTCAAATAGCCCTTTCAATCCGTTAAAAAATAAATGATAAGCAAGTCAGGACAGCCACGACGAGTGGTCTCAGGAATGCGCCCTACCGGGCGTTTACATCTCGGTCATTACCACGGTGTACTTAAAAACTGGATAGAGCTGCAGCATGAGTTCGATTGTTACTTTTTTGTGGCAGATTGGCATGCGCTGACTACTCACTATGAAGAAGACTCTAATACAATTAGTGATAATGTTTGGGAGATGGTAATTGATTGGTTGGCGGTTGGAGTTGATCCGAGCCGTGCAACGATGTTTATTCAGTCTAGAGTGCCAGAACATGCCGAGCTGAATCTATTGTTGTCGATGATTACTCCGCTTGGATGGTTAGAACGCGTTCCTACCTATAAGGACCAGCAAAGCAAACTCAAAGAACGGGATTTGGCTACCCACGGTTTTCTAGGTTATCCAGTACTCCAAGCCGCTGATATTTTGTTATATCACGCACGTCAGGTGCCGGTGGGCGAAGACCAAGTGCCACATATTGAATTAACCCGTGAGATTGCGCGGCGTTTTAACTTCCTTTATGGGCGCGAACCGGGTTTTGAGCAAAAGGCCGAAGATGCGGTTCGTAAATTGGGCAAGCGCGGTGCCAAGTTGTATAGAAATTTGCGCACAGCCTACACTGAGCAAGGCGATCATGAGGCGCTTGAAAAAGCACACGCGCTGTTAAG
>JBLHMH010000200.1:0-6011 GCA_047621785.1 Polaribacter sp. | reverse complement strand
CAGTTCAGACAGTTCAGACAGTTCAGACAGTTCAGACAGTTCGGTCGGCTCTGACAGTACTAAACAACGTGCAATTATTAATCTAGGGGATAGCCATGCCGACGTGCTCGGAAATAGCCTTCTGCAATTAGCCAAGACAAACGGTTGGGATTATCGTCATCTCACATTGCCTGGTTGCCCTTATGTTGAATCTTCATTTCGCTTTAAAACTGGTCCTATAAAAAACCGTTGCGATGCTCAGCAAATGGATAATTTTAAAGCTGTTTTGGCCGCATCTGCGCCGTCTATCGTTGTTTATACTGCGCGCCTGCCAGGCTATATAAGCGGTGAGCCCTTTGACAATCAAGAAGGCGGTAAAGAGACTCAAGCATCTAATCGCATGCTTAGAGTTGACCCACAAGGCAGCGACCCAACTAAAACACTCGAGCAACTGATTCACCAGACCTTTGACAACCTAATTGCCATGGGGCACATAGTGGTTGTGGTTTACCCCATCCCAGAGGTTGGTTGGGATGTTCCCAAAATTATTAAAAAGACCCTCGACAAGATCCATGACGTGCCCATCACGGCAAAACGCACAGCATTTGAAAATTTACAGATCAGCACGAGTTACTCAGTCTATAAACAGAGATCTGCGATTACCGAAGGTATTCTGGATAGTGCCACAGCGCACCCGTCATTAGTGCGCGTGAGACCCGACCAGATATTCTGCTCAACAACGACCGATCGTTGTTATACTCATAATGATTCTGTACTGTATTACTACGACAACAATCACTTGTCGCAACCGGGTGCAAAAATGCTGGTGCAACGCATAGCAGAGCAAGTTGCATTGGCAATAGACACACCACTAATTGACACACAGACAAATTAACCATTTCGATAAAGATAATCGATCGTCAAACAAGCTCGGCCTTGAGCTGATAGCTTGCAAGCCTTGCCCTTCAATATAGACCTACTATGAAAAAAATTATAATCGGCTTAGCGATACTAACCCTACTCTGCGGTAGCGCTCTCACGGCCTATCAAATACAACCGTTGCGGGATGCCGTCGCTGACATACTGCCCCTTGGCCTAAAAACCAAGATCAAACGAACTATCTTCACGTCATCTGCATTACGTGAAGACGTAGCCGCGTTGCATCAGAACCTAGTTGAAAGAGATAAACATATAGCCGATCTCAACGCAGTTCTGGTTAAAGAAAAAGACCGAGCACTGAAGTTAGAAGATCAAATGACTTTCGCTGATCTGTCCGACGGCGCTCATTTAACATGGCCAAAGCTGGCACACGCCTACAGCAACTCCGTTAACAGTCTATTGGTAGAATCTGTCGGGGTAACAACAATCAAGGCGTCTGATGGGGCGGAATATTTACTGACACAATTTGGCTTACCGTTTCTGCCAACCGCCCTAGGTTACGGTTATAAGCCATTGTTCTTTGTTGATTCAACCGCAAGTGATTTGTATATGATTACTGGCGATGGGGTTGTGTTTAAGACCAACAAAAAAGAATTAGATAAAAAGCAGATAAAACTAACCTCGGTGCCTTCAAATATACGCTCCGTAATAACCGACAAAGCCATATTTGAAGCAAGCTGGTTCAGCGTCAAGGACTTAAAAATTCTAAACGGTCGCGCCTACATCAGCTACAACAAGAAAGTTGGCGATGACTACACCTTAGCGATACTTAGCGCAGACTTAGGCCAATCACCATTAGTCTTCGAAGAGTTCTTTTCCTTATCTGATCCAATTAGTGTTAGAGACCCGTTCAATGCTCATCAGATAGGTGGTCGCATTATAGAATTTACCGACAATCAATTATTGATCAGCACCGGCGACTATCGTAAGTACGAGAAAGCTCAAGATGAGAATTCGCTACTTGGCAAAATTTTCGCGATTGATATTGATACCAAGGCAACGCGCATTATCTCCAAAGGGCATCGAAATGCGCAAGGCCTAGAATTCAACCAAGCGAGTGGCACCATCGTATCGACCGAACACGGCCCAAATGGCGGCGATGAGGTTAATCTTAATCATTTAGGCAGCGAACTAGAGTCTGGTGAAGTCAAAAATTTTGGCTGGCCAATGGCATCGTATGGCCTGCACTACGACAGTCGCTTTCATGAAGACGCGCCTTTGCATAAATCCCACTCCGAACACGGCTTTGTTGAGCCGCTAGTTAACTTCACCCCGTCGATTGGTATAAGCCAGTTGGTTAGGGTGCCGAATAGCTTCGCCGCTGGTTTTAGTAATGACTACTTCGCTGGATCTATGGGCCTGAACCCCGCAGTGCCTATTTTTTCGATTCATCACTTTCGCCTAAATCAGGCTAATAATGCGATTATCCACCAATCCACCATTAAGATCGGAGAGCGGATTCGTGACATAAGTGTTTTAGGCCAGAGTAAGCTAGTGCTCGCTTTAGAAGGCAACAACACGCCTGCTATTGGAATTTTGCAATCTATAAAAAGTAATAACTAGCTACTTTCGGTATTTAAACTAATGCTGAACTGAGTTGGAATACCTTTCATTATAAAACTCAGGCCTAAATGGAGGCCAAATAGGTGGCTATGCTGTAAGCTATGCCATCTGCACACGGTCTAAATTTAGTTATGTACTCTTTATTAAAAAACTCAATCATGCTTTCATCCCTCGTGATGTTAGAGCTGGCACACGCCGCTTTACCCCAAGCCATTGCGGTTTGGCCAAGTGAAAATGACGGTGACTACGCGGTCTACAGCAGTGAACTTTATAATGACGGATGGACCCCTGCGACAATTGCCGCGCAAAGCGAGAATCGAATTATTGCCGCCGCCGTCGGGTCAGCTAGCTTTATTGCCATGGCTAGCGACAAAGAGGCTAATGCTAGTTTGCTTACTACTGGCCTGATCACAGTTTGGACAGAGATGGTTGGAGAACAATGGCTACTCAAGTTTGCTACCCGCGATGATAATACTTGGACTACTGCAGAACAACTTACCACGCTGGGCGGAGAAAACTTAGCGCCCACCATCGTCCACGATCTAAGTGGTAACCCTTGGGTTTTTTGGTCGTCTAACGCCACTGGTCACGACGATATTTACCTCACTCGCAGAATCAACGGCAGGTGGAGCGATACTGAAATGGTTAATGAGCCAAATGAGTTCCCCGATTTTCTTCCGCTTACCCATATTGCGGACAATGGCGACATCGTGGTTGAATGGGATACGATGGATACCAGCGAGAATCTATTCATTAAGAACAAAAAGATATACCCGAACAGTACTGGTGTCTCTATTACAAGCCAAACTAATGACGAAGTCACTGACCCTGGCCTGCCTGATTCTGGACGCACAAAGGCACGCATAAACCTCCATTACCCTGGGAATAGATTTATTCAGTCGAGCTTCTCATCTCAAACTTACTAACGATAAATGAAGCCTAGTATGAATTATTTTAAAACACTAATAGGCCTGTTTTTTTTGACTGCCACTTCGACCGACGTGTTTGCTCAAGAAGATCGCGCTGTCGTTTTGATGTATGGGGATAGCATCACCTATGGTATTGGCGTCCTTCCAAGAAACGGTTCAGGAAATGCTGGCAATGGCGGCAACTTCGGCCCCAGTGTTTCTGAACTTGAACGCTTATTAAACGAAAGTAGGCGTAACAGTCTGGTTCTAAACTGGGGCGCAGGTGGTACGACCAGCGTTTACGGCGCAGAATATATTGAATCAAGCATTGATACATCGTTAAACCAACACACTGCCAGTCAATATTTCATACTAATTCAATATGGAACAAATGATCTAAGTTCTAATGATTACTCATCGACAACGACCGAAGCTGCTATTAGGTTTATGATTAATGCGGCGATCGAGAAGGGAGTAACCCCACTATTATCCAAGCTAACACCTCGATCCGATAAAGACGTTGGTCCCCTCAACATCATAATTGATACTATTGCCCAAGATATGACGGTGCCATTAGTTGATAATTTTTCAACACTTACTTCCTTTAAAACCTTTTTTGTGTATGAACCTTCATACAATGATCCTGATGAGTTTTATTATTTACACCCAAATCAAATGGGCTACGACAAGCTAGCTATGAATTGGTTTAATGATCTACAAACACTGATAATGCCGCTCCCCCTTCCACCTCCACCGCCGATAATCGCACCAATTATGTTCTTACTACTGGATAACGATTAGCAATCGATTTAGGCTGATCAAGCGAGCCCACGAGCAACTGTAAATTAAATGCTCACTGACCTAATCACCGGAATTAAATCGCTGTTCTTTGCTAAAGAGGCATTGCCGGTTGAAATGTCCTCAGAGCATAGTGACTTTTTACAACAAGCCGTTGTTTTTTACCGCGACTTAACGCCCCAGGACCAAAACCGCTTTGAGCATCGCTGCTTATCATTTATTTATGCCACCGAGTTTGTTGCACATAACCTAGAAATCAGCGAAAAAGACAAACTGTTGGTAGCCTCTGGATCGGTTATTCTTGCGTGGGGCTTTAAACGATGGCACTACGTTAAAGTTGACACAGTCATTTTAGTTGACCGCGCTTTCAATGAGGATTCTCTATTTGACCAGGAGGATTCACACATAACCGGCTTAGTTGGCACGCATCACCTACGCGGTAAAATGATTCTTAGTCAGGCAGCATTGCATCAAGGATTCAGCAATAGCAACGATAAGCGCAACGTCGCAATCCACGAGTTTGCGCACCTAATTGATATGGCCGATGGAGAGATAGATGGCTTACCAAGGCAAATCGCCGAGCAAAGCTTCACGCTTCCATGGTTCGCATTGGTGCAACACAAAATAGCAGACATTAACCAGAAGAAAAGTGACATCCGCGATTACGGCGCGACCAATAGTGCGGAGTTCTTTGCTGTCGCATGCGAATACTTTTTTGAGCGACCAAAGCTATTAAAACTTAAACACCCGGTATTGTATAAAGCACTAGAAGGCTTCTATAAACAAAACCGCGCAGACGTACACGCCAGCGAACACATCAGAAAGAAAGGCCCTTGCCCCTGTGGCAGTGGCAAACGTTATAAACGCTGTTGTTCATCGGCTCAATTGAGACGTGCACAAGCAGGTTTAGCCGCTACCTAATCTGTGCACCGATACTTTATAGCTAAAACTTCGAATCGTGGAACATTGCTGTGAATATTAACGTCGTAACATAGTGTTCACTCAACGAATAAGTCCGCTTTTCCCCATCATCAAAGTCGTTAAACGCATGTTCGGCAAACCCAACTCCCGCTTGTATATATATATTGTAGACAGCCGTAATTCCCATATTGCGTAATGTCCGTTCCTGGTCTGCATAATGTACAACCGCAGCGACTTTCGCAGGGTAATTCATTTCCTTGAGTTGACTCATCACACTGAGATTTGCGTCGAGATTAGGCAACGCAACAAGATAAATTCAAAGGCTGGATTATGGTTTATTTGTAAGCGATCCATTAAGTACCGGTAACCGTTATTTTCCTCAATATTACCCGATCGGGTAAGGCGGTTTTGATGATGTTTGGTTACTATGTGTTTCACAAAAAAGCGCTAGGATGGTGAGCGCGACATGAGTTGCAATGTTTTGTGTTAAAGCCGCTCCTCTAGAGCGGCTTTTCACTATGCGCTACTACAACATAGATAGATTGCATTCAGCCAATGACGACCTATCGCCGATGAAGCTTGAATTATCCGAATTAACAGCGTCCACTAGGACTTGACCAGAACACCTTGCTTTGGTCATACGATGTCTCTGAACGTTAAATCAGAGAACAGCGTAACTTTTTTCAATTGGTAATTTTAGATGGGAATGTTTGATCGCTTACTGAATAACGACAAAAACACCGGCGGTCAAGAAAAACCACAGAGTGGTTCCTAGAAGAGAGAATGTAAACCTAACTGTGTATCTGCCATGATTTAGGTTTAGAGATAATCGGTTAATCGATCCTCAAACTCAATCATAAATCGATTGAGGGCGGGTTTCCAGTTTCTTATTGGCATCGTCCA
>JBLHMH010000199.1:0-6053 GCA_047621785.1 Polaribacter sp. | reverse complement strand
TGCTTGGGACTAAAAATCGAACACCTGCCCAATCGAGGAGAATTTTAGCAACGTAAGCGATTAAATCTGTGCAAGCAGCACATGGTATTGGTAAACTTACGCTATTGCAAAACTGTGCCTAGGTAATCAACACGAGCAACCGACATCTGGCCGCATATAAATCCGAGCTACTCTCTTTTTTAGCAGTCAACTTAAGCCATACATTCAAACAAATTCAATAATAGAGACATTCAGATCACCAAATTTTCACCAGTCCGGACGCCTGCTACCAGCCACGTCGAAAATAATCACCAGCTTAGCGGCCAAGATTTGCGTTGTGTGCGTGGTGAAAGATCTCTATTTCAGAATTTAGATTTTGAACTCGAAGGAGGACAGTGCCTACACGTGCTTGGAGCCAATGGTAGTGGCAAAACAAGTTTACTCCGCATTATAAGTGGCCTCAGCCACCCAACCGACGGCAAGGTATTCTGGCAACAGAAAAGCATTAACAATCATCCTGACTTTTTAAAACAAATCGCCTATTTAGGACATAGAGACGGTATTAAAAACCAATTAACTGCATTTGAAAACCTAAGCTTTTATCAAAGACTTGAAGGCATCATAGATGAAGAACTGGTTGACCTACATCTTGCCCACATGGGCATTTTGGATTGTGCTGATTTAAGTGCAAACAAACTATCATTTGGACAGCGACGAAGGCTGGCATTTGCTCGTTTGCTCATGCCTCTATTTAAACTGTGGATACTTGACGAACCTTTTACCGGCATCGATGCGCAAGGACGCGTACTAATAGAGGATGTATGTCTAAACCATTTACAATCGGGCGGTATGATTGTCTTAACAAATCATCAAAGCCTCCGATCCAGCGCCTTATCTGCACATCTCATTGAGTTGGAACTCTAGGTCAGCCGCTTCACTTGCTCAACATATGAACAATACTTTTATTCTTTTCTGTCGGCGTGAATGGCAGCTGCTGTTCCGCAATACCAGCAACATCGTGCTGCCTTTGTGCTTTTTCGTGATTATCGCGCTATTGTTTCCTCTCAGCCTGCCAGTAGAAAATGAGTTGTTAAAACGCATTGGCGGCGGCGTGATCTGGGTATCAGCGGTACTTGCCACCATGCTTAGTCTAGAGAGTATGTTTCGCTCCGACTTCCAAGATGGTTCTCTTGAACAGCTTCTGATGCAGCCGCGCTCCTTAGCTTGGGCTATGCTTGCCAAAGTTTTTGCCCATTGGACTGCAACAGGCTTGTTGTTGACTCTTTTTTCGCCAATCTTATGTTTAACTTTTCGTATACCCGTAGAGCAAATTTGGGTATTATTCTTCGGCCTGCTAGTGGGCACGCCGAGCTTGAGCTTGATTGGTGCTATAGGGGCCGCTTTGACAGTCAGCCTTCACCGTGGTGGGGTGTTGTTGGCTATAATTATATTGCCACTTTACATTCCAATATTAATCTTTGGCGCGGGCATGATCACTCAATCATCCCAAAATGCTAGTATCGTTGCTCAAGTCTATGCGTTGCTCGCAATTCTGAGTTTATCGATTACTCTGGCCCCGTTTGCAATCGCAGGAGCACTTAGAGTGACGATGGATTAAACGAGTATTAAGCGCAGTCTGAATGAGTTAAATTAATAATTGGCATTAAGATTGACGACCAATGTTTCAACGATGTTAATTGTTGCGACCAAACATAATATATTTTAAAACGTAAGTATTGATAAGTGAACCCTCTTCGACCTATTTGGAATTTCCTATACCTTAGCTTTCATCGGCTTGGGTCGCCTCGGGAATTCTATACAATTAGCCGTTATGCAACGCCCATTTTCGGTATTTTATTCTTTGGACTAACTACTATTGGAAGCTATCTTGCCCTGTTTGTGGCACCGGCTGATTATCAACAGGGGGACAGCTACCGCATCATTTTCGTACATGTTCCAGCAGCTTGGTTATCGCTGTTCATCTACGTCGTGATGGCCGTTGCCAGTGCCATTGGATTAATTTGGCGTATCAAGATGGCGTTTGTGGTGGCCATTTGTTCGGCTCCGATAGGGGCTACATTTACCGCTCTGGCACTACTTACTGGTTCGCTATGGGGCGCGCCTATTTGGGGCACTTGGTGGGAATGGGACGCTCGCCTCACTTCTGAGCTGATACTATTATTTATCTACCTAGGCGTCATGGCCGTGTACTATGCGTTCGACGAGCGGCGTACAGCAGAGCGGGCCATGGCTCTACTATGCGTGGTTGGTATAGTAATTGTGCCAATCATTCATTACTCAGTCGAATGGTGGAGCAGTTTGCACCAAGGCGCCACTGTGTTTAGAGATGGTGGCCCAGCGATGCCGCCGAGTATGTTGACGCCACTATTGTTAATGGCATTGGGGTTCACTTTTTTTTATGGTTACGTTTTGTTTATGAGCGCACAAAATTTGGTTCTAAGCACTGAACGTAAGAGTAAATGGGTTCGGGAACTGTTAAGTAAGACATAAATTTAGCGATCATTATAAATTCACGCATTAAACAAAAATATTATGGACTGGACTGAATTTTTTAAAATGGGCGGCTACGCGTTCTATGTTTGGAGTGCCTGGGGTGTGACGACGTTTGTAATGGCCTGGCAGGTCGGACGTGCGAAGTATAAAAAAAGACAACTATACAAAGACATCCACCGTCAAATACAACGAGAACAAAAGCACGCAACAACATCTTAAATGTGCCTAATATCACTGACCTAAGCAGCCAAATTTACTGATCTACTATGAGCCCTACCCAGAAAAAACGTTTTACCATCGTCTCTATAATAATAGTGGGCGTCGGCATCGCGACATTCTTCGCGCTTAATGCAATGCGCGCCAATATAGAATTCTTTCTTACGCCTGCACAAATTAATTCAGGCGACTATCAAGAGCAACAACGCTATCGCGTAGCTGGCCTGGTAAAAAAAGGCAGCCTTAAAACCCAGGATGATGGCGTTACTAAACGCTTTGTAGTCACCGATTGCGAAAACGATGTGATGATTCAGTACAAAGGCATTCTGCCCGATCTTTTTCGCGAAGGTCAGGCAATTGTCGCCACTGGCATCATCAATCCAGAGCGTCTTTTGGTTGCTGGACAAGTGCTAGCGAAACACGATGAAAACTATGTGCCTAATGAGGCGGCAGATGCCGTAATGTTGGCTCAAGCAAATAAATGCGATAACGTCGAAGGAAGCGTAAGTTACTAATATGAATGGTGAAATAGGAAATTTTTGTTTGATTCTAGCGCTTTGCGTGGCTGTCTTACAGGCAGTCATACCTATGCTTGGTGCTGCTAAAAATAAACAAAGCTGGATGGCGTTTGCAAGAGCTGCGGCATATACCCAATGGGTTTTAATTGCAGGTGCTTATGGTTTATTGACCTATGCATTCATAACTCATGACTATTCCATTAGTTATGTTGCCAACACCTCGAATAACGCTCAACCACTGCTGTATAGAATTTCAGGCGTGTGGGGTGCCCACGAAGGTTCTCTGCTACTTTGGGTGTTAATTCTAGCTACTTGGACGGCACTTGTTGCTCGCTTTAGTCGCGGTATCCCGCGCGACATGGTGGCGCGGGTATTGTCAGTATTAGCAATGGTCAGCGTTGGCTTTTTAAGTTTCACGATATTTACTTCTAACCCCTTTGCACGCCTGTTGAACGTGCCACTAGATGGTCGCGAGCTAAATCCCTTACTGCAAGACCCTGGCTTGGCTATTCACCCGCCGATGCTCTACATGGGGTACGTTGGTTTTAGTGTCGTGTTCAGCTTTGCGATCGCCGCGATGTTAAGCGGTAAACTAGATACGGCTTGGGCCCGTTGGTCTAGGCCCTGGACAATCGTTGCTTGGTTGTTTCTCACCATCGGTATCACTCTAGGTAGTTGGTGGGCTTATTATGAACTGGGCTGGGGCGGCTGGTGGTTCTGGGATCCAGTTGAAAATGCATCATTCATGCCTTGGTTAGTCGGCACTGCTTTGATCCATTCTCTAGCGGTCACCGAGAAGCGAGGAGCATTTAAGGCATGGACCGTGTTACTCGCCATAATGGCGTTCTCACTTAGTTTATTAGGTACGTTTTTAGTTCGATCGGGAATAATAACGTCGGTTCATTCGTTCGCAAGCGATCCAGCACGGGGATTGTTCATCTTGATCTTTTTATTGATCGTCGTTGGTGGCTCATTGGTGCTGTATGCAATTCGCGCGCCAAAGCTGGTCAGCGATGTACGTTATAGTTGGTTCTCCAAAGAGACTAGCCTAATGGTGAACAATATCTTTTTGGTGATTAGTGCCGCAATGGTCTTGCTGGGTACGCTTTACCCGCTAATCGTGGACGCCTTAAGTGGCAACAAAATCTCTGTTGGACCGCCCTACTTTAATAGTATGTTCGTGCCACTAATGATTCCGTTAGCTGTGTTGGTGGGAATAGGTTCAATGAGTCGCTGGAAGCGTGATGAACTCAGTCGCTTCGCGCCTGCCTCAATCGTGATATTGATAAGCAGTTTATTGTTAAGCGGCGTATTTACTCATCTTTTAAAGATCGAAAAATTCGCATGGGGCGGTTTTGCCGGTCTCGCTCTAGGCATCTGGGTAATGTTGTGGGCTGTTTATAGCATCCTAGATCGTCTAAAGAATTATAATAACTGGTTTATTGGATTGAGAAAAACGCCTGCTTCTATTTGGGGTATGACGGTCGCCCATCTGGGTATCGCGATCTTTGTAATCGGTGTTACCAACGTAAACACGTATAGCATTGAAAAAGACATTCGCATGGCGCCTGGTGAGGTGTATCAGCTCGGTAACTATGAATTTACTTTCTCTGGCGTGACACGTAAAACCGAACAAAACTATCGTGCAAACGAAGGCCGCTTTGAAGTCTCACGTGATGGTAATACCCTATTCGACTTAAAGCCACAAAAGCGTTTCTATAGCTCTAGTAATCCAATGACTGAAGCCGCAATTAACACCAACCTAATGCGAGATCTCTATGTGTCCTTAGGCGAAGATTTAGGTGAAGGTGCATGGAGTGTACGACTTTACCTGAAATCCTTTGTAGCCTGTATCTGGGTAGGCGGCTTTTTTATGGCTTTCGGCGGATTAATCGCTATTACGGACCGTCGCTATAGAAGGCCCATCAAGCCAATGGCTGAACATCAGTCGGCTGCAGTGAAGACTTCTTAGCTGGTGGGTATTGTGGCTCAATCAAATAACAAAAATTTAGCGTACATAATTCCGTTAATAGCGTTCATCGCGATTGCCATATTTTTGGGTGTCGGCCTGACCTTAAATCCAAGAGATTTACCATCAACCCGGATCAACAAGCCGGCGCCGACCTTTGACCTGGAACTATTGCGGGAACGTGGCAGTAACTTTTCACCAGAAGATTTTGTTGGCCGGCGTTGGATACTCAATACTTGGGCGTCATGGTGTGCAGGCTGCCGTGTCGAGCATCCTCTATTGATGCAACTGGCTCGTCAAACAGACATTCCAATGGTTGGATTAAACTATAAAGATGACCCAGACAAGGCTCAACTCTGGCTATCTGAACGCGGCGATCCCTATATTAGAATCCCCATGGACATAGCTGGCAATGCGGGCATTGATTGGGGTGTCTATGGCGTACCCGAAACATTCGTAATTGATGAAAACGGCATTGTGATCTACAAACATACTGGCCCGATCACCGCCCAGGCAGTTCAACAGAAAATTTTGCCCTTGTTTAATAAATAATGATTTTTAAACTACGACCTATCAATAAATGCACTTAACAAACCAATCTCTACTGTCGAAAGCTATGAGGATATTTACCACCACATTTGTCTCAGCAATCTTGACTCTGGGCCTATCATTGCCGGTTTTCGCCGCCCTTGAAGCGATCGAATTTGACAATCCTGAAACCAAGGACCGATATCTGGATATCATCGCTGAACTTAGATGCTTAGTCTGTCAGAATCAAAACTTAGCCGACTCAGACGCTGAGCTCGCTAAAGATCTACGTGGCAAGGCTGCACTAATGATTAAAGCAGGCGCCAGCG
>JBLHMH010000198.1:0-6154 GCA_047621785.1 Polaribacter sp. | reverse complement strand
CGCTAGGCTTTCAGGTCGATCCACAACAGTCTTGTGATACCAAGCGGTTGCGGCGAAAGTCGAAAAGTAATTTACTTGAGGTAGATCAATTTTGATACCGGCGTTGCCGGCCACAAAACTCATATACGGTGACACTAAAATGACTCCATTAAAAGATATAGAGTGATTTTGCATTAAGTAATACGCAACGCTGCCGCAACGAATACCACCATAACTTTCGCCTAACAAATACTTAGGCGATTGCCATCTACCGTTGTCGGTAATGTAGCTAGAAAATAAATAACGGAATGGAATATGTCAGAGCATCCAAACATAGCTCAAGTTGGCCAACTTTAATGGATATTCAAAGAGTAATTACCCAAGACTTACCTAGAACCTCTAAACCCAGGATAGCTAGCCTCTAGTCTTGGATGGCTTTAATAACCTCGCCACCCTGCATCACGAAAGTAACGTTTTCCATTAAGCGGATATTTTTCAGGGGATTGCCCTTCACCGCTATTATGTCTGCCAACATCCCTTGTCTGAGTTGCCCGCGATCACTTACGCCGAGTAAGTCAGCGGCATTGACCGTAGCACTCTGTAGTGCTTGCAGTTCTGGCATACCGCGCTTAACCATCGCATGAAATTCAAATCTGGCGTCTGCGTGGGGCATGACACCTGCGTCGCTGCCCAACGCTATGTTGACCCCTTTCTCAAGCGCCATGCTAAAACTATTTTCGACATGCGGTTTTAGGAGGTCGTTTTTCTTGACTGTCCAGGCGGGTGTCTGTGGTGGTAGTGGAACATCATTGAGATAAATTGTTGGCACGTAGTAAGTGCCGCGTTGTTTCATCTCTTTAATGATTTCTGGGGTAAGCATAGAGCCGTGCTCAATTGAAGCAACGCCGGCTTTTACCGCTGCCAAAATTCCCTCACTACCATGCGCATGGGCTAAAACCTTTAGTCCATGGCGCTTACTTTCTTCAACAATGACCTGCAGCTCTTCATCCGAGTACTGTTGTGCTCCGGGGCTATCACCTTTGGAGAAAACACCTGCGGTGGCGCACACTTTAATTACTTTGACTCCATGCTTGGCCTGATAACGGATTGCTTTTAGGATCTCTGCCTTGCCGTCTGCAATGCCTTGCTTAGCGCCTAATTCCATGATGCCCGGTGCAAAGCCAGTGACATCACAGTGACCGCCGGTTATCGAAATATAATGGCCTGCCGGAAACATTCTTGGCCCAACCACGTTGCCAGCATCGATAGCTCGCATTAATGCAACATCGGCAAAACCTGGGAAAGACCCAGCGTCTCTGACCGTAGTAAAACCTGCTTCCAACATTTGTCGCCCAAACTTTACCCCATGCAAAGCCCAGTCTGCTGGGGTCTCTATAACCGGCGCTGTGGTCCAATGATCGCCGGTGTAGTAATCGAGCGTGACATGACTATGCATGTCCATGACACCAGGTAACAAGGTGCTATCACCCAGATCAATGATTTGTGCGCCGCTGGGTAAAACCGCTGGATTGATGGCGCTAATCTTGCCCGCTTCAATCACAATCACAGCCGGGGAAATAAGCTCGCCTGAAACCACATCAATATAATTTGCTGCGTTGACGATCTTTACGTCCGATGCACAAACGGCGTCAACAACACACAATTGAAGAAACACTATTCCAGCGACTACTATTTTTTTCATTACTTTAACCTCAGTGTTGCAGGCACCAACTGCGCTCTACAAATTAATTAAACGCAGAAGGCCGACCTAGCAAGCGGCTTAGATTTTTAATCCAGCTATCTTTATTTAGATAGGCCACTTCTAGATTCTTTAAAAATAGCCAAGATAAAACTCGCGATGCAGAAAGGGATAAGCCGTTCTGCAATATCACCTGGTGCATTTGGGAAAAACGACAAGATTACGGTTAGTCCAAAGCCTGACACGATGGATATCAGTACACCAATAGGCTTTACCCTAAAACCAGACAGACGGGCAAATAAAGTCGGCCCAAAGGCGGCGCCGAGTGCCATCCAGGCAAACAATACGCGGCTAAATATTTTATCCGGTAAGTTAATCGCCACTAAAACCGATACCCCAACTAAGCCCACGATAGTAAGCCGTGATACGAGTAATAAGCGCTTTGTATTGTTTCCACCAAACCCAAGATCATGAGCAATTGCTGCGGCTGCACTGAGTAATTGACTGTCTGCTGTCGACATAATTGCAGATAATACCGCGGCTAGTAACACTGCTGAAACCACCGTTGGGAAAAGCCCATCAAGCATCACAAAGAAGACTTGTTCGTTGTTCTCAAGCCCGCCATACAAAACATGCCCGACCAAGCCGACAAACCACATACCAAAAAACACCACCAAATACCAAACAATAGTAATTAGCCGCGCTTGGCGCATCGCTTTCTCATCACGCAGCGCCATTATTCTGGCCATTAAATGCGGTTGCCCATAAGTACCCAATCCAATTGCCAAACCACCGACAATCACGCCCACCGCGAGTAGACCGGCATTTGCTGCACTAAAGCTCAATTGCGCGTCGGTACTTACCTCTCGCAAACCAGTAATCAATCCATCTATCCCGCCTACCGCATGCAAGGCACCTATCGGTAATACAATTGCGGCAACCGCCATCAAAGAACCCTGTAGGGCGTCGGTGACACTAACCGCCCAAAACCCACCTAACAAGGTATAGATCATAATAATAAATGCGCCCAACAAGATGCTGCTGCTCATCGACATATTAAAAGTGGCGGCGAAGGTATTTCCGGCACCCTGAAACTGGGCCGCAATATAAAAAACGAAGGAGAACACAATGATTAAAGATGAGACCCAAAGAATGGCTCTACGTAAACCGCCTTCGCTACGATGCGCGACGATTTCGGTGAGCGTTATATGATCATGTTCACGGCTAAATGAGATTAGCCGCGGCGCGATCCAGTACCACGTAACGAACATCGCGCTAATAGACCCGAAGGCAACCCAGATAGTCGATAAACCATACAGATATGCGATACCACTTAGACCCAATAGAACCCAAGCAGATGCAGCGCTCGATGAATAGCTCAGCGCAGCGACAACGGGCCCCAAGCCGCGACCGCCTAGAAAAAAGTCGTCACCATCAACGACTCGTTTTGAAGCCCAAAACCCGATAGCAATTAAAATCGCTTTATAAACGATCAGTGTGATGAGAACAATATGTGCTTTTTCCATAGATCAATAATTGTAGTTTGGCGTATTTTGCGAATTGCCCTACATTAAAACACTATTGTGATTTAGCTGTACCGTTAGCGAGCATATTTTTAATTGACTGTTGCGACATTCCCACTTCACTAAGAACTTCAGCAGTGTGTTCACCTAGGTGCGGCGGCAGCTGTCGAATAGAGGTGGGCGTTTTAGAAAAATTAAGCGGCGAATTAGGCATTCGCAAACGCCCCTCAGTGGGATGCTCTGCTTCATGCCAGAACTCTGACTCTGTCAACTGGGGGTCGGTGATCAGATCCTCAAGCGATTTAACGATCATCATTGGTACACTGGTGCCGTCCAAAAGCTGTACCCATTGGTGCTGGGTTTTCTCAGCGATTATTTGTTCGATAATGCAGTACCAATCTTCGATGTTTTCGAGACGCTTATGCATATCTATAAAACGCGCATCAGTCGCTAACTCAGCGTGACCAGCCAGCTCACAGAAGGTTTTCCAGTGCTGATCCCAATACGGAAGCAGAGCGATAAAACACTGGTCTTTGGTTCGATAAGGCTTGCGATGTTTTGTTAACAGCCGCACATAACCAGCCTTACCGATAGCTGGTTCAAAAGACTGTCCCCATAGGTGCTCAACCATCACAAACGACACCATCGATTCAAACATCGGGACTTCAATTTCTTGTCCTTCGCCGCTTCTTGCTTTGTGAAATAAAGCTGCTAACACCGCTTGTACTACGTTCATTGCCGTAGCCTTATCCGCGACCACGGTCGGCAAAAACCCGGGGGCTCCGGTAATAGACGCTTGCAACATGGCGATGCCACTGGCTGCTTGAATTGAGTCATCCAGAGCGCCCTTGTCTCCATCAGGGCCTCGCTTGCTATAACCATAAGCCCCGCAGTAGACTATTTCTGGGTTAATAGCTTTGACACTTAGGTAGCCTAAACCTAAGCGCGAAATGGTCCCTGGTCTAAAGTTGTGCAGCATGACGTCGGCGGTTTTAATTATCTCAAAGGCCGCCGCAAGACCCTCAACAGATTTCAGATCTAAGGAAACCGATCGCTTATTACGATTACAACCTAGGTACAAGGAAGTCATTGTTGAGGTTTTGGAATAAGGACCAACATTGCGATTCGAATCTCCTCCTAGAGGCTCAATTTTGATCACATCAGCTCCCATATCCCCAAGCATCTGACAGGCGTATGGGCCTAATACCACGCTTGCTATCTCAACGATGCGAACGCCATCAAGTGGGCCCTTCAGTGTATTAACCATTAAATTTATTTCTCAGCGGTAAATTGTTGATCCTATTATTACCGCAACAGACCAGTTCTGTTTGTTTTTTTTGGGCGAAACAAGGCGGTGCCGGCAAAACAGGTACTAGACTAGATGGTAGTTTATTTTGAATCAGGTTAATTATAGGCGGGGTAGATTAATGAGCGCGATAGACACAGTACTAAATTTTTGGTTCGAAGAAATCAAACCCGCTCAGTGGTGGAAAAAAGATCCTGAGTTTGATCAAATCATAAGCGATCGCTTTAAGGTCATTCATGAGCAAGCGCGCCAATGTGAATTATTTCGTTGGCGTGAGACGCCGCTTGGCAGACTGGCTGAGATCATTGTTTTGGATCAGTTTTCGCGCAATATTTATCGTAATGATTGGCGGGCGTTTGCCTCAGACCCTTTGGCTTTGGCGCTTGCCCAGGGCGCGGTTCACTACGGCGCTGATGAACTTTTAGATCAACAACATCGAAATTTCCTTTACCTACCTTATATGCACAGCGAATCACTAAAAGTGCATGAACAAGCCTTAACGCTGTATCAAGAAAAAGCAGAGCAAGGCAGCCTCGATTTCGAAATAAAACATAAAGTTATTATCGAAAGGTTTGGCCGCTACCCTCACCGCAATGAAATTTTAGGGAGAAAATCCAGCCTTCTTGAAATAGAATTTCTAAAACAGGCTGGATCTAGTTTTTAATCCCACCGCGTTTTTAAACGCGTCGTTATATCGTTCGCGAAAACCTATTTAAGGTTCTCGTTAAACGACTTGTAAAAGGCATCATCACGGCCACTGTTAGCTTCTGAGATCACATACGCTCTGATGGCTTCTGCGGTATCAGCATCAAGCGCCTCTGAAAAGTTTGGCATACCGCGGGCAGCCAATGCTCCTTCGCGAACAACCGTCTGCCATGCTTGTGCACTAGCCGTAATAACGGAGAACCGTAAATTTGGCACTAGTCCAGATGAAAATGCTTGATCACCATGACAGGCAACGCAGTTGTTTGCATAAGCGTTAGCGCCCTTAGCAAGTACATCCTCGCTGACCTCCAACATGGCAGGAAGAGAGGGCATTACAAAGTCGTCATCGACCAAGCCTGGCAACTGTGCAGTGGCTCCAAGCTTAAAAACCATAAGCCTGCCAACATTGACCGTACTCCCACTTGGCAGCACTCCACCAAAGCCGAGTACAAAAGCGCCGCCCCAGCCAGCCGCAACCGCAACATATTGCTCACCATCTAACTCATAAGTAATCGGCGCAGCACCGACTCCAGTTTCAGTAAAGTACTTCCATAATTGTTCGCCGCTAGTCGCATTGTAAGCAGCGAAATGCGCATCAGACGTACCTTGGAAAACCAGATCGCCGGAGGTTGATAAAATACCACCATTCCAGGGATTATCGTGCTCGAAAGACCATGCTGGCTTTTGCGTAACAGGGTCCCAAGCTAATAATCGGCCCTTCATCATTGATTTCAACGCCTTGAATGTCGCGGTATCGTTCGGCAGTACTGCCAGTCCAAAATCTGTTCCGGTATTCCAACTACCTTCGGTAAATTGATAATCTTTTTTGTCACCGTACACCCACGGCGCTTCTTGTGCGGGTATGTAGACTAGTCCGGTATCGGGGCTATATGACATTGGGTGCCAATTGTGCGCACCTAATGGCCCAGGTAATTGTAAATA
>JBLHMH010000197.1:0-6171 GCA_047621785.1 Polaribacter sp. | reverse complement strand
TTATTGTTAAAAGCCGACTACGCTGACAAAACGCGTCAGGAGAATATTCTCAAAAGCAGCGACTCATCTTGGACTATTGTTCGACCGGGCTTTTTAATCGACGCGGCGAGTAGCAAAGATTATCGTGTGCTTAACAATACCGAAGGTCTGGTATCAGGGAGTATTTCGCGAGGCGACGTTGCTCACTTTCTAATGGCTGCACTTGAATACGACACCTATGTTCGAGAGACCGTGTTTCTTTCAAACTAGGGAGCGGCTACAAGTCAATCTCATTGTAGGACGCCCCCTCTATAAACAGTTAAAAAGTGTATTAATCTCATTAGCCCAATGCAATGGGTTACTGCCTACGCAGCGAATAAGCAGCTACTCTAGCCGACCACCTTTAATTTTGCTTTTGGCCTGATGTTGTTCTTAAGACCACGGTTGTTTATCTCTTTTACCAAGCGAGTTAAGGTTCGACTGATGTGAGTTTGAATTCTAATCCTCTCGATATACGGCCAGGTTACGCGTTCACCTTCTCGTACTAGCTCAAATATTTCTTTATTACTGCGGACAGCCATTATCTTGGTAGGGTTAAGAAATCGACTCGAGGGGAATATATTGATGTCGCCTGTGTAAGTTTGAGACATTATGGAGATATAGTTATTCACCAACTTGCTCAAATAAGAGTCTATCTTAAGGGGTTTCTGCAGCAGATGACCCGCAGCTAAACCCCAGTCTTTGATTGTTCTTAGACCAGTTTGACTGATGGTAGAGACAACCCCGTTATTGTTCTTTTCTGCGCTTATAAAGGGCAGCGTTAAGGGGTTCGTCTGGCTAACAATAAAGTGGTTTACGCCATAAAGGCGCGACAAGCGTTTCATCGGCAGGTCGTCACTCAATGAGCCGTCTACCCATTTACGTGATGGTAGATATGGTACTCGCTCGTTTTTCACATTTTTGGCGGCTAAGGTTACCGGTGAGAACACGCCTGGTATGCAGCAGGATGCCATGACCGCTTCACGAATCATTACGTTTGGAGATGTAATGGCATTCAATAACCTAGATTTTTGATGGGCTTCAGCTGGGGTTACCGAGATGTTTATTTGTACGCCAGACAATTTATAGGCTTCTTCAAAGGTAAGATCTGGTATTAGTTTTTGAACAATCTCCTCAAGTTGCTGACGGCTAGACTTGGATTTTTGTAGCGGTAAAAACTTGCTTAGAATCGACTTAAGGTCGCTCTCTAGGGTTACGAATTCTGGTTCAAAAATTTCGCCGAGTTGTTGTTTAGATCTGGTGCCAATGGCAGCAGCAACAAACGACCCACCACTGGACCCAGATATTACTTCTGGTATTAAGTCATCTTCCCACAGAGCCTTTAGTACGCCGACGTGGAAGAATAGATAGGTTCCGGAGCCGCTCATCATAAACGCGGAACGCCCGAAGCAGAGGCTGGCTCGGTCAAAGAATGCAATTTTATCTTTAGTGCTTACACCCTTCAGCCGAGGTTGTGCTAAGTGTTCTAACGCAGAAGAGACCTCTTCTACATAGTCGACAATCAATTGCTTAGTGCCAAATTTGGCTTTTTGATACAGCGAAGAGCTACCCATGCCGCCTAAGTTGCCATGGATTCCTTCGTTTAAGGTAAATAACAAGGCTTGGTTGTCGTTGGCTTGACGCGATTCTTGAAGCGCGTTCAATCGGCCGCGAATTGAGGCAAAGTCATAGAGACTGCTCTTTTCGTAGTGTTTCCACTTTTGCAAACCATTGCGTTCGTCGAACGCAATCGCGGCGGCTTTCCACTGTTCGTAAGTTTTGGCATTCGCCATTTTTTTCTCTATCGCTTTCGCCATATTAAGTATCACTGCAATTGCCTCATTATTATTTTTTTGCTCAGACGAACTTCATTGTTTAGGCCTTCAATTGGACGAAACAATGAATTCAGCCGCCAGCGCAAATTCTTATTATTATTTAGAGCGTTTTTTACTACTTATCGTCTTATAAAGTTCTTGAAATTCTAGGGTGACTTTATGTTTTGGGTCTAAGTACACAAGAGGTTTGTTCTGTGCATGCGACTCTTTCACTTTAACCGAAGACGAGATATACGGTGTGAGCAAGGTGAAATTAGCTTGTTTAAGCTCTTCAACGGCCTGCTGGGGCAGCCTAGCACGCGATTGAAACTGATTTACAATCACGCCCTCGATAATCAACCCAGGGTTGTGATCTTCGATCACTTCTTCCAGTTCGTCCAACAGGTCAATCATTGCGTCGCGGGCAAATACATCGCAATCGTAAGGCAAGATGCAGCGATCGCCGGCGATTAGGGCAGAAAGAGTGAAAAAGTTTAAAGCAGGCGGTGTGTCGATGTAAATTTCATCGAACTCTTCATGCAGATTAGCCAAAAAATCACGCAGTTTATATATTTTGTGCTTGGCTTCTAGTTTTGCTTCGAGATCAACCAAGGAATAGCTTGCAGAGATAAGCGACAAATTCGGAAAAGGAGTTTTACGAATGTAGTCTTCGGAAGTGAATTCTCGATAGTTGCGGCTTATGGTAGATTCCATAAATTCTGCAATCCCGACCACATTATCTTTACCGCTGTGGCCAAGGTAGCTGGTGGTATTAGCCTGCGGATCAAGATCAACGACTAGTACTTTTTTGCCTTTGGAGGCAGCCATTGCGGCCAAATTGCAAGTGATAGTGGATTTTCCCACACCGCCCTTACGGTTAAAAATTACTCTTATTAGGCCAGATTTCATAACAACCTCACACAACTAAATTGTGTGCTGATTTTACACTATTGTCATGAGCGGGTAATTATGTTTAGAATTCAGATTCTAGAATTCAAGTTCAAAGCGTGTTTAAAGGCCAGTTTCTAGGCGATTGCCTGGCTACCGACAATGTTTATTCTCGTTGGCTAATTTCCACCGCAATGTTGGCCAGTGGTTCGACAATAGCGCCATAAGATTTAGCTTTCTCGCTTGAGGCGTTTCCGTCCAGGCTGCGCTTCAAAACGCCCTGACATATGGCGGCTAATCTAAATAGGCTGAAGCTTAGGTAGTAGTTCCAGTTTGGGATTTGATCTATTCCCATCCTCTGGCAATACATTTCGCGATATTCACTCTCGCTTGGTATACCCATTTCAAGATAGTTTGAGCCAGCTAATCCGGGCAGACCACCTTTTTGTGGCACGTAGTAGAGCATGCACTGGTAGGCCAAATCGGCGAAGGGGTGGCCTATGGTGGAAAGTTCCCAGTCTAGGGTGGCTATGACGCGCGCCTGATCAGGGTGAAACATCAAGTTGTCTAAGCGGTAGTCGCCATGAACAATGCTGGTTCTACCATCATCAGCCGGCTGATTTGCTGGCAGCCAATCAATCAATTGCTCCATTGCTGGAATAGTTTCGGTTTCACTGGCGCGGTATTGCTTAGTCCAAGTGTTGGTCTGACGGCCGAAGTAGTCACTGGGTTTGCCAAAGCTCTCAAGATCAGCGTCATGTATGTTGACGCAATGCAGGGCTGCGAGTACTCGATTCATCTCCTGATAAATCTCCGTGCGCTGCACAGCAGTCATTCCTGGCAAAGTTGGGTCCCAGATTATTCGCCCCTCTACAAACTCCATGATGTAGAACATGCTGCCTATGATGCTTTCGTCGCTGCACAGGTGATAAGTTTTGGCGACCGGCACTTGCGTATCGCGTAAAGCAGTCAGTACACGGTACTCGCGGTCTACTGCGTGCGCACCTTTAAGTAGCTTGCCAGGCGGTTTGCGACGTAAAACATACTTTGTTTGAGGCGTATCTAAACGAAACGTGGGGTTCGACTGGCCGCCAGCAAATTTTGAAGAGCTTAAAGGGCCTTTAAAACCGTCAATATGTTGCTCTAGGTAGGCGGCTAGTTTTTCGTTATCTAAATCAAATTGGGACATGAGTAAATCTTAAATATACGTTTGAGGGCGCTAGAAATCTGTTGGATTTAAGGGTTCGTAGCGAGACAGATGGAACATTGATATCAATTTTTTTGTAATTCGAAGCAAGCAGATTGGTTCTAGCCACAGAAAAATACAGAGCCAATGAACCGCCATTCGATCGCCGCAGTAAAATCAATCTAAATTTAGCAGGCTCTTAGCATAGCGGTTAAGGCGAAGTCTTGGTAGTACTGAATAAACAGTGCTGAAGAATCAAGCCTATTGCGCGCGCCTATTCTTGATTGGCCTAAATCGATCTGTACAGATCACCAGAATAGCCTTTAATTCTGTATATATCAGGTTTATGCTAATGTTTAGTCTTAATAAGCATTGTGAATGCAAGGTGTGGCGCTACTGTGCTTACGTTATTGCGATTTGGACCAAAGCAGCCGCTCCTCAACTAAGCTAGTCTTATACAGACCTAGCGAATCAATTTGTATTATGAAACTAGAACGAATCGATCTAAATCTTCTTAAGGTTTTTGAAATTATTTATCAGGAAGGCAATTTAACTCGTGCCAGTGAGATTCTGAATATCACCCAGCCGGCGGTCAGCAATTCTTTGCGTCGGCTGCGCGAAACCTTGAATGACCCATTATTCGTACACACGCCGTCAGGTATGTTGCCGACACCGGTAGCTAAGTCAATGATTGATCGAGTGCGAGATGCCTTGCAGTTACTTGATATGGCGGTCAATCAAAATATTAAGTTTGATCCTCAAAGTTCGACTAAGCGTTATCGATTCTCGATGAATGATTTTTCGGATTCAGTGATACTGCCGCGCCTTCAAGAAGAGCTAAACCGTAGCGCTACTGGGGTAGTCATATCCAGTTACTATGTCGCGCGTGAGCAAGCTGAAAAGCATCTGGCAACAGGGCAGTTAGATTTTGTTGTTGATACACCGCTGCCAGGGGTACGTAATCTCAACCGGCAATTGCTGCCTAAGGATGAATATGTGTGTGCCATGCGCCCTGAGAATCAGCTGGCTAAGCAAGAGTTAACGATTGAGCGATATTTGGACGCCAAGCATATTCACGTGTCTAGTCGTCAAACTGGCCGCGGGCATGCTGATATGGCGCTGGCAAAACTTGGTTATAAGCGCAAAGTCAGTATGCGAGTCCAGCACTATTTTGTTGCCGGGCGGGTTACAGCTCAGAACGATTTATTATGGACTGTGCCAAAAGGGCTGGCGGAGCAATTGCCGTTGGTAATTAAACCATTACCGTATGAAATTCAAAGTCTTGGTTCGTCTCTGTACTGGCATTCCAGTACTGAACAAGATCCTGCTAGTCGGTGGATGCGTGACCTAATTACCAGCTTATTCGCGGACGTATGATTTTATCCCTATGCGGCTAAGCAGAGTTTTCGAATAAGCTAAACGTGAGTACAGGCCGTTTAACGGCAACGCCGCCAGTCGGTGGGTGTGCGCTTGGTCCAGCGCTTAAACGCTCGGGTAAAATTCGCTGGTTCTTGATATCCCAATAAACCAGATATCTCTGCAACAGTGAGGTAAGTATTACTTAATAAGTGTTCAGCTAAATTTTGCCGAACTTGTTCTAGAATTTCTCGAAAGGACGTATCCTGGGCTGACAATTTGCGAATTAAGGTCCTAGGGGACATGAATAATTGTGCCGCCAACACATCTAGACTTGGGATTTTATCTAAACGTGCTTGCTTACTTAAACGGCGATCGAAATGATTTAGTAGACGGGTTTGGACCACGTGTGTCACATCAGCCTTGCTTGTTTCTAAGGCGAGTTTTAATTCACGGCACTTTGCAAGGTTGCTTCTATACAGGTCAGGGTCTGATAAGGGTGAGCTAATTTCACCCCATGACAAAGGAATACTTAGATAGCTCTCCTGCTCGGCATACTTGCATTGAGTGTTGAAAAGACGATCTATAGCTTTGTGTTCAGCGGGCTTTGGGTACGCGAAATGAATTTCTGCATAGGCGCCAAGTGGGTGCGCAATAATTGCCTCAATTAGCCGTTGAATCACTAATAAATTCGATTCTATAAGCCAACGCCCGACTAATGTACACTGAGTTAGGTCACGCAAAACGTACTCTAGGCGTTGATCATTTTGGCGTAGTTGAACCTCCGTTCCGGAAGAGCGTATGCTACTGAAATTTGCCACCACATCGATTGCACTGCGTAAATTTGGCGCACTTAGTGCAGCGAAGCTTAATGGGCCGTGACTGCCTACCCCTAGATGATCCGCGTAT
>JBLHMH010000196.1:0-6196 GCA_047621785.1 Polaribacter sp. | reverse complement strand
ATTAATTCATTCTCATCGACTTGTGGCTCATCGCCGTTTTGCTGGTCACTCACAATCTTTATTTCTACAGGTTTACTTGTTAATAGATAATCTAATGAACTCTCAAAGAGGCATAAATGCGCTACAGCCCTTGCTTCAAGCTCGCTTCAATAAACTGATTTAAATCACCGTCTAATACTGCTTGAGTATTACCGGTTTCTACCCCCGTTCTTAAATCTTTAATGCGCGACTGATCGAGCACATAAGAACGAATTTGCGAGCCCCAACCGATGTCCGACTTTTCATCTTCTACCGCCTGTTGCTCTGTTTTTCGTTGCTGTATTTCATGCTCATAAAGTCGTGCTTTGAGCATAGACATAGCTGAATCTTTGTTACGATGTTGAGAGCGGTCGCTTTGGCATTGTACGACAATCCCAGTCGGTTCATGGGTAATTCTGACCGCTGAATCGGTTTTATTGACATGCTGTCCACCGGAACCGCTGGCACGATAGGTATCGATTCGTAGATCCGATGGGTTGATCTCGATATCAATATTCTCATCAATCTCAGGATAGGCAAATAACGATGCAAACGACGTGTGTCGGCGGCTACCAGAATCGAATGGTGATTTACGCACCAATCGATGAACACCAGTTTCTGTGCGCAGATAACCAAACGCATAATCACCACTAATCTTGACTGTGGCGCTCTTAATGCCTGCGACATCACCCTCTGACAATTCTATAATTTCTGCTTTAAAGTCTTCAGACTCAGCCCAACGAAGATACATGCGTAATATCATGTTCGCCCAATCTTGGGCTTCGGTGCCACCTGAGCCTGATTGAATATCTATAAAGGCGTTATTGGCGTCCATTGCCCCTGAGAACATTCGTTGAAACTCCAGCGCAGCCAATTGCACTTCAATTGCTGCTAAATCAGCGCTAATCGAATCTACTAGCGCCTGATCTTCCTCTTCGCTGGCTAACTCCAACATCTCTGAACAGTCGACAACGCCATTTTTTACATTTTCTAGTGTTTCTACAATTTTCTCTAAGTCTGCTCTTTCCTGACCGAGCTGCTGTGCTTGCTTTGGATCATCCCAAATCTTTGGGTCCTCCATTTGGCGCAATACTTCCTCTAGACGTTCAGCTTTTGTATCGTAGTCAAAGATACCCCCTAAGCAATGCACCGCGTTGCTCTAAATCTTTAGCTTGTTCAAAAAGAGGATTGAGTTCCATATTATTATCGAAATTTATTTTCTAATGGGGTTGATAAGGTATGCCTAATTGAATTAAACATATTTAAAAATGTGGCACATCGACATAGTCAGGCCGGAACACTAACCTAAAATCAATCCAAATAAAATTGATTTTAGGCATGCAACGCCTTCTATCTAATCTCAGGCCTTGGTCAGCCCGTACCCATCTACATTATTGAAATTAAAACTGGGGTTTAGCCTAGAAATTATAGCCCGTTTCACCATGCTGAGCTAGATCAAGACCTTGTTGCTCGGTTTCAGCATCTGCACGTAAAGGTGATACTAGGCCGATCAATTTCAAAAGAACATAAGAGACCACGGCTGCGTAAACGATGGTTGCAACCACTCCAATGATTTGCACTTGCATTTGGCTACCTAGATTCATTCCTTCGTTATAGCCGGCGCCACCCCAATTGGCAGACACAAAAACTGCTGCTAGGAGGGTGCCCAATATGCCGCCCACGCCATGCACGGGAAACACATCAAGTGAATCGTCTATCTTCAATCTGCTTTTGATTAGTTGAGTGGCAAAGAAACAAATTGTGCCGCCGCAGAGACCGATAATAACGCCTCCCATTGGACCAACAAAGCCCGAGGCTGGCGTAATAGTGCCCAAGCCAGCCACCATGCCGGTCACAATTCCTAGTACGCTAGGCTTACCAAAACGCAGCCATTCAATCGTCATCCAAGCAAGTGACCCGGCCGCAGCGCTAAGATGCGTTGCTAGTATCGCCATACCGGCTCCGCCATCAGCGGCTAATTGTGAACCGCCGTTAAACCCAAACCAGCCAAACCATAACATACCAGCACCAGCAACGGTGAAGGTCAGGTTGTGTGGCGGCATCGCCTTTCTCGGAAAACCATTACGATTGCCAATAACCATCGCAACGACAATCGCACTGACACCCGCAGTAATATGCACCACCGTTCCGCCAGCGAAATCGAGAAGTCCCATTTGGCCTAACCAACCACCGCCCCAAACCCAATGGCAAACAGGTACGTAGACTAAGAGCGACCAAAGTATCGAAAATATCAACATCGGGCCAAAATTGATGCGCTCTGCGAAGCCACCAACAAAAAGTGCTGGCGTTATCATGATAAAGGTCATTTGAAACACGATGAAAACCGACTCAGGTATAGTGCCCGTCATAGAGTCAGCTGTAACCCCTGCCAGAAAAGCCTTATCTAGATTGCCTATCCATTTGCCGTCACCACTGAATGCCAAACTATAGCCTACGACAAACCACAAAAGCGACATAGCGCAGGCAATAGTGAAGCATTGCATAAGAATTGATAGAACGTTCTTATTGCGAACTAGACCACCGTAAAATAACGACAACCCGGGTAGCAACATAAACAGCACCAAAGCTGACGCCGTTAGCATCCAGGCAGTGTCTCCTGCGCTAAACTCATCGGCTTGCACTACATCAGGCATCCAAAGGCCTGCAACGAGTGCTAATAAGGAAATTGCATACTTCATTTACTTACCTTTAAAACTTAAATACTGTTATCTATGGTTTCTATAACTGACTCTAGTTCACCGTCGAACGCTCTGCCAGAGATAAATGATTTTGATACAACTAAAGCGCTTCTTCACCAGTTTCACCGGTCCTGATGCGCACGACGTCATCAAGATTTGTAACGAATATCTTGCCATCACCAACCTTGTTACCTCTTGCCGACTCAACAATGACTTCAACCACCTTATCGACAACGTCATTGGCAACTGCAACTTCAATCTTTGTTTTGGGAATAAAGTCGATTGCATATTCAGCACCACGGTAAATCTCAGTGTGGCCTTTTTGGCGACCAAAACCTTTAACCTCAGAGACGGTCATGCCCATAACTCCTATTTGCGATAAAGCGTCTTTCACATCGTCCAATTTGAATGGACGAATAATGGCGGTAACTAATTTCATTAAATGCTCCTGAAAGTGTTGTCTCTAAAATTTAATTCGACGTTTTGTATCTAAGATG
Organism: Polaribacter sp.; assembly: GCA_047621785.1. Taxonomy (GTDB): domain Bacteria; phylum Pseudomonadota; class Gammaproteobacteria; order Arenicellales; family Arenicellaceae; genus Arenicella. The sequence continues at coordinate 2,982 of JBLHMH010000196.1, read as the reverse complement.
ACTCTAGCTAATACGCTGTAAGGCGGCTTGGTATTCTGTAACCAGTTGATTGACCTTTTGCGCCGTTGTTTGCATCTCAGTCACCGCCCCGATACCTTGGCCACAGCCCCATATATCTTTCCAGGCTTTCGCCTCAGGTTCTTCTGCACCAAAAGTCATAGAGCTGATGTCTCCGTCAGGCAAATCATTTGGATTCAAACCGGCAGCTTCGATACTTGGCTTAAGATAATTACCAGAAACACCGGTAAAATAATCAGAGTAGACAATGTCTTCGCCACCAGAATCAACAATCATCTGTTTATAAGCGTCAACCGCATTTGCCTCCTTAGTGGCTATGAACGCAGAACCAATATAGCCAAAATCAGCCCCCATGGCCTGAGCAGCCAATACCGCGCCACCAGTCGCTATTGCGCCTGACAACGCTAAAGGACCATCAAACCACTGTCGAATCTCTTGCACAAAAGCAAAGGGACTCAATGTGCCTGCATGTCCACCTGCACCAGCAGCAACGGCAATCAAGCCATCCGCACCCTTTTCAATCGCTTTCTTGGCATATTTCTGATTAATAACATCATGTAACACAATTCCACCGTAGGAATGCGCAGCGTCGTTAACATCTTTGTTAGCTCCTAAAGACGTAATCGTGATTGGGACTTTATACTTAACGCATAATTCTATGTCTTGTTGTAGACGCGCGTTTGATTTGAAAACGATTTGATTGACTGCAAACGGTGCTGCAGGAGCATCGGGGTTAGCTTGATTGTAACGGTCAAGCTCGGTTGTTATAAACTGTAACCAACGTTCAAATTCGCCCTCGCCTCTTGCATTAAGAGCAGGGAACGAACCAACTATCCCCGCCTTGCATTGCTCTAGAACTAACTCTTTACCGGACACAATAAACATAGGTGCGGCGATCGCGGGAATACGCAGGGAACGAAGAATTTCAGGTACGGCCATATTATTTTTTGCTTAGCTTAGATCAGATATTGATGGATGAAAACCATAGCCTTTTAGCGCGACCTGATCAATCAAAGAACGCACCATATCAGTGCAATAAGTTTACAATTGCTCAATTCCGGAGCTTATACCCGTAGTTATGCTCTAATTTGGTACTTCGCAGTTGTAGTCATAAAGTTGGTTATTAAAACATCGGCTGAAATCAAAAGTTGAATGATCACAATTTGCTATTGGCTCGACAGCCTCACTATCACTTTCATCGATGTAAGCTCGACCTACCGCCTGAGTTTGAAACATAATTGTCGTGAGATAACTTTGTGTATAGCAACTGCATACATCATTGTGGCCCTGAATGGAATTAGCATCAGTGCGAATAAATAATAGTGGCCAAACTCAGCAACAGGAATGTGATTGGTCTGTTGTCGTTGACTCGCTAAACCGGCCATCCCAAAGTATCAGCGCATTTTTCCCATGTTGCTGAACTTGTACGAGATAGTCGATGCGAATTTGGACACCTTCTAAATCAGCCTGTAGATTCTTAAGCAATTGACGCGCATAGGTCTGCCGTCTTGTTTACGCAGCAGCTCCTCATTCCAACGAGCAAGTTGAAAGCTCATGAACAAGCCGATTGCTAAAATAAGGAGTTCAACGAATCCGATTCGTAATTACTTAGATTTTAAGCTCTCTGAGATTTTTCCAGCAAGACTCTCGCCTTTTGGTCATTAAGTATGATCAGAGTCAAAAATTGAACCGACAATGGTTAGTTTGATTTTGCGCTTTGCGTATGGAAATGACACTCTTTTAAATCAAATTAGATTGAATTTCCAACGGTTGTACCTTTGGCTTAAACGATAGTGATTTTTAGCGAGCCCATGCTCCTAACCTATACCAACTCGATTGGTTAAAGCGTAAGAACTGGCTGTGGAATTGAACTTGGGGCAGGATCACTCGACGCATCCATACGGGATACGGGGGAGGCCTTTGACCGTGCAAAAATTACTCCAGACGAGGACTGACAGATAGATATGCCATCTATGGACTGAAGGACTGAATTTGTCGAACCATTACTCTTTCGTCAAAACTCATACTGAGCACCCCACCACCAGCATCACTCTCCAGTTAATATTAGCAAATTTAGCTAGGGGTGGCGCGGTGCAACAGCAATTTGTTATGAAAATAATTATACTGTTTCTAGTCTAGGTATTTTCATACCAATCTTTCCAGACGCCCAATCCATATCACCACTCTGGATTGATCTTGCTTTAAAGCCGGAGCCAATCAGATCCTTTATATATAATTTATTATATATAAACATAAATACAAAATTACTACACCCGAATGTTAAAACAATTAAAATGAACTGGATTCCACCCCATTTCCAGTCCGCTCTAAATAGCGCTGGAAAAAACAAAAAAAAGAATGTTGTCCACGAAAAGCCAACAGGAGCAACTTTAATTACCCCTGTATTTGGGTTTTCAAACATTATTGATGTATAAGCCATTTTAAATTTCCACCGTTATTGTGCCCATTTATTTATACAACACACTGAGCCGATTGTGTTGCATTACACCTCTCAAATTGCAGGCTATTTTGTTCGCTTACGCTGAATTGCTAGCTGCGGAATAATACCTTAATTGCTTGGCATATGCCCACTATTTTTCGCTGGCTTGTTCAAATTCTTTGTTATTAATAGCAAGCTATGGCTGTGCCGTCGGCCCTATAGCAGTAACACATAAGCGTGCCGCTTACGGCCCATAGGGAAGAAGACGCCAGATGATTTTTTCGAACTAAGATTCTCGTCATACCAACCTGTGTTCCATACAAAAAAGACCCGCTAAAGCGAGTCTTTTTTGTATGGTGCGCAGGGCAGGATTCGAACCTGCGACCCCCTGGTTCGTAGCCAGGTACTCTATCCAGCTGAGCTACATGCGCGTAAATCAGTCTTACTACTTTATTTCTTACTACGCTGGCGAACCATTCGTAGCCTCTCTTTATTAAGAAAGCCGCAGGCGCTCTATCGAGCTG
>JBLHMH010000195.1:0-6288 GCA_047621785.1 Polaribacter sp. | reverse complement strand
TGTCCTTATTTTGATCAATCAAATTCTTGAACCTGCGATGAAACCGATACGCAAAATAATGCCTGACTTAGGCGGTATTGATATTTCACCCATTATCATGTTTTTGCTCATTCAAGTATTAGAAATCCTAATAGTCAAAGGCTTGGCTCAAGCGAGTGGAATGCCAGCTGGCTTAGTAATGGGTGTATAGCATTAGGTGATACCACTTTCTAAAGCTTGGGGAGTGAGTTAAGAAGTAGAAGGTTCAGGAGAAGATTGCTCCTGAACTTATCCCCATTTGTCGTTATAATCCCTCTATTTAAGCTGTCTTAACTACTCCTACTTAATAATAGTGGCTTGAGCAGCAATCGTATTTCCTAGGACAACTAGCAATCATGCCAGTAAACATTCCCGCCGATAGTGTCGGTATCATAAGCCCGAAAACTCAGCGCTTTGATGAGCCTTTAAGACTGCGCAGCGGCCGAATTCTTGAATCTTACGAGCTGATTTACGAGACTTACGGTGAACTTAATGCAGAGGCCAGCAACGCCATTTTGATTTGTCATGCATTAAGTGGTGATCATCATGCGGCGGGTTATCACAGCATGGAAGATAAACGCCCAGGCTGGTGGGATACGGCCATTGGCTCAGGTAAGACCATCGATACGGATAAATTCTTTGTTGTGTGCCTGAATAACCTTGGAGGTTGCTCTGGCTCCACTGGGCCAACCAGCACAAACCCAAAAACCGGTAAAGCCTTTGGCCCAGACTTCCCTATTGTCGCCGTTCGCGACTGGGTGCGTAGTCAAAAACGTTTGGCAGACTTCCTAAATATTCAACAATGGGCCGCCGTTGTAGGTGGATCCCTTGGCGGTATGCAAGTCCTACGATGGTCGATTCAATACCCAGAACGTTTGCGCCATGCGTTGGTCATTGCCTCGGCGCCTAAACTTTCAGCACAAAACATTGCCTTCAACGAAGTGGCACGCCAAGCCATCAGCAAAGACCCCGATTTTCATAAAGGTCGCTACATGGACCATGGTGTCGTTCCCAAAGCGGGGCTATCTCAAGCACGTATGCTTGGGCATTTAACCTATATGTCAGGGGATGCAATGAAAGCTAAGTTTGGTCGCGATCTGAAAGCCGATGAACTCAGCTTCAGCTTTACACCCGAATTCCAAGTCGAGAGCTACTTACACTACCAAGGGCAAAAGTTCAGCACCCAGTTTGATGCCAATACCTATATGCTGATGACCAAAGCACTGGATTATTTTGATCCTACCGTTGATCACGATGGCGATTTGGTAAAATGTTTAAGCCAAGCCACATGTAATTTCTTTGTCGTATCTTTCTCCACAGATTGGCGCTTTGCTCCCGATCGCTCTGAAGAGATCGTCAACGCTCTTATACAAGCTAACAAGAACGTGAGTTATGCGTGTATAGAATCTGAAAATGGCCACGATGCTTTTTTACTGCCGATTCCACGCTATCTAGAAGTGTTCGCGGCCTACATGGAAAAAGTTGAGGGTGATATTCCTGTTAACACGACACAGGTAACAACCAGTGAGCTATCCATTACCGCAGCAGGAGATCCGTTATGAGCCAAGCATTAAATAATTTACGCCCTGATTTAACGATTATCCAGCATTGGGTTAAGCCCAATAGCCAAGTGCTAGATCTAGGGTGTGGCAAGGGCGAGTTGCTAAGCTTTTTAAAAGCAGAAAAAGGCGTCCGCGGTTACGGATTGGAGATTTCCCCTGAGAAAATCACTCATTGCATAAAAAATGGCATCAATGTTATCGAACAAAATCTAGATGCGGGCTTGGGAAATTTCAAAGACAACAGCATCGATACAGTCATCATGGCACAAGCATTACAGGCCGTACAAAGCCCTGATGTGTTAGTGGATGAAATGTTACGGATAGGAAATCAAGCCATTGTTACATTTCCTAATTTTGGTTATTGGCGAACACGCCTATACTTATTATTGAAAGGTCGCATGCCGATGTCAGAATCGCTACCTTATAACTGGTACGATACCCCAAACATCCACCTGTGCACTTTTAAAGACTTTGAACAACTCTGCCGCAATAAGGGCATTCGCATACTGAATAAAACAGTTGTTGATGACCAACATAACGAACACTGGCGTATTGGCCTATGGCCTTCCATGCTCGGTGAAACTGCGGTTTATCATATCAGCCGATAGGAGGCTTTATTATGTTTACGTTTAAAATTAATTCCTTGCTCACCCCTTTTACCAAAGTGCTTACGGTACTGTTGCTGGGACTGATGTCTGCGAGTTCAAACGCAGAACAAAAATTAGTCTTTGGTGAATATGAAGTTCACTACATGGGATTAAGTAGCAGTTTTTTAACCCCTGAAGTAGCTAAACTTTATGATATCGCTCGATCTGGGTCATTGGGATTTTTGAATATTGCCGTACTGCAACATTCTAAAGAAGGACAAGTCCCAGGCGCTGTCGATGTCAAATTAACGGGCACCATTCGTAATCTAATAGGTCAGACCCGTGAGTTAGAGTTCCGTCGAATTAGTGACGGTAAGGCCATTTATTACATCAGCACGTTCCGCTTTGATGATGGCGACATGTACAACTTCGATCTCGATGCCATACCGAGTAATGCCAAACAAAAGAATTTCGACGTAAAATTCAGCCAGCGGTTTTACTTAGAAGATTAACGCTTAAAAATAAAGACGACTCAACGAATAAAGACTTGAGAAACAGATGATTGAAAAACTTGTATTAGCCAGTGGCAACCAAGGCAAGCTGCGTGAATTCTCGCAGCTTTTTGCTGACAAAAATATTCAAGTCATTCCGCAAGATGAGTTTGAAACCATTGAAGCGAAAGAAACCGGTTTGAGCTTTGTTGAAAATGCCATTCTAAAAGCGCGTAATGCCTGCAAATTTTCAGGCTTGCCTGCATTGGCCGACGATTCTGGTTTGGAAGTCGACGCCCTTAAAGGCGCACCGGGTATTTATAGCGCGCGCTATGCCGCAGATGAGAACGGCCAGACCAGCGATGAAGCAAATTACCTTAAATTATTAGCTGCTCTGAAAGATGTCCCTGCCGAAAAGCGCACGGCTCGTTTTCAATGTGTATTGGTTTATATGCGTCACGAAAACGACCCGACACCACAAGTATTCCAAGGCAGCTGGGAAGGCCAGATTTTAACCGAAGCCAATGGTATCGAAGGCTTTGGTTATGATCCCGTATTTTTAGTACCGAGCGAAGGCTGCAGTTCTGCCGAGCTCAGCAAAGATAAAAAGAATGCCTTGAGCCATCGTGGCCAAGCTATCCAAGAATTGCTTAGAAACTGGCGCCCCTGATTTCTATTAAGCTCTCCTTTGCTACTATTCAAATCATTCAATTTTAGACACCAGAAGACCTATGAATGGGTTTATGTGGAATAAATACCCAGTCATGGATCGCCTTATAAAACCTGCTTTCTAGCTACAGCAGCTCAAACTTATAACCGACCCCATAAACGGAATGGATAATGTCGCTTTCGGGGCACTTCTCATGAATACGCTTTCTCAATTTACGAATATGGCTATCGATGGTGCGGTCACTCACGACTCGGTGATCTTGATAGCCACCATCCATCAATTGCTGGCGACTGAAAATACGTCCGGGTTCTTTGGCTAAAATAACCAATAGTTGAAATTCAACCGCGGTTAACTCTAAGGCTTTACCGTTTAATATCGCTTTATATTTTTCTTCTTCTAATACTAAACCTGCGATTAGCTCAGCGGCCGGCTGGCTATTATTAGGCTGCGCACTGGCTTGCTGCTTAACTAAAATACAACGACGTAGAATGGCTTTCACCCGAGCGACTACTTCTCTAGGGCTGTAGGGCTTACATAGGTAATCATCAGCGCCGAGTTCTAAGCCAATTAATCGATCTATTTCTTCTACCTTAGCCGTCGCGATTAAAATCGGCAACGTTGAAAACTGACGCACCGCTTTACAGATTTCCATGCCATCAAGATTAGGTAACATGAGATCTAGAATAATAAAATCAACGTCTTGATGATGTTGTGTAATCCAATCCAATGCTTGCTGACCATCATCAATAACCAGAGTATCAAAACCACTTTGTTGTAAATAATCCACCAGCAACTGCGCTAGCTTAGGCTCGTCTTCAACGATCAAAATCTTGCCTGACATGTCGGCTTTCTCCTATGTGCTAAAGCGATACAAGACGGGTCATTATTCCACTAAACGGGGTAAGCATAGGGTCATTTTTATGCCCCCTAGGTCCGACGTACCCGCGCTTAATTCCCCACCATGACTTTGTGCTATTTTTTTACAAATCGCCAACCCTAAGCCAGAGCCACCGGTTTTACGGTTACGGGATTTAATACATCCTCAGCCTGTACTTTGACATGATCGTTAAACGTAAAGCTGAGTCCGGCTTTATCAAATAAGGGTTGAAAGCGTTCCAAATCTTCTGCAACCAAGGCCCTAAAATCGATCACCTGTTTTTGATAGCTCATCTGCGCGACATCATGATCACCTATCTCAGTGCTAGTCAGTTGATATAAATCCTCTACTAGCCGCTACAAGTGCAATGCCTCTTGATGAGCCGAAGCCACATTTTCTTTACTGAGTTCACGAATACCGTCGAGCATCGCTTCTAGCTCACCACGCATGACGGCGAGTGGTGTACGTAATTCATGAGAGATATTGGCAAGCCAAGTTTTACGGCTGCTATCAATTTCCTGTAGCTGTTGCGCCAGTAAATTAATATCTTTTGCGACGCGTCCGATTTCATCATTATTATCCGTACTAATGCGCTGTGAAAAATCACCTTTTGCCAAAGTATGAATAGCACCCACAATCGATCTTAATGGCCTTAATAATAAACGTGCAAAGGGAATCGCGAGGGAGGCCGACAAGAGAACCATCAAGCTAGCAATCCACCATAAATTACTACTCAACTGGACTGATAAATCTAACTCATAATTATCCATTAACCGATCACGGTTAGCATAAGCAAGATAACCGATGAGTTTTTTTTCGGCAGAATATAACGGTAATAATTTAAGATGCTGAAGCTGAGCCAAAAAACCAACAACTCGCGTTTTATTAACATCTAATAAAGCTAAAGGTGTTCTATGTTCTGGGCCTGCACTGTCATCTCTACCACCCCTAAAGTCTTCATGTCGAGGCGGTCTTCTAGGCGGTCTATCTTGTGATAATTGAGGTGGTGGAAGATGTTTTCGTGCCAGTCTTTGATTTCTCTGAGTGCTTTCGTGTTCCTTATTCCAAGCTCGATGCACTAACCTGGGATCAATATCGATGCCTGCTGCCTGCTGTAATTGCAACCAGTGATAGCGAGATGCACTCAAGGCCTGCCAACTTCCATGCTGATCAAAATGGCTTTCAAGGGACTCTGACAGGCTATTATAGTGTTGCAATGCCCGCTTATTAACGTGCTCCAACAGACCACGATCAAAACTTGTATTGAACTCGCACAGCATCGCCCTAAAAGATTGATATTCCTACTATACGAGAAGCCCATCACATTTTCTGCCCTCGCCAGCACAAATAACCCAACTTACGCATTCCTTGCACATTTGCTCCATTCAGTTTGCACATTGATTCCCTACTCTAAGACTCAGACGACTAAGCAAGATCACAGGTCAAGCAGAGCGGAGATTCTTATGACACAGCCAACGATCATTCAGCGCATTAACAGTGCATCCAATTTGGTATTAAAAACCAGTCTCGGTTTATCTATGGCCATGATATTAACGGCTTGTCATATCGACGCCAAAGAAGATGCACAAGCTGAGCTGTTAATTGATGAACAGCCCGCTGAAGAACCCACTGATACTATCGTTACTATCCCTGTAGCCACAGAGCTAGATAGACAATTAAGCCAGATCATCACGCAGCTGGACTTAAACCAACAGCCACAGCGAGATTTGCCAACTATTAGCGAAGCGTTGCCCCAATTGGGTAAAAAACTGTTCTTCACCAAGGGCCTAGGTGGAGATTTTGATAGCGCCTGCGTAACGTGCCACCACCCTGCTTTGGGCGGTGCAGATCAATTGTCGTTATCGGTGGGGGTAGATGCCAACAATCCTGATTTATTAGGCCGAGGCCGAGTGCATAAAAATGCCCTACCCGAAGTCCCAAGAAATGCGCCAACAGTATTCAATAGTGGTTTCTGGGATAGAGGCTTATTTCATGATTCTCGGGTTGAATCCCTCAATTTTGTCGCGGGCACAAACGGCAGCAATGGTAATATCCGCACACCAGATTCTAACCTCAATACCGC
>JBLHMH010000194.1:0-6364 GCA_047621785.1 Polaribacter sp. | reverse complement strand
AACGGTGCCAATGCGTGCCGTCACTATTGCTGCCACAGGCAACTGGGTTTCCATTTGAGAGCAGCACAGGACATGTTTTTTTATCGGCCGTGAGGCTAACTTCATACTCGCTTAAAACGTCGGGTCTGTCTAGAAAATAGGTGATACGGCGAAAACCTTCAGCTTCGCATTGGGTGCAAAAGTTGCCACTGGATTGATACAAACCAGATAACTGCGTATTCAAGTGAGGTTGTAACTCAGTCACCACTGTAAGCTCAAAAGTGTCGGGAACTTGTTCAATGCTTAAGTTTTTTTCACTGACGACATAATCGCTCGCTTGCAACTCAGCACCATCCAGCTTTAGAAGCAGCAACTTAAACGTTTCACCATCAAGCACTAATGCTCTTTGATGGGCTGAGGTTTTGGCAAACTGCATATCAGCGGTCACCACCGTGGTATTACTACCGAGCTGAAAATCAAGAGTGATTTTGGCGATCGCAAAATCGGGCTCTGTATAGTCTTTTAAATAAACCGTTGTATCGTCTATGGCTGGGGATTGGTCGTTTTCAAGCATTTGTTGTTTTTTCAATATTAGTTATTAATAGTCAATTTGGAATACGGTATCGGCTTTCGATTAAAAATTTTTAAAAGCCCAGCTCGCTCCAAACGGGAGTTAGATGTGCAGGTAAATCTTTGGCCCCGCCAAGTCTAGCCCATGGCTGATCCAGCGAGTGAAAGTCAGATCCTATTGAAGCCAACAATTCATGCTGCACCGCTAAGGTAGCCAGTCCATCAACTTGTTGTTGATCGGTATTAGCATTTGACACTTCTATACCTTTGATTCCGACCTGCTGCATATCACCAATTAACTTACGTAATTTTGTTCGAGTGAATTTATAGCGCAAAGGGTGGGCCAGTACGCCAACGCCTCCGGCATCGCAGATCCACGAACCGACCTCCTCCAAGTCAGGCCATTGCATCGGTATAAAACCTGGTTTACCTCGAACCAAATAACGCTTGAAAGCCTGATTTTTGTTCTTTGCATAGCCTAGGTTGATCAGCGCTTGAGCAAAATGCGGTCGGGTAGGAACAGCACCCTCCAATAATCCTGCGACTTCTTCTGCTAGTTCAATGCCGTGTTTTTCGAAATCTTCGATCATGGCCAACGACCGCTCAGTGCGCAGGCGTGTATTTTGCGCAATACCCGCTAATAATGTTGGGTTTAGAGGATCAACACCCAAACCAACCACGTGCAACAATTGCCCATTCCAAGAACAAGATAACTCTAAACCCTTAATTAGGGTGATGTGCAGTTGATCCGCGGCGTGCTGAGCTTGGTCCAATCCGTTTATCGTATCGTGGTCAGTTAAGGCCAAATGCGTGATGTCATTTTCGTGCGCTAGTTGTAACAGATCTGCAGGACTAAGCGCCCCATCTGAGAAATGTGAATGGCAATGCAGGTCAAACTTCATCGAGGTTATCCACTATTATCAGCGTTACAATCATAATTTATCTTCCCAATCAAGATCAGGCGCAAACTCGAACGGATCCAGAGGAAACCGGAACATAGCTTCATATTCAGCGCCGTTGGCGGTCAAAGTGCTTTCGTACAGTGCTACTTCACTGAGTTCACCTGACGCCTCTACCACAGTAGGCATCGCACCCATAAATGGTTTTTTAGTATGTCGATAGCGCCCCAAAGTGATGTGCGGCATAAAGCGCCGTTTATCAGGAATGATTGGGCTAGCCAATAGCGCCGACATCACTTGTTTGTGTAAATCAATCAATGGTTCAGATTTATTCACCATCGCGGCGATTAACTTAGGTTTGCTTTCGGGGAAAGGGCTTAAGTGACTGATTGAAATGTCGAACGAGGTTTGCGGTAAATAGTGATCTAGTTGTTCAGCCAAACTTTCTAAATCGCGTTCATTTTGTTGGTCTAAAAACGCCAAAGTAATGTGATAATTCGCTTGGTCTACCCAGCGTACTGCGTTACTTTTATCCTGGTAGGCCATCTGCGCGGCTACATCGCCCAGCGTATTGGCCATTTCGCGCGGAACCGGTACGGCAATGAAAGATCGAATTAACATGGAGGGGAAACAGACTGAGAAATTAATTCTCTATTATAACCCTAGTCCTGTCCTAACGATTTACTTATGTTAGATTTAGAGCATAAGAATTAAGATACTTAGCGAAATTATGACAACAACAGCCTGTCCAAACTGCAGTACGCCCGTTACTGGCCAATATTGTTCGAATTGCGGGCAAATACAAAAAGACATTAGACGTTTTTTTTTGGCCCTGATTAATGAGGCTTTAGATGATGTCTTTAGTTTGAATTCTCGTATGTGGAAGACCTTGGTTGCTATTCTTTTTCGGCCAGGTTTCTTAACCAACCAGTATCTTAGGGGTCGGCGCGTTAGTTATGTACAACCGGTTCGACTCTATTTTATTACCAGCATTTCATTTTTCCTAATGTTGTCCATTGTTAATTTTTTCTCGCCACCGCAGGCTGTCAATGCTGTCTCGGTGGAGGCTAAGTCCGAAACCGTAGCGCAAGCCGACCAAACAATAGAACCTACGCAAAGCCTCGACCTAGATTTACCACCAGGGGAAACACCAATTGAAGGTGAGGAAAAAAACGGCTTGGAACAAACCCTCGCCGAAATTGATAAAAGTTTTGCCGCTGGTGATTTTAATCTGGGTATAAACTCGGTTTCCGAAGAAAAGCAGACCAGAGTTAAGGCGCTTTTGCAGACCCAGATTAAAAAAACAGTTGTGTTAGCCAATCAGAGTAGCGGCGAACTGATTGCAAAGTTTTTACAAATTGCACCTCCGGTAATATTCTGCCTGCTGCCTTTATTCGCATTACTACTAAAGATCTTATATATGTTCAAGGGCGTATATTACACTGAGCACTTTATCTACGCGGTGCACAATCACTGTTTTGTTTATCTAACTCTGCTGTTCTACACCCTCGCTGAAATCAGTTTACGCGGCTTCCCCCAAATTGCGGAAGGCCTTACTATTGTTGTGTCGGCTTGGATACCGACCTATCTTTGGATCAGTATGAAACGAGTTTACGGGCAAGGTAAATTCTTCACCACATTGAAGTTCATCGGCTTAGGGATTAGTTATGGGATGTTGCTTGGGGTGGGCGTCGCAATCACTCTTTTAGTTGGTTTGGCGACTTTGTAGAATGAAGGCTTTCATCGTGCTGAAGCTTCCCTTCCTTAGCTGAAAGCCTGCTTGTTGGCTGAAAACCTTCAGTCAAGAAATTAACGCTGGGCTAATAAAGAATTCACTAACCAAAATTTCCTTGTCCGCATAGCGATACGGTGTACTGCGACCATAGACAACCGGGCCTTGTTCAGTTTGGTATAGGCTAACACTACGCTTACTAACCCTGATCTGTCCATCCTTGAACAACAAGTGGCCTAATGGTTTGGTCCCTATATTCGCCAAGACATGACGTTGATCTAAAAAGACCTGCAGCGGCATAACACTACGCGCAAAGACCATGGCCACGCCATTACAATACAACTCTACTTCTCGAATTCGAACAGTCAGGTGCATTGGAATATTTAGTCTATTGGCCTCATGCAATAGTGGCTTGCCCCAGCGTTGAGACAACACTCGCACTTCGAATTGATCACCGCTAAATGCCATCAAACGCTCTGTTAATGAAGCACGGCTAAACAACCAGTTACGCCAGTTCTCGGCAACAGCAGTCACAGTAGGATGTTTTTCCGAGTACCATTTTGAGTCTTTAGCTAGTCGAGTATACAAGTCTTGCATATGATTGAATTAGGCCATGAATTTAATGCACTATTTAACAAATGGATATTTTGTGATGATAACCGAATTAGCAGTACGCAACTCGCACTCACAGTCGTTTTGTACTATAAAGAGAATATGAAAGTAATTCAGAATGACCGACAACTTTGGCTTCAAGAACTTGCTGAACTAAAGCAGGAACATCGCTCCTTGGACATTGCGATTGAGGAATTGGCTGAAAAACTACAAGTTAATCAATTAGAAGTCAGTCGTCTAAAAAAGCTAAAGCTAAAACTAAAAGACTCTATTGCTAGAATCGAAAGTAATCTAATTCCAGATTTGTTGGCCTAACACACATTCGCAGGCTACTTCGGACGCTTAGCGCTAAGAACATCCCCAATCCTTGCATAATATGCGCCGCCCAAGCGTGCCAAAGGATCTAGTTGCGTCGGATCAAGTTGAAAACGATTTTTTTCATTAGGCACTATTAGATCGTCACTCACCGATAGGCTGATAATTGTTCCATAAATTATTGCTTGCGACTCCGGGCCGAATTCATCTATTCGGTACAACTCACAAGCCATTGCAATCCCGCAGCCAACAATTTGAGGTAATTCAAACCCTTCGATAGGCGCTAACTCTAGGTCTGCAATAGCTACTTCAGATTCACCATGCGCCAAACTCGCTGAACTCGCGTTGACCTTGTCGATCTGTCGAGCACTTGGAATATGCACAACAAACTTTTTACGTTCGCGAATATTCAAGCGGGTGTCCTTCTCTTCATCTGAGTCTTTTTTGCCTATCGACAGCATCAACAATGGCGGATCACTGCATACCCCATTAAAAAACGAAAACGGGGCGACATTAAACGAGCCATCGCCATTGCCAGAAAGCACCCAAGCGATTGGTCTGGGGATAATAGTTTGAACCATCGCTCCATAAACTTGATTGGGCGTGAGGTCTTTGAAGTTTAAAAACATATTTTGGAATAAAGACAATGGTGGATGGCAGATACTCACATCTTGGTGTTTGTGCACTGTGAACGCAAGACCTCATAACAATAGATGAAGATGTGTAAAGTGAATTGCAGGGAGCTATCGCTATTGTGCTGTATGCGAGAACAGTACGACGACATTATTCATAACTATTAGGTCACTGACTGCCTTCTCTTCAGCGGTTCAATCGCCACAGCCTAAAACAGCTTTTCTAGTACATCTTTTCTGTAACCTATGGGCGAACTATCCAGTGAATGGGCGTCGGTTTGCGAGAGATCAATTTTCGGAGAGAATACGCGTTGATGAAACGACAACAAAACCCTGTTCGCTAATGCGTCGGGTGACTCTTGGCCTACCACATCGGCACGACCGCAGCCCAATACCGAGCCCGAAGACGTTAACAGGCAAGCTTGTGCTAGTGAAGAATTGCTGGTAATTCGAATACTTAATAGGCTAGTCGCTACGCTTAACCTAGGTGAGCGTGTTAGGCCTTGCTTAATCGCAGTCGCAACCTCACCATCAACAGCATGAAAACTTATTGGCAAAGCCATACTAAGGCGCCTAAAAATACCGGGGTCAATCTCTAGGGTTCTTTGAATGTCATCTGCCGCATTTGTGTATTCACCAGCATCCAAAGACATTTGCACAAGATGCGCCTGTAATCGAGCACGCATTAATCGTTCACTTGTACCTAAATCTTTAAGAGCGACAGCAATCAATTCACGGGCCTCTTGGGTGTCACCACTTTGTACCGCTACTTCTGCAGCAAAGGCATTGTAATAAGCCTGAGCGCCTATTCTTTCGTCACTATCGCTAGCGGACTGAATCGCGAGTTTGGCGGGGCCAACACCAAGCAGTGAAATAAGATCGGCTACTAACCAAGGCGGCATAACCGCCGAGTCAGACGACCCTATTCGAAAGTTAGCTGCGAGACTTTCTCGTTGAGAAACAGCTCGTGTCGCGCGCCTACCGCTCATCCAGGCTTGCGTTTCATGTGATAACGCTTTGAATTTTGCATAAAAGCGATGCCAAACAGATAAGCCGACTGACTGTTCAAGTAGCTGCTGCGCTGCGAGAAGATGCGCCTTACGATCGGCCAATGCAATGACACTCCGGTCCTGTAAGGGGTCGCGGCTAGTATGGTTTCTACGGTCGGGTGCAATCAAGGCTTTGTTAGTCACCCGCAGTGCGTCTTGTGCCCGGCCCATAATAATAAAAAAAGAGGCTAAAGCCCGCCGGTTTTCGTTTCGATCTGATTCGCGCACATGCACAGGTCTACGCGTTCGATACAACGGCACTTGCTGGAGTGCGCTTAGCGCCTCACTCAGTCGTGCTTGGCGAATATATAGTTCGGCCAGTTCCGACCATGGGTTGCGATACCACGCAACGCCGTGCTCAGTGGCTTGTAAACTGATCCGCTCAGCTTCGTCTAGTCTAAAAAGCGAGCGCGAAGCCTCTGCAAAATTTATTAAATCGACGGTGTCTAACGGTGCGTTATTAGTAAGCGCATGGTCGACGGCCCGGCCACAAGCGACATAGGGTTCATTATGCTGCCCAAGTTCAAACGCGATAGCACATAACGCATTGAGAGCAATTTGCTGTTGTCTAGGGTT
>JBLHMH010000193.1:0-6488 GCA_047621785.1 Polaribacter sp. | reverse complement strand
GCTTTCAAACCTAAGCACCAAGCCACAAAAGAGCTGGCATACTGGTTATTGGAGAAACAAGGCCGCAACATGACTTACGATGTAAACGCCAGCCTTACCCCTATTCAAGCATTTGAGCAGCGCCGTGGGAACTGCCTAAGCTTTATCGTTCTACTACCCGCACTAACCCGCGAACTGGATATCGACCTGGAATTCAATGCAGTCGACATTCCAAATACCTAGGGCTTGGATTCCGAACAAGGAATAATTTACTACCGGCATATAAATGGCGTACTTGATGCCTATGGCAGACGCCAAATTTTTGATTTGGCAAAGGATTTCTATGACCCGGGTTATCCCCAACACTTTATATCTAAAGACCAGGCTCTGGCGCTTGTACAAAACAATAAGGCGATGTCATTACTTAGAAATGGCTCGCGTGCAAGAGAACAAACAAGTATCAAAGGGTCAATGACCAAAGTTTGGAGCAACAATACGGACAATAAAAACACCCTGCGAAAAGTGATCCACGCTAGGAAAATTACAATCTCACCGAGCCCATCCAACCCCGATTTATGGGTCAATACGGGAGTTGTGATGAAGCGTGCTGGTCGATTACAGGATGCTGAGACTACTTTCCTGTATAGCTTAGCCTTGGATAAAAATAGTGCTCAGGCCGCCAGTAACTTAGAACACTTCTATCAAAAGCAAGGAAACATCAAACAAGCATTGGCCTTCAAAAAGAAGGCTGGTCAAGCGCGCCTACGCAACCCTTACTAGCGTTATCAATTGGCCATAGGTAAATGCCAGTATAAACACTTTGGCAAGGCAGTAAAGTCGACTAATCGAACCATCCATCTACATGGCAAAGATCCTCGATTTTATGCCTTGAGGAGCTTAATATCACAACACCAGAATAGTTAGAGCGCGGCCTATAAAAACCTTGAAAAGGCTTATGCCCTAGCAAGTAGCGAAAAGAAAAAAGCAAAAAGATAAATACACCAGCAAAGCGGCGCGCCTAAACGAAGATGCAATCGAGCGATTTAAAGCCAATGAGGGCGTGCTGCCCGAGCAAAGATCACGCAGAGATAGTCGCCCAAAACCTCAGCTAGAAATCATTGTAAACTAAGTAGCCTAATCCATTAGGCTATCGATGCACGCCCTAAACGAAGTTAAGACGAAGGCATTTCACCGATGTCCAATGCATAATTCGTGCCTAATTGATTAACTCACTAATTGCAGATTTGATCTGCAAATTTATCTCGTCATTGGTAATCACTCCAGAATCTAAATCAAAATTCTCGTGAAACAAGGGCACCGACACCGCAGCGCGCACATCGCCACCGAACCGAGGCGTCATAGAGGAAGCCAAATCCAATACGGTTCTTCCTCCTCTTGCACCTGAAGATGTGGCTAGCAATAGCATTGCTTGGCTTTGATAGATATCATGCCCCGCTTGGCGAGAGCACCAGTCAAATAAATTTTTGAATGCGGCCGTATACAAACCGTTATGCTCAGCAAATGAAACAATCAGTGCGTCGCCACTACCTATTTTACGCAGAAAGTCTGTTGCCGCTTTTGGTTTACCGATTTCTCGTTCAAGATCTTCCGAAAACAAGGGTAACTCATAGTCATTTAGATCAAGTAATTCAACCTCGGCACCTACCACTAGCTTAGCCACATAACTCACTAAGGCTTTGTTGATAGATTGACTACTTGTTGATGCTGCAAATGCAATTATCTTCATAGGATTCCTTTCATTGGATTATTTTTATAGGATTATCGAAGGACACGCTGATTAAGGTAGTGATATTTAATTACTTTATCGGGCATTTCAGTCTTAGCGAGCTCGCCGCGATGCAATAAATAGTTAATATGCGCTAAGGTTTCTCCGGTTGCGAAAAAAATATCCATAGCGCTCAATTCACGGTCAAACAATACTCGGCGAGCCTGATCCGCCGTAGTGGGTGTAGTCATGCTCAAACGCAAGCGGTTCAACTGTGCGTGATGATCATCGATCAACTGTTGCATTCGCAAACCCAGCCCGTAAAATGGTTCTTGATGTGACGGCAATACCAAGGTGTTAGCAGGAATATTATCACTTAATTTAGCACATGAATCTAGCCAATCGCCTAATGGGTCTTCGTGTCGGTTAATAATATAAACACTAACGATAGAAGATATACGAGGCAAGGCCTGATCGCCTGAAATCATCGTCGAAAGCTCTTCACAATATAAACAAGCGTGTTCTGGGGAATGGCCATTACCCATAACAACCCGCCAACTATGATCGCCGATGGATAATTCATCGCCATCCTTAATGAATACACACATTGATTCCTGTACTCGGGTAATCTCTGGCTTATCATCTACGCTGAAGAAATTGGTGTAGCGATCACCCACATCACTATCAAAACCGATTTCAGCAATGAAATCTAACGCTTTCTTCGCATGTGATTTTTTATCAGCGTGGATGATTTCACTATAGTGGCGAAATTCTCCTTCGGTAATCCAAATT
The DNA here is from genome assembly GCA_047621785.1 of Polaribacter sp. GTDB lineage: Bacteria > Pseudomonadota > Gammaproteobacteria > Arenicellales > Arenicellaceae > Arenicella. Next base: position 3,991 of record JBLHMH010000193.1, on the reverse strand, counting down.
TTACATTCAAACTTGTGTGCCAACCAAGCCGCTAGACCAATATGGTCGGGGTGAAAATGGGTGATAATAATGCGCTTTACCAAAGCACCTTGAAGAAATCCGGCAAATACTTTCTGCCAAACTTCCTTGCAGCATGGCGAGTCTAAACCGCTGTCTACAATGACCCAACCATCACCATCACGTAGCAACCATAGATTGATGTGGTCAAGCGAAATAGGCATTGGAACGTGCAGCCAAAACACCCCTGACGCAACCTCGAATGGCTCCCCTGGTTCTGGATGCCAATCTCTTTCAAACGGGTATTTGAGGTCTGGCCGTGGGGCGAATTCTGTTGAAAGATTATTCAATTAGAGGCTCTGCAGTTTGTTATAGGTTTAGAGCGAACCACAAAGCGTATTCTAGGAGCTATGATTCATCTGCCCGACGTATAAGTTTGTTTGATCGAAATGGTTCGGTAATCTTGAATGGCAAGATATTTGGACGTGATTATAGCCGATAAGACCTTGCTGCACAGCGCCTTGATATAGGCGGACTAACCAATCATTTACTTATATTAATATAATTTCTTATTACTATTTATTCTAATGGACTAGGCGTATATTCGCACTTAGCTGGGTGCCATGCGCCTTCAGGACAATTACAGTGATTGCTGTAGTGCAACCGACAAAAGACTTTATAGAGTAATTGAATGTATCAATATGATGCGGTCGACAAGACCATAGTTTCAGAGCGCGTAGCGCAGTTTCGCGATCAGGTAAAGCGCCATCTTGCCGGCCAGCTAAGCGCAGCCGACCTGCAACCGTTACGCCTTCGCAATGGCTTATATATGCAGATCCACGCACACATGTTGCGGGTATCGATTCCCTATGGCTTACTAAACTCTGAACAAATGCGAGCCTTAGCTGCAATTTCACGCAAATATGATCGCGGTTATGGGCATTTCACAACACGCCAAAACATTCAGTTCAATTGGCCAGACCTAGCAGACGTACCAGATATTTTGGAAGATCTGTCTAAGGTAGAAATGCACGCGATTCAAACCAGCGGCAACTGTATTAGAAATATCAGTTCTGATCAATATGCGGGTGTTGCAACCGATGAAATCATTGATCCACGGCCGTATTGCGAAATACTGCGTCAATGGTCGACGCTACATCCAGAATTTTATTGGTTACCACGCAAGTTCAAAATTGCCGTATCTGGCGCGACCACTGACCGCGCTGCCGTACAGTTTCACGATATTGGCTTAGAGGTTGTTTATAGCGAACAAAAGGAGATTGGCTTTCGAGTTTATGTCGGCGGTGGTTTAGGTCGAACCCCGGTTATTGGCAAGGTGATCAAAGAGTTTCTGCCGCGCGAACATATTTTGTCGTACTGCGAAGCGATTCTGCGCGTTTACAACTTACACGGTCGGCGCGACAACAAATATAAAGCACGAATTAAAATACTTGTTAACGCCATGGGTATAGACGCCTTTCGCTCTGAAGTAGAAGCCGACTGGGCTCATTTTAAAGACGGCGAATTGATGCTGCATGAAACCGATTTCGAAACGATGGCTGGGTTTTTTCCTACGCCCGCGTACGAGAAACTCGAGAACGGTGATACCCGTATTGAAAAATGGTTAGCCTTAGATAGCCGGTTTGCTGACTGGTATCGCAACAATACCGACGACCATCGGCAAGCGGGCTACCGTATTGTCAATATCTCGCTTAAGGAACACGGGGTTGCACCAGGTGATGCAACAGACGAGCAAATGGATGCTATTGCCAAAATAGCCGATGACTTTTCTTTTTCTGAAATTCGAGTCACCCATGAGCAGAATTTGGTGCTGGCTGATGTACGCCAGGAAAACTTATTAGAAGTTTGGCGAGCCCTGGATGAGCACCGTCTCGCGACCCCGAATATCGGCTCGATTAACGATATGATTTGCTGCCCTGGCTTGGATTTTTGCTCTTTGGCGAATGCCAGTTCAATTTCGGTTGCTAAACAAATTAACGAGAAGTTTAATGACTTTAATGAACTTTATGACATTGGCGAAGTAAAGGTGAAAATGTCTGGCTGCATGAATGCCTGTGGACATCACCACGTTGGCCACATCGGCATTTTGGGTGTGGATAAGAAAGGCGAAGAATGGTACCAGCTGACCGTTGGCGGAGACGCATCCAACAAGGCGGCATTGGGCACTCACCTAGGTAAAGCAATTGCCAAAGAAAATGTCGCCAACGCAATTGGTGATATCCTGCATGTTTATAAAGAACAACGTAGTGACAACGAACGTTTACTCGACACGTTTAATAGAGTAGGAATCGAACCTTTCAAGGAAAAGGTTTATGCGGAGACTGAGTCATGAGCGAAAATGTTGCAAATAGAGCGCTAAAGGCAAGAGCCAAGGCCGCCGCTGATCGAATCCAGCAAAATATTAAAAACACTAAGGTCATTCGCAATCGAGCTATCCACAGCAATGATTTTCAACACCTAGCCGAGTCACAAGACCTGAGTATTGATAATTTACCCAGTGTTAACATTAGCGTGCCGCTCAGTTTTTGGATCGAGAATAAGCAGGCAATGCTTGATCGAGATGGTCCGGTTGCAGTTCAAGTTGCGTCTAATGAGCTGCCAGAAACGCTTGCAGGTGATTTACCTCAAATAGACATCATCGTTCTGCCATTTGTAAATTTCGTAGATGGGCGTTCCTACTCGCATGCTCACAAACTCAGACTGAGATATGCGTATAAAGGCGAAATTCGTGCCGTAGGTGATGTAAACTTCGACCAGCTGGATTTCTTATCACGCGCCGGATGTGATGCCTTTGAACTCCGAGAAAATGCAGATTATGAAACTGCCTTGCGCGCATTTACGGAGTTTAGCGAGGTCTATCAACCAGCAGCTGATGGTAGGCATTTGATTTTTTCCCGGCGTCGTAAAGCCCATTAAAATATTGTCTAGAGAGTACTCATGCGTCATATCACTTTTGTTAAGAAAATACTCGCAAATGGCGACTTATGTAAGAAATGCCAAGAAGTTTCCGAACGCATGCGCAGCGATGGAATTCTAGGATCTATTGATCATGTTGTGATTGCCGATGCTAGAGATCCAGACTCACCTGGTATGCAATTAGCAAACAAATACCAAGTGGAACGAGCTCCTTTTTTTGTAGTGGAAGAAGACGGCGAAGTACAAATATTTGATATTTTCTTTAAATTCAAAAAGTACTGGGTCGACAATAGCCCTGAGCCAAAGGATAGCCCTGAGCCGAAGGACAGCCCTGAGCAAAAGAAAAGCCCTGAGCTTTAAAGTAAGCTTGCGCCACCCAGCCCAATCTAAACACCTCTAACCCTACTCTGTAAACGCCATGGATCCTTATACGCTACTAAAAATAGCAATTGTTGTTTTTATATTTGCCCTGCCAATCTTCTTAATCTATCTGCTGATTAAATCAAATAAAGACAACTAACATGAATTGCCCATAGGCCAAGTTCCTATTGCTTTTTATCAACCGCTAGACCAGCGGGCGCCTGACACACTGGCATGATTTCCATGCTGTTGATGTTCACATGCTCCGGCTGCGCAAGAACCCAGCGAACACTCTCTGCTATGTCCTCAGGTGTCAGCGCTTCACAGCCCTGATAGACAGAGGCCGCAGAATCATCATCGCCATGAAAGCGGATGTTGGAAAATTCAGTTCCGCCAATCAAGCCAGGCACTAAGTTACAAACCCGTACCTTGGTGCCAAGTAGGTCACTGCGCAAACTGATTGAAAAATGCTCAACAAATGCCTTTGAGGCACCATAGACATTACCCCCTTTGTAGGCGTAGCTGCCGGCCGAAGACCCTAAATTGATAATATAGCCCGAATTTCGCTCAACCATTCTTGGTAGTATTTGGCGCGTCATAAAAGCCAAGGACATACAGTTAGTCTCGATCATGGTTTGCCAGTCCGACCACTGGGCTTTGTCTGCGCTTACCAGTCCTAACGCAAGGCCAGCATTAT
>JBLHMH010000192.1:0-6513 GCA_047621785.1 Polaribacter sp. | reverse complement strand
ATAGACCGAATCGCAAAGCTATCGAGCTCTATATTGGGCCTTACGAAAGTCCAGGCTTCTGAGCTTATCCGCATATTAGGAGTATTGTTAGTAGGTGCAAGCAGTACAGACCAGGGCCCATCACTTGGTAACGAAGCGTTGCCTGAAGATGTTCAAAAACTTATCAACAGTTTTTCGTCCCAGCCTCTCTTCATTAAGAATTCTGTTCGCATCATAGAGGCCATTCGCACGGAAGCCTTACCCAATATTTAAACGAATTAAACCCTCTAGGGAATGACAAAACTGAATGAATACAGACTAACCTGAGATAGAAATTATGAGCACAGCTAAATACGAAAACGTTACTAAATTAGATACTCAAAACCTGGAAGCACTAGTCGAACTGCAGAGAAGCAAGTTCCGTGCTGAGGGTGAAGTCACCTATTCGACAAGGATTGACCGTTTAAAGAGACTAAAGGCACTGATTGTTGAAAATAAAACAGAGTTTGCGACGACGACCAAACGCGAATTTGGTGGTGCACGATCCTATGAGTTCAGTTTGTTCTCAGAGTTTGCGTCAAAGGTCGAAGCCATCGACTATTCAATGAAGCATTTGAAAGAGTGGATGAAGCCTGAAAAACGAAAAACCAACAAACCGATGAACTTTTTGGGCGGAAAGAGCCAGGTTAGGCATTTCCCCAAGGGCGTTATTGGCATCATTTCTCCTTGGAACCTGCCCTTTGGCCTGACTGTTGCGCCTCTGACAAGTGCGCTTGCAGCAGGTAACCGAGCGTTACTGAAACCTTCTGAGTTCGTTCCTGAAACAGCGGCATTGTTCGCCGAAGTTGTCCCGAAATATTTCCCAGAAGATGAAGTTGCGGTCGTAACCGGTGGCGCAGATATCAGTCAAAGGTTTGCGGGATTGCCTTTCGATCACCTTCTGTTTACCGGATCCACTAAGGTCGGCGCAAAAGTAATGCAATCAGCGTCAAAAAACCTGGTGCCCGTCACGCTAGAACTTGGCGGCAAGTCACCCGTCATCATTGGTCGTAGCGCAAAGCTTGATCTGGCTGGAACACGCCTGACATTCGGTAAGCTTTTGAATGGTGGTCAATTATGCCTGTCGCCAGATTACGTTGTCGTACCTAATGAGCTAGAAGAGCAGCTTATTGCGCGGGTAGTTCAGGAGGCACAGTCAATGTATCCAAACATCGCCGAAAATGAGGATTACGCGGGCATTATCAACGAAAGACACTTCGCCAGGTTACAGAACTACATTGATGACGCAGTTGCCAAGGGGGCCAAGCTCACGATTGTTGGTGCTGACAAGACGCGTGTGTCCGAAGGCAACCGTCGTATGCCCTTACACATTTTACAAAATGTCAATGAAGACATGCTGGTCATGCACGAGGAAATATTTGGTCCTGTTCTTCCCGTGATGACCTATTCTGATGTGGCTGAAGTTCCAGATATGATAGAACCCCGCCGAAACCCTCTTGCCATGTATTACTTCGGTAAAGATAAACGTGAGCAGGAGTACTTACTAAGCCACGTGCAAAGTGGTGGTGTTTGTATCAATGATATTACGCTGCACTACGTACAAGAGGATCTTCCATTTGGTGGTATCGGTGCTTCTGGCATGGGTGCCTATCATGGCCCGGAAGGGTTTAGAGGCATGAGCCACGCGCGTGCGATTTACAGTCAAACTATGATCGATGTCTTGCCTATCATTGGTGCACGCCCGCCCTTTGGTGAAAAGTTTCGCAAGAATATAAGCAAAATTCTTGGCCCAATCTAAATGTAAGGCCAGAGTATTTTATACGCGCTAAACGGTTGAGCTTGAATTTCAAGGCCATGCCATTGACTTGGTTTTACTCCACCACGGTAGATAATTAGTTGCGTAGCCTCCCAGTAATCGCGGGTATTCGTAGTGAATAGAAACAAACATGAACAAAGCACTGGAAGAAGCATAATGACAATAAATCGCCAATGGCTATTAGCTCAAAGACCTACAGGAATGGTTGGCCCGCATAATTTTAAATACGTCGAAACCCCGGTTCCTGAACCCAAAGGCGATGAAGTTCTGGTCAAGAACCTGTTCCTATCGTTCGATCCCGCGCAACGAAATTGGATGGTTGATCGACCGGGGTATCTGCCGCCGGTCGCCATCGGTGAGCCTATGCGGGCAGGTGCTGTTGGGCAGGTAGTGGATTCGCGACACGCTGAATTTTCAGTGGGTGATCTAGTGCAAACAACAGGCTGTTGGCAAGATTATGTGCTTGCTGCTCCCGATCAAGGCCCAATGGGATTGGTTAAATTGCCATCAGGGGTATCGCCTGAAATGATGTTGTCGGTTCTTGGCATCACCGGGCTCACAGCGTATTTTGGCTTACTGGAGATTGGTCAACCTAAAGCGGGAGACACCGTTCTTGTTTCGGGTGCCGCAGGTTCTACAGGCTCGTTAGTTGGCCAGATAGCAAAACTTAAGGGTTGCCGTGTGGTAGGCATTGCTGGCGGCGCAGATAAATGTAAGTGGTTAAAAGAGACCGCCGGCTTCGACGCCGTGATCGACTATAAGAATGAGGATGTTAATGCGCAAATTGCGCATCACTGCCCCGACAAATGGGATGTATTTTTTGACAACGTAGGTGGGCCTATCCTTGAGGCGGCCTTGAATCACATTAATTTACGCGCTCGCGTTGTGCTGTGCGGGAGTATCTCTGCGTATAACGCAGAAGCGCCCATTCCCGGCCCCTCAAACTTAGCCAAGCTCACCATTAACCGAGCGCGAATGGAAGGTTTCGTCGTTTTGGATTACATGCCGCGTGCTATGGAGGCCATTAAAAACTTGATGGCTTGGGTGGCGGCTGGTGATTTAATCTACCAGGTCGACTTACAGGAAGGCTTTGAGAATATTCCTGCCACTCTACAGCGGCTATATACCGGAAAAAATCTCGGTAAGCAGTTACTCAAAATAGGCTAACAGACATGACACACATAACACCCAAGCAGCGTAAAGAGTTACCGGAGTTAGAACCGATGTTTCAAATGGTAGAAGCATCCATGGGCTTTTTACCAACATCCATGCTGACAATGGCGCATTGGCCAGAGCTGACTCAGGCCTTTGGTGGGCTTGGCGCAACAATTCTAAACAGTGGCGAATTAGATGCAGGGCTAAAGCAAATGATCGCGTTTGCGGTTAGCAATGCAGCGGGTTGTCGTTATTGCCAAGCACACACGGCTAACTCGGCACAAAAAAACGATGTCAGCGCAGAAAAAATTCAGGCGATATTTGAATTTGAAAGCAGTGACTTGTTTTCAAAGCAAGAGAAAGCGGCGCTGCGAGTTGCAGTTCATGCAGGCATGGTACCCAATGCGGTGGAACCACAGCATATGAGTGAATTATCTGAACATTTTACGGCCAAACAAGCCATAGAAGTAGTCGCGGTAATTTCACTATTCGGCTTTTTGAATCGTTGGAACGACACCATGGCAACCACTTTAGAAACTTCCCCCAAGAGCTTTGCATCACAACAGCTTGCCTCGCATGGTTGGGTTGCGGGTAAGCACGAATAGACTTTGCTCGATCACACCCAGGTCGACGGTAATGCAACCGAGGAAGCAGGCAGTCCCAGCAAATTAGAAGGCTGCCATTTAGAATAAACCAAAGATCAATGCAATCTTAAGTTGATCAAACCGTTAGAGGGGTGGCGATTGAACGAGCTGTTTTTGTTGCTCGCACTTGGCACTCCAAATAAAACAAAATAAGGAGCTTATTAGTATGTCCGTTTACATAATTGCTAGATTCAAGATACACGACCGCGGTGAGTATGATACATACTCGGCTGGATTCGCAGAGGTCTTCAAGAAGTTCGATGGCAAGATGTTGAGCATTGATGAAGCCCCTATGGTATTGGCGGGCGAGTGGGATGATACACGCTCGGTAATTATTGAGTTCCCATCAAAAAATTCAGCGTTGGCTTGGATGACATCTGACGAGTATCAGGCGATAGCGAAACACCGAGATGCGGGAAGCACAGCAAACTCTATCTTAGTGAAGGGGCTTGAAGGTTAGATGCAGTTGACGACGGTCCTAGTTTGAAAATCAACCTATGTTACTTGTACTAGGTTGATGAATTGATGGCATTCGTGAGAGGCGAGCTAGGATAGAAATTGGAAGGCAAAATCGAGTAGCGATTTTCGCGCTTGGCCTTCTGATTAGTATGCACTGCCTAGGATGTTTTCTTGAAATTCATTCTGTGAAATTTGGTGGTTAAAGTTATTCAATTTGTGCGGAGCAGGGAAGTGATCTGGTTCGTTACTCAACTCTCTGGCAATTCCGGATAGTTCAAAAAGAAAGCGCGAGCTCTAGCTTGTCGTATGCTGCTTTTCTTGCTTCAGGCCTCATCTTGTCTAAGTTAATGAGCTTCCAGGCTACGGCTGGCAATTTTTCAGCGTGAGGGTAGTAGAAATTAGTCCAATTGGCGGTGCCTTGCTTGATATCCAGTAAAAACTTTCTATCAAAGTCGGTTAGCATGCTCAGCAGCGTAGATATTAATTGTTCTCTAGCGTTTTCAAGGTCTTTAAGTGGAACAGCGGTGCTTGTCATCGATTCGAATTCTTTCTCGAAGGCATCGACTAGGGACTTTCTGTTTGGTTTTAGTAATTCGGCCATTGGCCTGGGGCTACAAATCAAATAAACCAAAAACGTGTTTTTGAGCTCATCGCTGATACCTTCATTTTCTAAAAGAAGCTTCACATCATAAAGGTCACGAGGATGTTGCTTGTCGAGTGCCGCGCATATTTTTCCGGCGTAAAGATCATTAAAATCAAGCATATTGATTTCTGCGAAACCAAATTGATCTTCTACGCTGGGCCTTACTGATTGCAGCGATGGTGTGTGCACCGTCTCACGCATGAAGGTGTTGTTTCTATTTTGATTAGAGTCTCTTTATTGCTAACAAGTAAGCGTGTTAGAACACCGTTTTTTGTGACTCTGAGACTACAAGGCCTCTTTTTTGTAAGTCTGTTTGGATGCCTTGCATTGCTTGTTTGATCTTAGCTAGGCTTTCCTCACGACCTCCTTGGTCAAGATAGGTTAGATCGATATCAACAGATAGTCGAGGCAGGTTACGTACAAATAGATTGATGGCTGTGCCGCCTTTTAGAGCGAAGCAAGGTTGTTTTGCGACGGTTGGCAACACGCTCATGAGTAATTGAACTTGCTTATAATAGATGCTGTTAGTGTCCATGAACTGGTTGATTTTCCATTTTTCTTGGCACTGTTATTTGCCATTGATCATTATAACGCCCACCTTTGATTATCGAGCGTTTACCTTTACCTAAATCTACAGCATCCCATTTAAGGTGCTCTACCCAAGCGTGCTCATGGCGGTTTGATAACCAGCCCAATAAACGCTTAGCTTTCACATTAGAGCAGAGCACCAGTAGCTCGTTAAGCCTAGTTGGGCTTAAATTTGCCATGCCTTCTAATTGCCTATCGATGGCGACGATATCAGACTCAAGCTTTGCATCAACGAGTTGTTCTAGCAGGGCAAGCTCAAGTGTTGCATATTTTATTCCCCGTTCCCATTGTCCGAATGGTTGGCTGCGATGAACTGAGTCTGGTAGTTTCTTTAACCAGCTTTGCTTCTTACTGATGAATGGTATAGCGAATGATTTATTGTTGAGCCATTTCGGTAGGACTTCTGCAGAAAATAGAGATATTGATGATGTGGTATCACTAACACTAACAAAATGGTCTAACCCAGCCTCGCGGATAACAGAGATGCCACCAACATGAACTTCAGATCCTAAATCTGCCAGAGACGCGACGACTTCATGCCAAGTTAGGTTATAGTCGCTTTTCCGGTGATAAACACCGTGAGCAAAAGAGGTCAAAAAACCTGAACGTACGTAGTAGTCAACATCTGGCCTGGTTAGTCCATATGAATACAAGGTCTTGCGGTTCACAAGGTAGCCTGGCTTCAGTGATTTCTCTAGATTGATCATGATTAGTTTAAAAATATTGCTTAATGCATAAACATATTTATGCAAAACGAACTTTTTTTAAACTAATGCTGATTTTGATGAGAGTTACATACAACCTAGTATTTTTTGAGCGTTACTCTGTAAGGCTACTCCAGTTTGATTATCCATTACGATCATAATTGCGTGGCTTTGAAGTCGGTAATCTCCGTTCTGGCATTTATAAAATTTGAATGTGCCGCAAGAATTCGTGGGACACGTACCTTAGTGAAATTGGTACAACTAAATAAAAACAGGGAATTATGAGCATTGTGATAGCGGGTGTAATTTCTACTCCGCCTGATCGGTGGAGGTTCTCCCCCTCGCAGCCGCCACTTAAAAAAGCACTCAAAAGGTGATAATTTTGATTGGTTAATGTGCAAGCGATTAGCGGGACACCCACTTTACGAAAATTGATATAAGGAAATAAAAACAGTTAGTTATGAATATTTTTTGCAGTGGGTGTCCCGCTAGCAGTTGCACGGGGTTCGACGTTAGTCGACATCG
>JBLHMH010000191.1:0-6532 GCA_047621785.1 Polaribacter sp. | reverse complement strand
GGATGCAGTATCGGTGACCAGTAACTCATTACCATTGAGCGAAGCATTGGTGCCGTTCTCTCCGGCCAATGATTTTTCGGTGAAACTAATGATGACATCGCGAAATAGACTTAGTTCCGGCGTTTCGCTCGCGGGTGTTCCGAAGCTGAACGTAAATTCTTTATCAGAGATTGCTGTTTCTGCATAAGCCTCGCTTGGCCCTTGCACTATATCGTGGGCCAGAACCGTCGGGCCGGCGGTTAGCATTAATAAACTGACAAAATTTTTGAATGTAAAATTATAGGTCTTCATTTCGTTTCTGTTTTATTGTTTCGTGAGTTCTATCCGCTAGATTTCTAGGCTACAGCGTATTGGCGCAGCATGAATTTACTGACCAGTATAGGTTTTGATATTTTCAGGTTTTAGACATTGGCGGCATGAGCTAATTTATTTGCTGAGATCACTCCTCTTAGCGTCGCTTGGAGCTTCTTTTTTGGACGGATTCCCCGTAGAATTTAGACCTACTCTCCCACCTTCCCCGCAGGCCGATTTTGTTTCAGCAACTTAACCCAGAGCAGCGTAGTGCTGTACAAGATTGTGAGCGACCGATGCTTGTATTGGCCGGTGCCGGGAGTGGTAAGACTCGCGTTATCACTTATAAAATAGCTTGGTTATTGGATCGACTTGACGTAAACCCACGCAATATTTATGCGGTTACGTTTACTAATAAAGCGGCGCGAGAGATGAAAGAGCGAGTCACTGAATTGCTTGGCAGTGATCGAGCTAGAGGCGTTACCGTTTCTACGTTCCATCGCTTGGGGATGAGTATCCTGCATCAAGACATAGAAGCGTCTGGGCGCAAATCTGGATTTTCAATTTTCGACCCAGCGGATTCCTTGTTCGTAGTTCGTGAGCTGCTGAAGGCAGATCTCGACGACAATGGTTTGGTTGCCCGAGTACGCGGTCAAATTTCCAACTGGAAAAATGAATTAGTTTCGCCGGCGCAGGCTGAGCGCTTGGCCATGACGAATCCTACGGAGGTCGCAGCTGCCAAGGTTTACGCCGAATACGAGCGTTATCTACAAGCCTGCAATGCTATCGATTTAGATGATCTGCTTTACTTGCCGAATGTTCTTTTACGCAAGTTCGATAATATTCGCCTGAAATGGCAGAACCGAGTTAAATTCCTGTTAGTGGATGAGTATCAGGATACTAATGACGCTCAATATCAATTGGTAAAGACCTTGGTTGCAGGGAGTAAGGGTAACGGCTTAACCGCAGTCGGTGACGATGACCAGTCAATTTACGCCTGGCGTGGCGCTAAGCCGGAAAACCTGGTGCAACTGGAAACCGATTTTCCCGCGCTGAATCTGATCAAGCTAGAGCAAAACTACCGCTCCATGGGGCGAATTCTAGCGCTTGCTAATCACGTTATTCAGAATAATCCACGGCCGTTCGAGAAACGACTTTGGAGTGAATTAGGTTTAGGCGATCCGATCACCATTATTGCTGCTGAAAACGATGAACGTGAAGCTGAAAAAGTGGTTGCAGGGCTAATGCAGCACCGCTTTCAACATCAAACACCCTATAGTGATTACGCGATATTATATCGAGGTAATCATCAATCCCGAATGCTAGAGAAAAAGCTGCGTGAGATGCACATTCCGTATTATCTGAGTGGTGGTTTGTCCTTTTTTGAGCGCTCCGAAATTAAAGATGTGATGGCGTATTTGCGTCTTGTTGCCAATCCTGCTGATGACAACGCCTTTATCCGAGCGATCAACACACCGCGTCGAGGCATAGGCGCAAGCACCCTGGAGGCATTGGCTGCTGTTGCTAAAGAGGAGGGCAGCAATCTGTTTGAGGCTATTCGAAGTCCCGCCTTGCATAACCATATAAAGCCGAGCCGACAGGGTTCGATTAAGCAATTCGAACACTGGCTCAGTGCCATCATAGAGCGCGCTGAAACAGAGCCGCCAGTGAAGTTGATTGATGAACTTTTAGATGATATCCAATACCAAGCCTGGATCACCAAGCAGAGCGCCAGCCCAGAGCAAGCTGAGATGCGTTGGCGCAATGTGGAGGAATTACTCAAGTGGGTTCGTTCAATCGCTGAAAAGGACGAAGAGCGTGATTTAAAGGCGGTGGTCGCAGCCATTAGTCTGATGGGGATTTTGGATAAAAACGATGACGACGCCGACAGCAATGTTGTGTCTTTGATGACCTTGCACGCAGCCAAGGGGCTGGAGTTTCCGCATGTCACGATTGTTGGCATGGAAGAAGAAATTTTGCCGCATAGAACCAGTATCGAAGATGGTATGGTTGAAGAAGAGCGTCGCTTGTTTTATGTGGGCATTACTCGAGCAAAGCGTGAGTTGACCTTATCTTATGCCAACCAGCGCAAACGCTTCGGCGAGCAGATAGATTGCCAGCCCAGTCGGTTTTTAGACGAGTTGGATGAGCAGCATATTGTCTGGGAAGAAAAAATAGCCAACGACCCAGACCGTCGAGAAGCCGTCGGCGCCACACATTTGTCGGCCATGCGAGCGCTGTTGGGTTGAATTGTCGGTCAATCTTGTTAAATTAACACTGCCGCGAAAAATGCATAGAAGCCTTGTTGTCGAAGACTGAAGTCAATAAAGGCCTCATCGCGATCTCTATACCTCGTAATTGTATTCGAAGCCTGCGATCAAGCCATACGGGTGTAGTCTATAATTGACGAGAGCGTTATTAGTAAAAGTCGCGAGTTAAAATAATGTGCTTTATGCGCTCTAAACTCACCAAAAACTTGACACATCTGGTACAATCGCGACCGATCTAACGAATCAGCCTGTGTGTGGTTGAAAGCCTCGCTTTAGTGTGTTACTTACAGCTAGAGAATCTTTTGATAAAATAGCTAACACACCTTATTCTGTCTGTGCTTACGGAGCTAAATAAAGGTCTGTGTTGGATCGATACCAAACTGCTGGGTAACCCTAGCGTATAAGTACTTAATTTAATATTTCTAGGAGACCGTATGACTGACGATCACATCAGTGACACGAGTGTAGAAGACAAAAAGAGACGCCGATTTTTGACCGGCGTAACAGCTGGGTTTGGTGCCATTGGTGGCGCCCTCGCGGTGGTGCCATTTGTAATGAGCATGTCGCCAAGTGAGCGAGCTAAAAATGCCGGCGCGCCAGTGAAATACGACTTCTCGCGAATTCAAGAAGGCCAAATGGTCAAAGTAGAGTGGCGTGGTAAACCTGTGGTATTGCTTAAGCGCACCCCTGATATGATGGGTGGCTTGGATAAAATCGAAGATAACTTGGCTGACCCTGAGTCGATTAATAGTGTTCAACCAGCTTATGCTCAGAACAATGCGCGCGCAGATACTGCTAGCCCGGCAATGTTAGTGATGTTAGGTGTCTGTACTCATTTAGGCTGCTCGCCGGTTGAAAAACTAGCGATTGGACCAGATGAGCAAATGGGCGAAGACTCTCAAGGTGGTTTCTTCTGCCCGTGTCATGGCTCAAAATTCGATTTATCCGGCCGCGTCTACAAGAACGTACCGGCAACATCCAATATGGATATCCCGCCCTACGAATACAACGGCGACGTGATCACTATTGGTGAAGATGCTGGGAGGACTGCATAATGGCTATTCATAGACATGACAACCATAAAAGCGCGAATGCGTTTATGGAATGGGTTGACCGACGCTTGCCTGTTACTAAAGTTTGGAACGAGCATTTAGCTGAGTATCAAGCCGCTAAAAACCTTAACTTTTGGTATTTCTTCGGCTCATTGTGTTTGCTGTCACTGGTGATCCAGATCGCCACGGGCATCTTCCTGACTATGCATTACAAACCTGATGCCGCTTTGGCATTTGCCTCGGTTGAGTACATTATGCGCGACGTACCATTTGGTTGGTTAGTTCGCTATATGCACTCCACCGGCGCTTCGTTATTCTTCGTTGTGGTTTATATGCACATGTTTCGCGGGGTTATCTACGGGTCACACCGTGAGCCGCGCGAGTTGGTATGGTTAATAGGCTGCGTCATCTTTGTTGCATTAATGGCAGAAGCCTTTATGGGTTATTTGTTGCCTTGGGGCAATATGTCCTATTGGGGCGCGCAAGTGATTCTCTCGTTATTTGACGTCATTCCGTATTTTGGCCCAATGCTAACCGAGTGGATTCGTGGTGACTTTGTCATTTCGGACGCTACCCTGAATCGCTTCTTTGCGTTTCACGTGATCCTACTGCCCTTGATCCTGATTGTATTGGTGTTCTTGCACTTGGTTGCATTACATCAAGTAGGTTCAAACAACCCAGACGGCATCGACATATTCGAGAATCTTGATGAAAACGGTAGCCCTAAAGACGGCATCGGGTTCTATCCATATTTCGTTGTAAAAGACCTAATTGGAGTCTGTGGATTTCTTATCGTTTATCTCGGGATAATCTTCTTTGCCCCAGATCTGGGCGGTATCTTTTTAGAAAAAGATAATTTCGCACCGGCTAATCCGCTGCAAACACCACCCGATATTGTGCCGTTATGGTATTTCACGCCGTTCTATTCAATTCTGCGTGCCAGCACTACCAGTCTGCTCCAGTTCTTTGCTGTTGCCTCTGGTGTGATCGGCTTAGCGGCTATTCTACTGACTAAGTTTGACATGAAGATTAAGGCAGGTATTGCGGTTGCTGCGGTTGTCGCAATTATTGTATTCCTAAATTCGAGTGGTAAGGCTTGGGGGGTTATCCTTATGGGCTCGGCGCTGGTAATGTTCTTTCTTCTGCCTTGGTTGGACCGTTCACCGGTATTGTCGATTCGTTATCGCAGCTTGCCATTCAAAATTGCTTTGGCACTGTTTTTGGTCGCTTTCTTCGTATTGGGTTATTTAGGCATGAACGCGCCAACTCCAGGACGTACCTTAGTGGCTCAAATTTGCACCGTTGTTTACTTCTCGTTCTTTGTTCTGATGCCGTGGTTTACCAGTATTGGTAAAACCAAGCCAGTACCAGATCGTGTTATTTACGAAGCTCATTAAGCAGAGGATATAAAATGAAAAATCTAAAAATAGTTTTATTCGCCTCAGTCATTAGTGGGCTTCTTAGTATCGCTTCAACGAGTGTCTATGCCGCCGGTGGGCATGGCGCGGTACTCGATAAAGTTCATATGAATATGGGCGACAAAGCTTCATTACAAAATGGCTTCAAGCTTTTCGTAAACTATTGTTTGTCCTGTCATAGCGCTAGCTATGCACGCTACAACCGAGTTGCCGAAGATCTCGAGATTCCGCAACATTTGTTGAAGGAAAACTTGATGTTCACTACCGACAAGCCAGGCGACTTGATGATCTCCACTATGCCGCCTGAAGACGCCAAGCGCTGGTTTGGCGTGGCACCACCTGATCTGACATTGGTTTCACGAGTGCGCAGTCCAGATTGGTTATACACTTATTTTAGAGCTTTTTATCAAGACGAGAGTTCGCCAAGTGGTTGGAATAATTCTCTGTTTGAAAATGTTGCCATGCCGCACGCCTTGTATGAATTACAAGGGGTACAGCGCTTCATCGGAAAAGTTGATCCTGCTGAACTACATTCCGGCGACGTACATGCTGCCGAGACCGACGGTGACCATTCAAATCGCATCGTAGGTGATGCTAAATTTGAATTGATTCATCCGGGTAAGTTGAACCCAGATGAATTCGACCTAGCCATGGCTGATTTGACTACCTTCTTAGCCTACTTGGCTGAGCCCGCTCAAATGCAACGCCACAAATTAGGCGTTTTCTCAATCGCTTTCTTAATTATCCTAATGGGGCTTTGCTACTTACTCAAGAAAGAGTATTGGCGCGACGTTCACTAAGCGATCTAAATACCTTCCTATTGAGATTGGGGCTAGCGCTGACTACATTGAGTCGGCCCTGAAAGCCCCCTTCTCAAATAATTACCTATTATCGTTAGCTGCTGCTAGCAACTTGTAATCAGATTTCAAGAGTAGCAGCCTCCACTTTACGGAATTAAATATGAATACATTTGCCACTAGACGTTCCATCATGACTCTTTATTCTGGTACTGATTGTGTGCTTAGTCACGCATGCAGAATTGTCTTACAAGAAAAGGATATCGAATGTGAGATTGTCTACACAGACCCAAGCGACACTTGTCAGGAGCTGGCTGAATTCAATCCTTACTACGAAACGCCTACCTTGGTTGATAGAGATCTGATTTTATATAATGCATTCATCATCAACGAATATCTAGATGAGCGTTTGCCGCATCCACCGCTAATGCCTGTAGACCCAGTATCACGCGCCAAGCAGCGACTAATGTTAATGCGCTTGAATCGTGATTGGTTTTCATCCATCTATGCGCTGCAAGAAAACAAAAGAGATAAAGAAGCACATAAAGTACTACGCGATGGCCTGATCGCGATTTCGCCTTTGTTTTCTGAACAAGCGTATGCCATGGGCGACGAATACACTTTGGTTGACGTGGTGTTAGCTCCGCTATTATGGCGCCTGCCGACCTTAAACATCGTGCTACCAAAACAGGCACAAGTAGTGG
>JBLHMH010000190.1:0-6559 GCA_047621785.1 Polaribacter sp. | reverse complement strand
CAATTAAATACCGTTGCGTTAAGCCGAACCACTCTGAATGCTAGTTTCTGTCCTGAACCGCAGAAATTTAAATCGATGCTGGCCGATCTGCAAGATGTGGTTACGAACACCACGAATCACTCATTTGTCGAAAGATCGATTCGCAATAGATACATCAATTTACTGAATCAGCTAGATGATGCTTATATATGTTTGGTTGACCCCATTGGCACTGTGTATTGTGGCGACACCAATGCAAGTTTGAAATGTGAGTTAGTAATGCATAGCATGAAGTCGTATACCAGCATCGCATTAGGCGGCAGCAATGGTTCGGCCCAAGCCTATATTGATGGATTATGGAGTGTGGATGATTTGACCGTACTGATACGTATCTTTGCACGTAATCGACAAGCGCTCGAAACAATGGATTCAGGCCTAGCTAGATTGCTTCAATATTCGCATCGTACGCTCAATTACTTTACCCGTAATACGCGAAACGGCTCGAAGAAAAACATTGCAGCGCACTACGATCTTGGCAACGAATTTTTCCGATTATTTCTCGATCAAAAGATGATGTATTCCTCAGCACTTTACAACACTGGAGATACCTTAGAGCAAGCATCTGAGCGCAAACTTCAACGAATATGTGATGTGCTGGAGCTTAGTGAGAATGATCATGTGATAGAGATAGGTACTGGTTGGGGCGGGTTTGCGTGCTACGCTGCCAGTGTGACCGGTTGCAAAGTCACCTCAGTCACGATTTCTCAAGAGCAATACAATGAAGCCAAGGCCAGGGTTATACGGCAGGGTCTTGATTCTCTGGTCACAATAGAGCTTAAAGACTATCGCGATGTCGAAGGCCAATTTGATAAACTAGTTTCTATCGAAATGATTGAAGCGGTAGGTCATCAGTATTTAGGCATCTATTTCGAAAAGCTAAATCAGCTGCTGAAGCCTAAAGGTAAAGCGCTTATCCAGGCCATTGTGATCGACGATCAAAGGTATAAGAAGGCCGTTAAGGAAGTAGATTTCATCAAAAAGTATATTTTCCCTGGTGGTTTTATGCCGTGCTATAGCACAATCACAGAGCACGCAGGCAGACAGGCGTTAATGCTTGAAGATATGTATGACATGGGTTTTAGCTATGCACAGACTTTGCGAGACTGGCGGCAACAATTCTACGCGCAATTGGAAACCGTAAATGAACAAGGATACGGATTACGTTTTCAGAGAATGTGGGAGTTTTATTTCTGCTATTGCGAAGCAGCTTTCGAGGAGCGAGCCACTAGTGTGGGCCAACTATTATTTCGCAAGCAAGACAAATGCTGAGCAAATTTTGATGGCACTTGCGTTGTTTAACCAGTCGGTTATTGTTGGCAAACGGTTCAGCTTACTACAAGCTCAACCAGTGAAAACATGGACATCCAATTCATCAGGCTAGGCTTTGGTTTGCAAGCATTCGCCTAGCTATTTGCTAAGTGGCAATTAATAGTTAAATCTAATAGTGATTAGGAGACAAGCTGAGCAAATCCAATCACCCTTCGAGTTCGTAACATCGCTGCACAATTACAATTTCCAAATCTTGGTGGTTTGAATCACTTCACCGGTTGGCAATCCTGTAGTAGAACCACCTGCGGGTTCGATACTGACAGCCAGACCTTTTGATTTCTTTAATAGCGCAATTAAACCGGCTGGTAAATTGTGTGTAACACTGCCGCCATTCACTGGTAACAAGCCTATGGATTGGGGGTTACCCTCATTAGGAAGCATCCATAACTCAAAAACCTTATCAACCCCACTTGCGGTGGCATTAACCGCTCGTACGGACAAGGCGCCGGTCTGTAAGTCGGCTGAAATCACCCATAGAGGCGCTTGATTGTCGCCGACTACGCCAATGTGATTGAGTTCGTCGGAGGCAACAAATTCAGATTGTGGAGCCGGTACTTGGAATAAGATTACCAGTAAAGCGACCGAAGCTACGGTAGTTAAACCACTCCATAGTCTCCAGAAACCAGGACCAAAAAACCCTCCGACATAGGCTGCTTCTGAACCCCGTTGGCGGCTAATTTTTTGTTCAATTTTTCGCAAAACTGACCTTGGCGGTGCTACCGGTTCTAGCTGTAATGCAATCAAGCTTAGGTTTTCTTCCCAGTAGGCAACGCGCGCCTGTATATCGCGTCGATACTTAAGTAAGCCTAGGAAGCGCGTTCTAGCAGACCCAGTAAGGGTTCCCATCACATACTCACTGGCGAGCTGGTCGATCATTGTTGGGTCATTGTATTTCATTTATCTAGACACTCCCTCAACAAAGCGAGACCACGACGAATGCGACTTTTCACGGTTGCGATGGGCTTACTTAATTGGGTCGCTAACTCTTGGTAGGTCCAACCGTATACAAAGGTTTGTAAGATGCTCTCACGTTGCGAACCTCCTAGTTTTTCCAGGCATAGCATCAAGCCCTCGTCAGACTGAGGGCTCCCTACCACCGAACTTACGTCAAATTCGGTTTGATGGCTCCCCATGGCGCGATCCCTGCGATTACTTGCGCGCAGAGCATCTAAGGCTCGGTACCGAACGATACCCAGCAACCAAGATATTCCGTTGCCCTTATCAGACCTGTATTCAGTCGAATTTGCCCAGACTCTCATATAAGATTCTTGAACCAAGTCTTGCGCAGAGGCAGGTCGGCCCATCATTTTTAATGCCAACGCGTAGGCAGCTCCTGAAGTACTTTCGTAGAACTCTTTAAATGCGGATTGATCGCCCAAAGCTATTTTTGAAATCAGCGCTGCAAGCTGGTCTAGATCGTGTGTCTGTAGTGTTTTAATTGCTGACATCTTGAATTATTTGGATTAGAGGGTGTTTCTGAAAGATCACTAGGGTTGCGTTAACCCGAAACAAAAAGCTAGGCTTCAAAATTTGCTTTTTAATAACTCTGATGCCTGTGTAAGCAGTTGCCAGTTTCACTCAGTTCTCAACAACAGTTTTCGGTCTTCAGGTTCAGCCTGAAGCTTAATCTTCTGTTGTGAAATTAAGTCTAGCATGGTTTTGCGGCGCTCAGTTATCAGGCATAAACCCGCATAGGCCGATCCTGCTGGTTCGCGGTGAATTCCCGCCATTATTTTTGGACAGGGTCTGTGCGTTGTTGCTTTTTAAAATCAGTGACCAGAATTGTATTTTTAGCTTGTTAATCATAAGTTGCCTGTATGTTTTTTTATCTATTATGTGAGTAAAACCTATTGGTGCCTAACCGATATCCCAACCCGATACTTGAGGGGTTAAAGGCACCAATAAGTTCACTATTATCAGTCATCTTATGAGCGATAATCCCCCAACCCAAGTACGCGGGCGAATTAAGCACGTGCGCGTCTAATCTATTGGGATCGGCAGTAGAACTCCCACTACTGACCGCTAGAATCGCAGGCTAGATTGACTATTGCATACAAATATTTCAGTGAAATTGAGGTTGTGTACTTGCTATACGCCGCAACTGACGATAAAGATTCATTTATTTATAATATTTCTTATCTTTAGTACACACTATGAGAATCTACAATTAAACACCATTAATAGAAGGATCCGATTTACTCAATAAATGACTTCAGTAAAGTATTATCTGCTGAACGGATTCTCCAATTCTCTAAAAAAGTGAGTAAGTAATGGGTTCTGCCAAATTATGTCGGGAAAAATTTTAGAAATAAGTTGTAAATCAGGGCATATAAAAACGCTATTGGCTTTGGCCGAGGAGAGTTCAGCTAGAGTACTCTCGACTTATGAGCCAATGGAAGATAACGAGCTAGCTTCTGTTCGTTTATTCATCGAAATTGAGGACGTTCAAAGGACCCTCGATAAAGTTCAGGCCTCACTACCGGCAACCGCCGAGCCCATCATTTTACTTAGTCCCGTAGATGCCCAGATTGGCGAGCATGACAATTTAATGAAGGGTGAAGCCGTGTATTTTCTGGCGACACGTGAAGAGTTGTTTTCAAGTATTTCCAATGATTCCCAGTTTGATCGTACTTTTGTATTATTAGTGGTTTTGTCGACGATAGTGGCGTCAATCGGTATTGCTGAAAATAACGTGGCGGTGGTTATTGGTGCCATGGTAATCGCACCATTGTTGGGCCCCAATTTAGGTTTGGCTCTAGGTTCGGTATTAGGTGATAGAGAGCTGATTAGAACAGCGGTGATAACCAATGGCCTCGGTTTGACAATCACGGTAATCACCTCTGTTTTAATTGCGGTGATTTGGTCGCCTAATCTGGATAGCGGTGAACTCTTATCAAGAACCCAAGTTCAATATTCCAGCGTTTTTTTGGCACTCGCTTCAGGTATAGCGGCGGTGGTGTCACTAACATCACGCTTACCTAATACGCTAGTGGGGGTGATGGTGGCTGTCGCTCTGGTGCCCCCAGCCACGGTATTCGGTATGATGATCGGCATTCAAAAACTGGGCATTAGCCAACAATGCAGGCTTACTATTGATGGTTAACATTGCGGCAGTAAACCTATCCGCACAATTGGTGTTTATTGTTCGTGGTGTTCGTCCTCGAACTTGGTTGGCTAAACGCGCGGCTAAACAATCCTTAGCGCTAAATATTCTAGTTTGGGGTGTGTTGTTAACCGCACTTATTCTGGTCGTCGCATTTCAATAAGCCAATTCAAAGCTTGAACTTAACTTGCAGAGAAGTTGTTTGTCTCGACCGATCGCGTTTCAGAACCGTGAGTCTGAATTACTTTCCGGCGGCTGCGATAGCTTGCTTCTGTTCAGTTTTCTTACCACCGTTATTCGCTTTAAAACCATTCGCAAGGTATATAATTTGATCGTCAGCCTGAGTGGATAGCTCTTCTCCACTAACCGCAAATTTCAACTTGCCGGCGGCAGTGAGAACACATAATGGTGCGGCATTTGGAGCATGTTCTCGCCATTTTTCAAAATCGAAATTTTCAGATAGCTTGGTTGTTTTTACCGCTCCGCCGAACGCGATCACGCGCGCTAATTGGAATGAGTTTAGATCGTCATTAAACAAGGTGCGAGCGCTAAAGTCTTCAGTAACAAGATCCCGTTCAGGGTTGCCGTGTGAATTATGTACGGGAAGGATAAACACGCTTCGTTCCCCGAATTTTTCTTTAAAACGGTTAGCTTGGGAGACATTGGCTTCGTAATGATCCGCCAAACCAAGAAATACACCATAGTTATCCAGCTTGATTTTCTTAAGTGCGTCTTTCGAGCTCGGATTTCCGTGATAAGTATTGATGCCTAGGAGTCTAGGCTGGCGCAGCTTATCCCAGTTGCTGTCACACAATAAGACTGCGATACCTAGGCTATTCATAAGCCCTGCCAATTGGATCGAAAAGCCATTCGCTCCATATATAACCACGCCATCGGTAGCCGGCTGAGCCACACCTAAACGTAATGCTATGCTGCGTGCCGTTAGCCCCTGTATAAATACCGTGCCAATAATAATTGTAAAAGCCAGTGGCACCAGTAACGACGCGTCTTCATGCCCCAGGCTCTCCATTCGGATAGCAAATACAGCAACTACGGCTGCTGCGACGATTCCGCGCGGGCCGATCCATGCAACTAACGCCCTTTCTTGCCAAGAAAAGTCTGAGCCAATGAAACTGATAAATACATTAATCGGACGCGCGATGAACTGCATTACTAAAAATAGTACGACAGCGCCCCAGCCAAGAGCGACGAAGCCGCTGAACTCAATTCGCGCAGCAAGAACAATAAACAATACCGAAACCAGTACAACAGTAAGATCTTCCTTAAAACCAAGAATTGCGCGCGTATTAACATCACGCATATTGGCTAAAATAATGCCCATCAAGGTCACGGCTAATAGCCCGGACTCGTGCATCAGTTCGTCGGACAAAGAAAACACAAAGCAGACAAATGCCAACGCAGCAAAGTTTTGTATGCCTTCAGGGATCTTGTGGTTGCGGATCAGCAAGCCTAAACCGTAACCAGCCGCAACACCAATGGCTGCCCCGACACCGATTGTGCTGAAAAAGACCTGTGCGATTTCACCATACCCAGCGTCTAGCTGTATTACGATAATGAATTCGTACACAAGCACAGCGAATAGCGCGCCGATCGGATCGATAATTATTCCTTCCCAACGCAATGCATCGCCGATCTTAGGCTGCGGTCGAACCGCTTTTAACATTGGCATTATCACCGTTGGTCCTGTTACTACCATGATTGCGCCGAACAAAGCAGACATTGCCCAACTGAAACCAATAATGTAGTGGGTGGCGACGGCTGTAATTAATCCATTGATTAGCATGCCAACCGAAATTAGCTTTAACACAGGGCGACCGATTTCCTTTAACTCGTGGCGCGACAGGGTAAGTGCACCTTCAAATAAAATTACTGCAACAGACAAGGAGATATAAGGAAAAAGCAATTCGCCAAAAAGGGCATCTGGGTTTAGTACAGACAAGATAGGCCCAAGCAATATACCGATTATCAACAGAAATAGAATTGCTGGCAATTTAACCTGCTCGGCTAGCCACTGGCTCAAAAATCCTAATAAGCCAATCAGTCCGAGCAGTAGTAGCGGTGTGATGT
>JBLHMH010000189.1:0-6578 GCA_047621785.1 Polaribacter sp. | reverse complement strand
GGCGATACGCCAACTGCTTTGGCAGATGGGTGCTATGTAACACCTGCAATTTTTGCAGACTGTACAGACGACATGAGTATTGTTACCGATGAGGTATTTGGCCCTCTAATGTCCGTATTATCATTTAGTTCTGAAGAGGAAGTTTTAAAGCGAGCTAATTCAACTAAGTTCGGTTTGTCTGGAGCCGTATTTACCAAGGATTTCAGCCGTGCGCATCGCGTAGCGAATAGAATTCAAGCAGGTATCGTGTGGATAAATGAGTACAACATTACCCCAGCTGAAATTCCATTTGGCGGTTACAAGCAATCTGGAATAGGCAGAGAAAATGGACTACAAGCCATTGAACACTACACCCAGATT
Organism: Polaribacter sp.; assembly: GCA_047621785.1. Taxonomy (GTDB): domain Bacteria; phylum Pseudomonadota; class Gammaproteobacteria; order Arenicellales; family Arenicellaceae; genus Arenicella. The sequence goes on along the minus strand of JBLHMH010000189.1, from coordinate 6,218 downwards.
AAGACTATTTACGCGAATCTTGGCGATATTCCAGCGCCATACTAAAATATTGCTGGCTACTGCGGTCAGTTAAGGCTTTTTTAACACCATGAACACCTCAGAGGCGGATCATGATCGACACTAGCAAACTTGCTGAAGTTGAGCTTATTAGCCGCTGGGTAATGGCCCTCATTTTGCTCACCGCAGGTACCAGCAAGCTATTTAGTGCAGGCGGTTTCAAAATCTATTACTTAGGCCTATTTACAAATGATGCTTTACGCCTGAATCCGCCAACAGGCGTTGTAGCATTGTATTTAACAGCAATTCCATTTATAGAGTTGTCCTTGGGAGTAGCTTTGCTAGTAAGTGCGTTAAAGCGTTACACGATTTACGCCTGGTATGCGTTTATGGCGTCGTTGCTTGTGGGGCACTACATTTTGCAAGAATGGTCTAGCGTCAACCAGATGCTGGGCTATTTTTTCCTAGGCATGCTTTGTCATTTGCTACCGACAAAAAATGAATTGTAGGCTCAAATTAAAGAGTTAACCGTAGCGTTGTTAGAAAACTAATAGCACTTAGTCAGTGCCACGCGGTCGAAAGACCAAAAAATGTAGGCAGCGGCGCTTAGGGAAAACCCCCTGGAAAAAAGACCGTCTGAAATTAGCGCTAGTTTAACCAGCAATACCAACAAAGTCGTAACTAGGTGTAACGGCCTTTTTAGTTTTGGATACTTTTGCCGTTGTCGGAACGCACGCCATCATCACAGCAGAGCTTTGCTTTTGGTTATGCTTGACAGAAGAAGCGGCTTTTAAGTTTTGGCTAGAAATGTTCATGCGCTAAGATTAGTGCACGCAAGCAACCATGAAAAGTAATTAAAAATACTAAATTAAGTACTATTTGTTATATAAAGGCGGTTTCACTACTAATCTACCTAATTCGAGACTAATGCTCTCAAGAAATCTCAAAAATGGTTTAAAATGGCAATAAAAAAAGGGGGGATAAATTAATTCATCTTTTAATTAGGCAACTGACATAAAGCCTAGGACACCACACATAGCAAACTGCGTACGCAAACCCCCTCGATATTTAGCCTCTCAGATTCTCATTTCGGTGGGACTTATATTGAAACCGATTATTTTCCTTTCCAAACTGGCTCACGCTTTTCTGAAAATGCTTTAAAACCTTCGCGCATGTCCTCGCTACCATAGAGCGTATCGACGGTCTGCAGTTGTCGTTGCGTGACGCGATTGAGCGCATCCTGAAATTTTGAATCTTCAGCGTCGCGAACTATTTCTTTTATCGCCGCCATTACCAGTGGTGGCCCAGCAGCAATTAATCTCGCCGTCTCCCATGCCCGATTCATTAATTCATCGGCAGCAACTATCTCATTCACAAACCCCCAGCGATGCGCTTCCTCGGCGTCTAACCAACGACCGGTAAGTAACATCTGCATGGCAATATGGTAGGGAATACGTTTTGGGAGTTTAATCGATGCGGCATCGGCAACGGTTCCTGAGTTTATCTCTGGCAAGGCAAAACTTGCATGCTCTGCGGCTATGATGATATCAGTCGACAGTGCAATCTCTAAACCTCCTCCACAGCATATGCCGTTGACTGCGCAAATGATTGGCTTATTCAGGCGCGGCAATTCCTGCATGCCACCAAAGCCACCAACACCATAATCACCATCAACCTCATCGCCACCATCGGCCGCCTTAAGGTCCCAACCGGGGCAGAAAAACTTTTCACCTGCACCGGTAATAATGGCGACTCTGAGATCAGGATTATCACGAAAATCAGCAAACACTTCGCCTAGCTCTCGACTCGTTGCTAGGTCTACCGCATTCGCTTTGGGGCGATCGAGGGTGACCTCTAAAATTGAATCTTCTATTCGAGTTTTTACAGCATTGTTATTAGTCGCATTGTTCATGGCATTCTCTGTTTGGCTAAGGTCTAGATCAAAACAAGATCGAGATCAGATTAAAATTTATTTTATTTAGAAAGGCGAATCAGCGCGTCTGCCGCGACAGATTTCTGTTGACCTACCATCAGTGGGTTAATATCAAGTTCTATCAATGAATCACGTTGGATCAAAGAGAATTTTACAATCGCGTCAATCGCGTCAATCAAAGCTGTAAAATTCACCCCTGGTTTACCACGATAGCCATGCAGCAGTTTGGCAATTTTGAGCTTTTCAATAGCATCGGCAATTTGCATTGCAGAGGTCGGAAGACAAAGTGAAACACTATCACTCATCAGCTCTATGAAGATTCCACCAGCTCCGATAGTGAGTAGCATTAAGCCGGTTTTATCAACAGTAATGCCAACCAATAATTCAGCAATCACATCGCTGACCATTTCCTCAAGCAGATAGCCATCAGCGCAATCAGTGATGGATTCAAGCGCTTGTGCTAACTCAGCCTTTGTTTGAATACCTAAAACCACAGCATTAGCTTCGGTCTTATGCGCCACCCCCAAGCCCTTTAACACCAGCGGGAAATTAAGCAGTTTAGCAGCGTCTATCACGTCAGACTTTTTCGCTACCGTTTGCGAGGCGGGGGAAAGTAGCCCAAACGCTTGCAATGCTTGTTTTGCCGCAGCCTCATCCAGACAATAGCTAGCAGCATCAGGTCCAGCTGCAGATTCTAATGATTTAGCTCGTGAAATATACTCTTGTGCAACGGGCGCTATGGCAACCGGCTGATAATCGGTGATCGCGGTTAACAGTTCCCCACTGCGAATAGCAGCGTCAATCGCAGCTATGCCATCGCTCATCCCGTGTAAGGGTACTATTTGAGCCTCGATTAATCGCTGGTTAATGGCTTCTTCGAGGTTTTCAGGCAGAACCGATAATACCGCTACATTGGCACCGGTGCTTTGCTTTGCAGCAATAATCGCCTCAATCGCACAATAATGACCTTGCGGCTCGCAATAATCACTACGTGGAATGTCTAGTACCAATACATTTAATGCGAACTCGCCGTTGAGAACCGCGGAAAAACAGGCGGTCATCGCTGGCACATCTCCCCACACATAGGTGTGATAGTCCAGCGGGTTTGCAAGGTCGACTTTATCTCCCAGAATTGCGGTCAATTTAGATTGTTGATCTGAGCTCAGGTCGGGATAAACCAGAGCGCTATTAATGGCCAGATCTGACATCAAGCTGGCTTCACCACCTGAGCAACTCATGGATGCTATGGCGGAGCTGCTTAAAGGACCAATTTGATGCAGTATCTTTAAGGTTTCTAATAGCACTGAAATAGAATCAACTTCCGCTATGCCTAATCGTGCAAGAAACGCCGAGGAGGCTACCGCATTGCCTGCTAAGGATGCGGTGTGGGTCAAACTGGCCAGCTGCGCCTTAGCTGATCTACCAATCTTTAACGCGACCAGCGGCTTACCTAATGCTCGTGCATGATTGGCCATGTTCTCGAAGGCGCGCAAGTCACCAAAGCCTTCTAAGTGAAAACCAACAGCTTTAACGCGTGGGTCGGACAATACTGCCATCGCAAGTTCGCTAACGCCAATTTGAGCCTGATTGCCGACCGTCAACATGTGCGTCAATGCCAAGCCGCGTCGTTGCATGGTGATATTAATCGCGATGTTAGAGGACTGAGCGATGATCGCCACGCCTTCGCTAACCGGCTTTCCAGCGTGCTGATCTGGCCACAGGCAGACATTATCCAGATAGTTCAGATAGCCATAGCAATTAGGCCCAAGAATTGGCATGTCCCCCGCCACTTCAATCAAGCGAGCTTGTAGATCATGAGTCGCGATCTCAGCATTAATCTGGCTTTCTTTGAAGCCTGAGGCAAAACAAATAGCCCCGCCAGCAGCGCGAGCCTTAAGCTCGGCCACCACATCGATAGTGGCTTCACGATTAACCCCAATAAACGCGGCGTCTGGTGAGCCAGGCAAGTCATCGATGCTGCGATAGGTTGGCAGCCCGCAAATATTCTCGCGTTGGGGATGAACCGGCCAGATATTGCCTTGGTAGTTAGATTTAATTAATTGTTCAATGACATTTACTGCCCAAGCCCCGCCGAATACGGCAATAGACTTAGGGTTTAAAAATCGTTTAAGACACGCCATATTTGGCTCCTTGCAAGTTAGTATCGAGCTGTGATCGTCTACTCATATTGCGATTCATAGCCCTAGCTATGCGCCAAATGGCCTTAGTAGGCTACGTGAAATAATATGCCGTTGTATTTCCGAAGTGCCCTCCCAGATGCGTTCTATGCGTGCATCTCTCCAAATGCGCTCTAAAGGTAGATCACTCATCAAGCCCATGCCGCCAAAAATCTGAATTGCCTCATCTGCTACCATCGCTAGCATCTCAGTGGCTTTTAATTTCGCCATCGCCATATCTGCATCAGTGCAAGTACCTTGGTCGACCTTCCAACCGGCTTCCATAACTAACAATTGTGCAGCTTTCATCTCTGTCGCCATGTCCGCTAACTTAAACGAGACACCTTGAAACTTGCCAATTGGCTGGCCAAATTGCTTGCGTTCGGCAGCGTACCGAACCGCTAGATCAAACGCACGTTCGGCCCTGCCTAAACAAGTCGCAGCCACCTGCAAGCGAGTTGCACCAAGCCAACTATTGGCTACATCAAAACCTTTATGCAATTCTCCCAACATCGCCGATTCGGGAATTCGGCAATCATCAAAATCCAGTATCGAATTGGTGTAGCCACGGTGCGATACATTTTGATAGCCATCGCGAATAGTCAGTCCGGGTTGATCGTGATCTACAAAAAATGCAGTAATCAGTTTTTTTGGTCCGCGTGCAGTTTGCTCTTCACCTGTGGCCATAAAGCAAATCGTAAAATCGGCATGATCAACATGACTGATAAAATGCTTGGTGCCGTTGAGCACCCACTGCTCGCCGTCTTTAACCGCGCTAGCCTTCATGCTACGCAAATCAGAACCAGCATCAGGTTCAGTCATTGCTAAGGCATCACTCTTTTCGCCACGTATACATGGTTGCAGATATTTTTCTTGCTGCTCAGGCGTTCCAGCACAGAGAATGTTCGAAGGTCGCGCAACGCAGGTCCAATGCAAGGCGTAACTAGCCTTGCCTAACTCTTTCTCATACAACAACCAGGTAACGGTATCCAGACCAAGACCGCCAAACTCACTTGGAATATTAGCCGCGTACAAGCCAACGTCAATCGCCTTCGCTTTTATTTCAGCAATCAGCTCCGGCCTTAAAATACCGGTACGTTCAACTTCTTCTTCATGTGGGTAAAGTTCATTTTCGACAAACGCTTTGCTTGTCTTGATGATCATCTGTTGTTCTTCGTTAAGTGAAAAATTCATGATTGGGCTTTCCTAGTGATACTCGGTACTTGAACTTGTCTGTTCAATAAATGCTTATTGCGCTTTATGGTGATCTTGAGGTGCGCGCAACGCCTGATGAGCAAGCGCGAGCTTGGCTAAACAATTACTGACTGCTGGTAGCGGTGAGCAGGCTTTGCGGGTACCAAGGTCGACATGAATCAGCAGTGCTTCGCTGGTTGCAAGGAGCTTTTTATGAGCATCAAACATGGCGTGTTGTAAGCGCAACTTTTTACCCTCACCTTCGGTGACTTTGGTAATTACCTCAATTGCATCACCTGCATGGCATTCGTCGACATAAGTGATTTGAACATCGACCGTGAAATAACTCATTCCGGCTTTAACATAAACTTCATCTGCACCAACGGTGTGCATGACGCTATCCACCGCCTCAGAAAACACTTGGGCATAGCGACTATCATTTAAATGACCATTATAATCAGTCCAATTAATTGGGATGACTCGCGAAATCGTGGTTAGTAGCTGGTTATGATCCAGGTCCTTGGTTTGATCAAGCCGCCGATCAATTTGTTTTAATAGACGCCCTGCTCCCCAGTTTTGGCCTTTGAGCCCACGCATAATACTCACCAAATTGTCATCGCGAATGCGTTCCAACTCCCGAATACTGTACATTCCAGATTGCGCATCAGATTGGTCAGATATTGTTTTAACCAACTCGTCGGTCAACTCTGGAACGTCCATCAACTTGGTCCACGGCCATTTCAAAGCTGGCCCAAATTGCTTCATAAAGTGTGCCATACCGGCTTCACCACCAGCAACTCGATAGGTTTCAAATAGGCCCATTTGAGCCCATCTCAATCCAAAGCCATAGGTAATTGCATCGTCGATTTCTTGGGTGCTTGCGACACCATCGTTAATCAGCCACAAGCCCTCACGCC
>JBLHMH010000188.1:0-6587 GCA_047621785.1 Polaribacter sp. | reverse complement strand
ACCAATACTGTGACCTTCTTTGAATGCGGGAAAAAGCCGTTAAAATTAGATTTGGAGGCCGGTGTAGATGGCTAATTGTTTGATTTAACTAGCCGCACAAGTGTTTTTTACAAGAGCAATAAACCTTGTCAATCAGTAAGCCTGACTATAGTGGATAAGGCTCATCTGCTGCAATTTTTACTAATCCGTTGATCAATCTATATAGAGCCCAAAGCCAAATCAGGGCAAGTATCGCATATCCGATTACAGCGAATATTAGAATGGCGCCCAAGATTGTCCAAGCCACCGTGTACCAAAAGACCCTAATCGCATTGCTGTAATGACTATGGTAAATAGTGTCTAGCGCATCACGTCGTTTGACCATTGCCCATATTGCGCCAACCAGCATTGGGATAGCGGTAAACATTCCTACTACAATAAGAATGTACGCGACCAGTGCGTGGGTTTTGGCCTCACTGCTGCCAGAATTAATGTGGTTTGACGTTTCGTTCATTGCTTATCCTCGACCATTTAAGAGTCTAGTAGATTCATCTTTTTCTATCATTACGGAGTCGTTTTAACAATATTCAAGCGACCAGGGCCGGTGGTGTATCGTGGTTGCTTGTGTTATCGCTGCAAAAAACTAATAATTTCGCTGGCGGTTAATTCGGGTTCTTCTGCTAAGAGCCAATGGGTGAGCTCAGGGAATAGATGCACATTTTCTTCGCCCAAATATTTCTTGGTCGCGAGCGAAGCGCTACTCGGAACAAATTTATCGAGTAGGCCATTGATATACATCACCGGCATTGCGGTTACTCCATTGGCCGGCATATTGTTAAATTGGTTCCATTGGTTACGATAGGCACCAAGCATTGAATAGTAGGCATGATCGCGCATCCATACGTTCTTATACAAACTAATTTGTTGCTCTGAAAAAGTACCAGGCCGGCTGCTATCAATCAAGCCCTTAGCGGTAAGGTCTAAGCCACCGAGACGGGATGCCAATTCTGGTAGCAGGGGTAGTCGAAAAAAACTTCGATACCATGATGTTTCCGATTGCTCACCTGCATCTTGAGAAGACAATGGGTGGGGGCCGCTAAAAATGGCCGCCCGTTTGACGCGCTCTGCATTATCGAAGATTAATTCCCACGCAACCAGAGAACCAATATCATGACTAACAATATTCGCATTAGACCAGCCTTGAGCATCCATTAGACCCGTAATGTCCGAGGCATACGCTTGCATACTGTAGGACGCTCTGCCCTTAGGCTTGTCAGAACGATTGTAACCGCGCATATCAATAGCCGCGACCCTATAGCCCTGATTAGCAAGTGTTTTAATATGGTACCGCCACATGTACCAAAACTCTGGAAAACCATGTATCAAGATGACGGGTTCGCCGTTTTCGGGCCCAGCAAATACCACGTGTAAATTAATACTCCCAACATCCACCATTTGAGAATCGAGTAATATGCCAATCTCGTTCTGAGCCAAGCTAACTTCGTCTAGCTCATCGCTGGCACCGCTATACCAAAGGCCAGCAAGTAATATGCTCGCAACCCCAGTTACAACAATTAGTTTTTTAAACACACGCATTGGCCTGTCTCCTAGTAGGGATTAACAAAATACCATCTGCGACACAGTTAATATTCTCTGACTCAGGGTGAACTATGTCGTTATAATCATTTCCATAGTAATGCTTCCGCAGATTGGCGTGAAGCCCATTCCCGATAAAAACTAATTGAGAAATCAGAATGAATAAATTTTCTGTCGATGAAATATTCAAAGGCGCAGTTGCCACAGATGAACAAGTAACCATTAAAGGTTGGGTGCGTTCGCGCCGAACCTCTAAGGCGGGCATCTCATTTGTAGCCCTACACGATGGCTCTTGCTTTGACGCTATTCAGATAGTGGTTCCTCAAGAGCTGCCAAATTATGCAGACGAAGTACTTCGCCTTGGTGCAGGTTGTGCAGTAATTGCAGTTGGCACCTTGGTGAAATCTGAAGGCCAGGGCCAGTCGGTAGAAGTTCAGGCAAGCAGCCTAGAGGTTGTTGGTTGGGTAGAAGACCCTGAAACATACCCAATCGCTAAGAAGAGGCATACCTTCGAGTTTCTCCGAACTCAGGCTCATCTAAGGCCCCGCACTAATGCCATTGGTGCAGTCACCCGCGTGCGCAGTACCTTGGCGAATGCAATCCATAACTATTTTTATCAGCGCGGTTACCAATGGGTAAACACGCCAATCGTCACCAATAGTGATGCCGAAGGCGCCGGGGAAATGTTTCGAGTATCTACTCTGGACTTAGCTAATTTGCCTCGCAATGACAAAGGTCAGGTTGATTACCAGCAGGACTTCTTTGGCGGTGAAACTTTTTTAACCGTTTCGGGTCAATTGAACGTTGAAGCTTATTGTTTAGCGATGTCTAAGGTTTATACCTTCGGGCCAACTTTCCGTGCAGAAAACTCCCATACCAGTCGCCACCTTGCTGAGTTTTGGATGGTAGAACCAGAGATAGCATTCGCAGACTTGAATGATGATGCTTTGCTGGCCGAAGATTTTCTTAAAGCCTGTATTAGCGCCGTCTTAGAAGAACGCGCAGATGATATGGCGTTCTTCGCCCAGCGAGTTGATAAAGACGTGTTAACACGGCTTGATGGCGTACTCAACTCTAAGTTTGTGCATATGGACTACACCGACGCGATAGAAATATTGCTAAAAAGTGGGCAGAAGTTTGAATTTCCAGTGCAGTGGGGCATGGATCTTGCGTCAGAGCATGAGCGTTTTTTGTGCGAGCAACATATCAACGGGCCAGTAGTTCTTAAAAATTACCCTAAAGATATTAAGGCTTTTTATATGCGCTTGAACGATGATGAAAAAACCGTTGCGGCGATGGATGTACTAGTTCCTGGTATCGGCGAATTAATAGGCGGCAGTCAGCGTGAAGAGCGCCTAGATATGTTAGATGCGCGTTTCCCAGACAAGGAAACCGCTGAGCATCTGTGGTGGTATAGAGAATTGCGCCGTTACGGTACCGTCCCACACGCTGGCTTTGGTTTAGGTTTTGAGAGGCTAATCAACTATGTGACAGGCATGGATAATATCCGTGATGTTATCCCTTTTCCTCGTACGCCCGGCTCAGCCAATTTTTAAATCAGTTAAAACGTAGTTCGTTTTTTAATAGCTTCGGCCCCTCTAATTTAGCGGGGCTAAGCTGCGAAACAGCTTCTCCCAAGCTTTCGAAGATGACATTCTGCGTTGCATCAGGGTTTTTGCTAGAGTTAGCGACAAATAGAGGGTCACTTTTTTCTGGAACGATCAATCTATTCTTAATCGACTGTTTGACCGGCATATATGAGACTATCTCGCGCGCTCGGGCTTGATTCAAGCGCGGTTGGTTTGCTCTGCCGTTTGTTTCGGCGACATGAATTAAAAAGCTGAGATTCGGGTCTACGCGAATCATCGCATCAGCAATAATTTCAACCTTGCGTCGTCCAGAGGCAGTCATCACAGCAGCCCCCGGAGCGAAATCAATATTAAACGCAGTGGTCGAATTAACATTACCTTTGAGCGCATCTCTGACGATGTATTGAGCGTTTCGGTCTCTCATAACTTCATCAGACAGGGCAATGGTGCTTTGCACTGAACGTTTTGCATAGACATGGGAATCCCCTAACACCAATTTGCCATTCGAGTTGAGGCTGATAATATTGCTTGATTGCTGGCTGAATGAGCAGGAGACATATGCGAGCAGCAACAAAAAAAACAAAGAGTACGAGTATCTTTTATGCAAGATAGTATTTAATTAGTCAAGTTTTGGTGCCTTCATGGACATTGATTGTATGCCGTTATATCCCTATTTCCGTCGGCACAATCGGTTCTAGGTTAGCATTATATTACCCTAAGTTAGTCTTTAAAATCAAAGTTTTATTACAGACATTAATCATGCATATGACTATTATATTTATATCATAAGCTCATTTTTGGCAAGCCTCAAACGAGGTATTGGTTGAAACGCTCTATGCCTAAAGTCATATCAGCGAAGACCGTAAGCGGATACTTAGAATTGGAAATAATAACTATTATGCGACTAAAGTCCCTAATAAAAAGTTAGCTTTGCGACACATGATTGACTCATGTCAAATAGTCCGAAATTGTAGAAATTCGTCGTTTTTAGACTAGGTTTTGGATGTGTGTTGAAAGGGTCGATATCAAGGAAATAGATAAAGGCTTTTACTTAATAATCATCCATCTGGGTGATATCTAATTGTTAGATCATGATTATGATATGTTTTTGGGTTACTAAATCTCTTCTTAGATCACTAGTTGTATTACAGGATTTTCGAATAGGTTGCTTGGATTGGATAGTTGGGGTCAATTATGGAAATATTAGCAACAAAGCAAGGTGAGACGGTGGTTTGCGAGCTACCGAATGGGGACAGTATAGAAATTACTATGGTGAGTGCGCAGGGTGAGGATTCTCGGTCTATCGCCAATGTAAAAGACGCAGTAAAACTTTTACGCCAAAATCCGCACTTGCTGATATCTGCCGCATAAATTGTAGCTTGTAAGGGGATCGTTTATACGGTCCCCTTACAATTTCACTTTATTCATTGCTACAGTTAAGGGGGTGGTCAATCAGACATGCGCTGATTTATACGTACATTTTCGTTAATTTAGTTGCTCAATAAGGGTTTTCAGATTTAGTCGTCTAGAAAACAGTCTTTGCTTGGATGAATGACTTGATCTGCGACGCACTAAATCCCGCGCTCTCCAATATTTCTGAGGTTTGCTGCCCAACGGCAGGACACTCCAGGCGCGGCGAATATTGATTGGTGCTTGCAAAACGCGGAGCTCGGTTCGGATGAGATATGGACCTATCTATTATGTGTGATTGTCGAGCTGAGTTTTGTGGATGCTGTAACGCCTCTTGGTAATTCAGCACTGGCGTAATACAGGCATCAGTATCGTCGAATAGGGCAGACCAATGATCACGAGTCTGACCAGCAAAAATATCGACCAGCAGCTGTGTTTGATGCGCCCATGCCGCGCGGTCATTTTGATCACCATACTGGGCAGAGTCGATGTTAAGCTTTTCGATCATGATTGCGAAAAATTGTGGCTCAATGCAACCCACCGCCATATATTGGCCGTCTTGAGTTTCGTAGCAACGGTAAAATGGTGCAGCGCCATCAAGCATATTTGCCTGTCTTTCAGTAGTCCATCCGCCGAGTGATTCAAAAGAACGAAGCATTCCCATGGTTGACGAAACCCCGTCAACAATTGCCGCGTCAACGACATCACCTTTGCCAGTTTGGCTCGCTGCAAGAATTGCCGACACTACCCCTAGGGCCAAGAACATCGAGCCACCACCGAAATCGCCCAATAAGTTTAATGGCGGAGGTGGTACTTGATCAGGCGAGCCCATCGCATACAAAGCACCGGTAATCGACAAGTAGTTGATGTCGTGTCCGGCCATAGAGGCCATCGGGCCGTCTTGGCCCCAGCCCGTCATACGGCCATAGACCAACTTAGGATTACGCGCTTGGCAGGCTTCTGGGCCAATCCCGAGTCGTTCGGTAACGCCTGGGCGTAAGCCTTCAATCAATGCGTCAGCATCCTCGATCAGTTTCAGCACTATCTCAGCTGACTCTGGCTTGCGCAAATCGATCGCAATCGACTTCTTGCCACGGTTTTCAACCGGTAGACGAATTGCATGAGGGCGATCTATCAAAATCACCTCAGCCCCCAAATCAGCCAATAGTTGGCCGCAATATGGAGCCGGGCCAAGCCCTGCTAGTTCGATGATTGTTTTTCCCTTAAGAGGCCCTACTGCTGACTGACTCATGAGTTTTAATAATTGTTTGAATGGAAGTTATACAAGGACAGCAGTTTACCAAAATAAAGGCTTGCTGATGTCAATCAGGCCGTTTTAATCGTCAGCTTCATCAAAGCCGTTGTCTGCATTTTTTTCGATGCCAGTTTCGTCCAAAGCAACATCAGCTTCTTTAGCTTTTTCAGCCTTGGCTTGCAGGGTCTTATCGGCTCTACGCAAAGAGCGCAGGCGTTGAGTTTCTTCAGACTCTTTTCGCTGTTCATCTCGGCGAGCATTACTGTCAGCTTGCCCCTTAGTGAACACAATTAGCTCATTTTCTGCCCACTGCTTTGCATCGGACTCAGACTCAAAATCAGCCTTTTGTTTAGTGACAGCGACTTTTTTAGAAGTCACTTGGCGGGTAATTTGCGCACGCCAGAGTGAATCGACTTGCTCAATTTTAAAGTCGTATTTCTTACTTTTAGACATGGTGGACCATCCTACTCGTTTAATAGTGTTGCTTAGCCGCAGAGGCTAACAGGTTTTAAAAATAGCGTGGAACCTATTTCGTGGATAATTTGTAGATTAAGATCACCAATAGTCTCGAAAAACTACACTTAGATACTTGACTGGACACTCCACCAAGTGTATTTTCACGCATCTTCAAAGCCTGATCTTCCTGGTCAGCAAAGAATATGGCTATGTAGCTCAGTTGGTTAGAGCACAGCATTCATAATGCTGGGGTCGGTGGTTCAAGTCCACCCATAGCCACCATATAATCAAAGACTTACTTA
>JBLHMH010000187.1:0-6596 GCA_047621785.1 Polaribacter sp. | reverse complement strand
TATTTAACAAAAACTCGAAAGTTTTGTCGCCCACCGTTCGGAGTGAAGGGTTACCACTGAGTTGATACGCAAGGAAATAGGCTCGACCCATTTGGGCTTGGTTATACAGCATTTTCTCGAGGTGCGGAATGACCCAATTGGGGTCGATGGTATATCGCTGAAAGCCTCCGCCTACTAGATCATGAATGCCACCCGCCGCCAGTTTTAATAGTCGTTGTGTGACTATGCTTATGGTCGGCTCAGATAAATTTCTTCGAGCGTGATTCAGCAAAAATAGCATCTCAGGTTCTCTGGGAAAGCCTGGTTTAGATTGCTTGCTACTGTTGTTAGATGAGCGGCATAATTCAGCTTGGATTCGTATAGCCGCTTCAGAAATAACGCTGGCATTAATAGTCTTGGTATCGTCGGACGACTTATTAATTGCGCGAAGCGCATCACTCAGGCGATTAGCTTGTACTAATACGACATCTTGGCGTTGAACTCAGGTGTCACTGACTTTGTTTAAAAGACTCAGTAGTGCCGCCAGTTGAAAATACGTGCCACCAAAAAATGCTTGACCGTCTGGCGTCAGTGCCGCGGTTAATGGCCAGCCAGCTTTGCCGCTTAGCATTTGTACTGAGGTAAGGTAAAGTTCGTCAACGTCGGGGTATTCTTCTCGATCAACTTTGATTGGTATGAAATGTTCATTGATGAAGCTGGCAATGTCTATGTCATCGAAACTTTCGCTGGCCATTACATGGCACCAATGACAAGTGGAGTAACCAATCGATAAAAAAATCGGTTTGTTTAATTCCTTTGCTTTGGCAAAAGCTTCATCGCCCCACGACCACCAATCCACGGGGTTATTCGCGTGCTGCAATAAATAGAGCGAGTTCTGTTTGATTAAACGATTTATATATAAGGGCTCTTGCTGCTCATTCAAATGACGGGTGTTGAGAGCATAACTGTCTTTTTTAGCCTTATAGAGTTCCTCTAAACTGCCGCTCTCTGAACTTCAAGCACTGAGAATTACAACCCCAAAGAAAGCGGCGATCATCGCTTGAGTAAATGCCATGCAACGGCCTTGAGTCAGTGTTGTTTTATCTTCAAAGAGAATCATAAATATCACACGTTTGAGACGCCGTTTTAGTCCAAGAAAAGCTCTTTGCTCGTTGTTGACCCAAATTAGCATAATCTAAATTCAATTTAGGATCGGATAAGAGCCGAATTAATTGTTCAGCGACATCATCACTTTTACGAGGGTCCACTTGTAAAGCACACCCAGCCGAAACCTCAGCCAGCGCCCCTAGATTGGATGTGACGCAAGGGCAACCGCTCTGCATTGCTTCTAACAGCGGCAACCCGAAACCTTCATAAAGTGAAGGGTATACAAAAACCGCGGCACCAGCATACAAAGTCGGTAATTCACTTTGCTGCACAAAACCGAGTTGCCTGACTACCCCCGATTTATGCAGGCAATTTATTCGATCTTCGAGCTCGGTACTCTTCCAACCAAATGGGCCTACCATCACCAATGGGTACTCTTGTTGCAATTGCGGATCAAGTGCTTCGTAGGCCGTCAATATAGTGGACAGATTTTTTCTTGGCTCCATGGTTCCAACACAGAGCACGTATTTTTTATAGTTGAGATTGCGTGCTGATAATGAACCCTGACATTCATTTTCGCCCCTTGGATGAAAGTTTTTATCGGCCGCTAAATGAGTAACCCCTATCCTATTTTCAGCGATGCCGTAATGCTCCATCAACTCAGATTTCGTCGAGTAAGAAATCACAATAATATGACAAGCACCTATTTTTAGTTTATTGAAATAGGCATTAAGATTGTCGATACGGTGCTTAGGATGGGTTTCAGGACAAATCACATTAGATAAATCGTATACCGTGCTAACGTTGTTAGCGCTTTCAGGGCTCAATGAGTAATTCAAATCATGATAAGCCGAGCCATTTGCCATTGGTAACTTTCTTAATTGTGCGAATTGATAACGGTCCAGAGTCTGGAAGAGGGTACGGCTGAATGGAATATTACCGACCATCGCACGCAGATTTCTGCTCCTCTGAGAACGGCTAACAATAGGTACTACTGTTTGCTCCACCATTACCGAATCGAAACTGTTTATTTGTAATTCAAGGTTGTTACCTATGTGCAACTTGCCATTTTTTGCGACAATGATATTCGGCCTTTGAACCAGCATTTCTCGTATTAATTCAATTGAATACCGCCCAACGCCGGTTAATGGAGGCCGGATATTGTTTAGGTTATAGATGATCGGCTTCATTTTTGAGAGGCTAGTAACTCTTCAAACAAAGCATCCAGGGCCAGTTTGAATTTAATGTCGGTAAACTTCTCGTTAAATCGTTGGTAGCCATTATTTCCGAGCGTGGCTACCCAAGGTCTATCTGATGCCATCTGAAGCATTGCTTGGGCCAAGGCATCAGAGTTATTCGGCTCAATGGTTAAGCCTTCTTTTTGATGGCGAGCAATCATTGGTACGGTTGAGGGTAGCGATGTATTAATCACTGGTTTTCTGAGACGCATGGCCTCAAGTTGGACCAATCCAAAGGCTTCATTATGCATAACGGAAGGTATGATTAAGGCAATACTATTTTGAATAAGGCCCATAACCTCGTTATCTGAGGCATTTTTTTTAAACGTGACTTTGTCACCAAGCCCAAAGGTTTTCGCTAGTAATTTGTGCTGTTCATACAAAGGACCATCACCCACGATTACCAGCCTTGTATCAATATTGCCTAATGCTTGAATGGCTATTTCGATTCCTTTATAGGAAACGTGTCGAGCAACCAATACAAAATAATCTTCTAGTATTTCATCACTTGCCTGAACCCGATCTACTGCAGAAAGGCCATAGGGAATGATTTTCACTTTTTCCCTAAAGCGAGTTAATAGTGTTGAGTTTTCTATCATTCTCTCTGAAGTAACAACGATAACCTTAGCCCGTCGAAGAGTAAGGTAAACCAACGGGTAAGTTAGCCATTTCAGCTTTTTTTGCACCACTATATTTGAATGCCAATAGACTATTATAGGCGGGGCTTCAACGGTCATCATTAAAGCTAGATCGGCAAGAGGGAAAGGGTAATGGACGCAAATCAGCTGGCATTTTTTTGCTTGCTTAATAGTCTGACCAATTATTGATGGAGCAATTGGCATAGAGGCGATTTCGAGATAAGAACGACACCGAGTGATCGTTGCCCCGTCTATCGTTTGACTAGAAACCGCACCATCTTCGCCGGTAGTGAGCACGTGATGATTAAAAGCATTGGTTAAGGAGCTTATCGACTGCACCACTTTTTGAACCCCCCCTCTAATAGGAAGGTAGACCTTGCAAATATGCAGAATGTCGACGGAAGAATTACGAGGCATAAGTAATTGAAGCACGATTATCAAGAAGGCTATAAATGGACGGGCTAAAAAATACCAGACCTAATTAAATAGGCCTAGCTTTAAACGTTTATATTAAACACATTCTGAGGAAAATTGAGCCCCAGCAAATCAGATGCTTTTTCGGTTCCAATACTTCGCGCTAATTCAACATATAACATTTCAGTAACAACGTCATTTAAGTCTTTTTCGGCACGCCAATTAAGTTTAGATTCGGTGTGACTTGTGTCACAAATTGTTTGCTTTATATCTAATGGTCGAATTAAAAACTCTTTTGTAACCAAATGATCTTTATAGTCTAAATTGATTCTCGAAAAAGTCGTTTCTAAGAAATCAACTAGGCTGTGAGAATTACCAGTAGCGATAATGTAATCATCTGGTTGCTTTTGCCGTAACGTTAAGCTTGCTGCTGCCATAAAATCCTCAGCGGCACCCCAATCACGAGTAATACTAATGTTACCAAGCTCGATTTTATCAGCGTTGCCTAAGGCGATCTCACATGCTGTGTTAACTATTTTAGACGTTACATAATTTCTTGGGCGCAAGTGGGATTCAAAATTTGATAAGATCCCACTACAAACAAATAAACCATAAGCTTCTCGATAAATTTTAGCTTGGTAATAAGCACAACTTTTACCGATCCCATAAGGACTTTGAGGGTTGTGATGTGACCTTTCAGTAGCAGGCGCCCGGCAGTTTCCAAAAATTTCGGTCGAACTTGCTATAAAGCAGGGGATGTTCTTATCTGTTTTACGAATGGCATCAAGTATGTTCACTGTCGTTAGCGCTATGCTGTATATAGTTTCAGCAGGCTCGATGAAAGATCTGGCGACAGATGACGGCGCAGCAAGATGATAAATTTCGTCAGGCCTTAGTTGGTCAATTAAATCGAGTACTTGTTGGCCGTTTTGCAGGTCCAGCGCACGCATACTCAAACTGGCCTTGATCTTAAGCTCAACCAAGTTTGAAGACCCATCTTCGGCGACGGCTCGTGAAGTGCCAACGACATGATAGCCATCAGAGATAAGCTTTTTTGCCAAGTACGAACCGCCCTGACCTGAGACGCCTGTGATTAATGCGGTTTTCAAAGTTTACGCAACCCACTTTTGTTTAATCTTAATCAACTTGCTATGCCAACAAATTAAGAGGATTACTTGTTAATTGATAGCTCAAGAGTCTAGTTTAAACTTCGTGAAAAATCCATTCTGAGTCTCTTCCAATATGAAGTGAGTCTGGAGGGAGAGTTTGATTCTAATATGATATGTTGTGATGAATACCTCCCACCCTCTTTGACAACACGACGTTATTTTTAGAGGATGGTGGTTTACAACAACACATTGAGGCATTCCCCATGAGTAATATAACAACATTAGGCATCGACTTGGCTAAACCTGTTTTTCAGCTATGTGGTTCAAATCAGGCACAGAAAGTTATTTTCAATAAGCAGGTGAAACGGGCTCGGTTATTGGATGAGATCCGCAAACACCCCAATGCGGTGATTGCCATGGAGGCGTGTGGCAGTGCACACCATTGGTCAAGAACGTTAACGGAAATGGGTTTTAAGGTTCGCTTAATTCCAGCACAACATGTTAAAGCCCTGGTTCGCGGCAATAAAAACGATGCGGCGGATGCCCTGGCAATAGCTGAAGCGGTGTTTCGTCCAAACATACATGATGTTGAACCCAAAACACTGGAGCAACAGGACATTCAGTTGCTATTACGAATTCGCACCAAGATAAAAGATCAACGCAAACAGAATGCTTGTCAACGACGAAGTTTGCTCAGTGAGTACGGTGTAATTTTCCCTGTTGGGTTGGCCAATCTTGATAGAGCCGTTCCGGAACTTTTGGAAGATGTAGAGAACGGTCTTACCCCCATCGCTCGTAAAGCCCTACATGAACAGCTTTTAACGCATCAGACGCTGAGCAAGAAGGTCAATGAAGCCGATAAGCAGTTGGCCGTCATGGCATCAAACCACGATATTGCCAAACAGTTAATGAGGTTGCGCGGCATAGGCTCTATTACGGCACCGGCTTTGTATGCCTGTATCGGAAAAGGTCGGCAATTTAAGAACGCACGACAATTATCGGCATGGTTAGGCTTAGTACCCAAACAATACGGCACTGGGGGCGTCATTCATTTAGGCGGGATCAGTAAGCGAGGTAACAGTTATCTGCGAACGTTACTGATCCATGGCGCGAGAACCGTTTTCAATTGGGCGAAAAAACGGGATGACACTCTTAGCGTATGGGCCACTTCAGTCGCGCAGCGCCGAGGGAAACACAAAGCCATTGTGGCCGTTGCTAATAAGACAGCTCGAATGGTTTGGGTAGTTCTTCATAAAGGCGTACCCGCATTACCTGAACACTATGTGTCGGCCAGATAGATAAATAAAGTTAACAAACGAAACCATTAACCAATAACGAGAGAAAGAGTTTCCTACCAAAGTTGCGCAAGCAGTAAAAAACTGAGATGAAATGATCGAACCTGCCCGTTCCTGATAGGCTCATAGGCTTAGCCATAGCCGTTGAAATGTTAAGGCTAGCAGGTAGCGAATCACAATGAGGCCCGGTCAGAATGCAATTGCAGCCCGACCACTAATGGTCGGATATATGTCCGCAATCTTTTATTCTCAACTAAAATACCGTTTGACTTCTAGGGAGGTATTCATATATGAGTCTAAACGAAGACTCAATTGCCGGTGTTGTTCATGATACGAGGATGAAAACGCTCATGAACGAAAAAGACTTAATCAGCCTGGACCAGGTTGCGCAATTTCTCGACGGGACTCAAGCTGTCGCATTCACGGTATTAAGCGATAAAGATGATCGCTACAAATGGATTCAACGCACCTTGGTGCGTTTTGAGTACGACAAACTCAAACGCCCCGGCAAAGGACTGATCACGCGATACCTAATCAAGATCAGTGGCTATTCACGCCAACAGTTGACGCGACTCATCGCGCAATATCGCCAGGGTGGACAACTGGTTCGTCGTCACCGCGCCACGAATGGCTTTAGCCGTCGTTATACCAATGACGATATCCAACTGATCGCCTATCTGGATGAGCTACACGATCAGCCTAACGGTTTTGCCTTGAAGAAGTTGTGCGAACGCGCCTACTGTTTGTTTAACGATTCGGCCTATGAGCGACTGGCCACAATCTCGGTTGCTCATCTCTATAACCTTCGCAAATCGA
>JBLHMH010000186.1:0-6741 GCA_047621785.1 Polaribacter sp. | reverse complement strand
AATGGAATAACTAATCTCGGCGTAAAAAGACTAATGAAAAACTCGTCGTAACTATAATTCTATGGAGAACAGCTATGAGTAACTCAACTATATTGGAAAACCTGGTTAGCGGTATTGCTGGCGGTGGAATTGAAGTAGTCGACCTGACTAATGTTTTGTCAGCCGATTTTCCGGTCCTAGTTTTGCCAGAGGAATTTGC
This sequence comes from Polaribacter sp., assembly GCA_047621785.1. Lineage (GTDB taxonomy): Bacteria > Pseudomonadota > Gammaproteobacteria > Arenicellales > Arenicellaceae > Arenicella. The sequence continues at coordinate 6,542 of JBLHMH010000186.1, read as the reverse complement.
TCAATGTGCGCCATTTAAGCGAGAGGTTATCTCGCAATACAATGAAGATGGACCTATGTGGTATTGGGCCAACATTAGTATGAATGAACATACTGGGACTCATTTTGATGCTCCCGTTCATTGGGTAACCGGCAAGGATTTAAGCAATAGTACGGTGGATAAACTAGCAGCCAGTGAATTTATCGGGCCGGCAGTAGTAATGGATTTTACGCAAGAGTGCGCGGCTGATGCTGACTTTGTGTTGAGTGAATCGCATATTTTAGAATGGGAAGCCAAAAACGGCCAGATACCACCAAAATCTTGGATATTGTTCTATACCGGATGGGCGGCAAAGGTTGGTACGCAAGGCTACACCAACTTGGCGGATGATGGCGCGCATACTCCGGGCCCAGATCCAAGTGCGGTAAATTTTCTGGTATTTCAGCGTGACTGTAAAGGAATGGGCGTTGAAACGATTGGAACCGACGCGGGACAGGGACACGTGTTTGAGCCGCCTTACCCAGCCCACAATATATTGCACGGCAACGGGCGTTACGGCCTGCAGTGTCTCACTAACCTTGACAAGCTTCCGACTTTTGGTGCGGTGATAATAGCTTCGCCGCTGAAAATTGAAGATGGTTCTGGCAGTCCTCTAAGAGTCATTGCGCTGGTGCCAGGAAGCTAATTACCACCAGCAATGGCCTCGACCGCCTAGTCGAGGGCATTGTTTGTTCGCTCCAAGTCCAAAGCTATCCTTGATACCTTCTACAGGATGGTTGGCACCCAAAGCGGTGCTAGAAAAACGCCTGAATACCAGTTTGTGCACGACCGAGGATTAAAGCATGAATGTCATGCGTGCCCTCATAGGTATTGACTGTTTCCAAGTTTATCATATGACGCATCACCGAAAACTGATCTGATATTCCGTTTCCGCCCAACATGTCTCTAGCGGCGCGTGCAATGTCGAGCGACTTGCCGCAGGAGTTTCGTTTTATTAGCGAAATAGTTTCAGGCGCTAACTTACCTTGTTCTTTTAGACGGGTTGCGCGAAGCACGGCCTGCAGCGCAAGGCTGATTTCAGTTTGCATATCTGCTAGCTTCTTTTGAATAAGCTGATTGGCTGCCAGCGGCCGGTTAAATTGCTTTCGATCCAAAACGTATTGGCGAGCTGTGTGCCAGCAGTCTTCTGCGGCGCCCAGTGTACCCCATGCGATACCGAGTCTTGCACTGTTTAAGCAACCCATTGGGCCTTTCAGACCGCTGACATTCGGCATCAGGTTCTCTTCTGGCACGTACACGTTATCCATGACAATTTCCCCAGTTACCGATGCCCTGAGAGACAACTTCCCCTTAATTTGGGGCGCGGATAAACCCTCCATACCTTTATCAAGAATAAATCCGCGAATCGCGCCATCGTCGGTTTTGGCCCAGACTACAAACACGTCTGCAATTGGTGAATTTGAAATCCACATTTTGGCGCCGCTTAGAAGGTAACCACCAGAAGTTGTTTTTGCCCGTGTGATCATACTTCCCGGATCAGAGCCGTGATCAGGTTCAGTCAAACCAAAACATCCCACATGCTCGCCAGAGGCAAGCTTAGGTAAATATTTTTCACGCTGTTGCTCGGAGCCATAAGTGTATATCGGGAACATGACTAAACTCGATTGCACGCTCATCATCGAGCGAAAACCTGAGTCGATGCGTTCCACTTCACGGGCTATAACGCCGTAGGCGGTATAACTCATGCCAGCACAGCCGTAGCCTTCCAGCATGGAGCCGAGCATTCCAAGCTCACCCATCTCTTGGAATATACTGCGGTCGACACCTTCCTCGCGATACATATTAATCACTCGTGGGGCAAGCTTATCCTGAGCATACTTGGCTACAGACTCCTTCACCATGAGCTCTTCGTCCGTCAATTGTTGGTTAAAAAGAAACGGGTCTTCCCAATCGAACGGACCCCAGGGAGATTGATTTGACATAATGTGGATATCGAATTTAGTGAATATACTTTAAGTCTAAAGTATTTTTTAAACTAGTTAAAGTGGTGTAAGAAGATTAACGGAATAATCCTAAGAAATAACTGGATTACTGATGTTGACTGATTGACTTAGAGGCAAGATTGTAAACCGCCATCACTTAGGATACATAAGGAAAGCTTGTTCAAATGCTTTATGTATCACACAAAATTGTGCATTTGGCCTTGATGTATTACGTACCCGACCCGCTTAGTTGTGGGGCTTATACGATATGGCCGGCAATGTCTTTAAGTGGAATCAAGATTGGTACGCAGGCATGCATTTGATGCGACTAACCCGACAGGCCCAGCATCTGGCTCTACCCGCGTGTTTCGTGGCGGTTGCTGGTACGGCAGCGCTATCAGCGCGGGTTCGGAGTTTCGTAACTTTAACTCGCCTAGTGGCCGTTCCTAAAATGTTGGTTTTCCTGCAGTTTTGCCCTAGGTTTAGTCAAGAGAGAGAGTCATTTATTAGCCGGCTTGCAAGCACGAAGGGACTGAGACGCGCGGGAGTGGGTAGTCAATGAGCGCATGCGGGGCACTCATCTGAAGACCTAAAATTCTAAGAATCGGTTTCCATTTTCATTGTGGTAGGTAGATTCTCTCTCAGTTTAAAGCTTGAAGCGCAGACGTAAAACAAGCTTAGGTGTCGTATATTGGAATGTAAGTTTATAGCCTTTTGACCCCCATACCCCCTCTAACCCTAAAGTGTCCGAAAAATGTCTTGAGCTGACGGTCGATTATGTCTAATCCGAATCTCGCTTCCAGAGGCAGCTAATTGGCCAATCTGAACGCTCATTGTTTGCGTTGACCAGTTGAGCTCACCGCCCTAAGCAGTCATTCAAAATGTAAGATGTGACACTCTATTTTCTAGCGACCTTTTTCCAACTTTTTCAGTTGTTTTTCGACATACTCGTCACTCCCCAATCGACAATACCCAGGTTCTTTTGGAAAAACCGGGTCTTTCACCTTCTGACGTACTAATTCTTTCTCCCACATCTCCCATGTCGCGTTATGCGGAATGACCAAAGAGAGCTTCAAAGGGACAACTCGTGGCAGACCTTTCGCTTTATCAGCCTTGTTCTCATTCCATGAAGGATTTCCGCCAAAATCGACACCTTTGTACATCAAGAACCGTTCGCTCTTAGAAACGTCGCTTTCGATCATCGCAAGAAGCATAATATTATCCGCTTGCTCCTTGGTACAAACCTGAGACCAATAGAGGTAATCATGGATAACTGCAGCACGGCTGTAACGCCCGTGAGGTGAGACGCCTAATGACCAAAGTGCCTGCGGTGCACTGGCAAAGTCAGTAACGAACCCCATTGGAACCACGACAGCCTCATTAGAGTCAAATATTCTGTAGACCATATCTCTAACTAGCATAAAGGCTTTGTTATCTGCAAAAGGCTGAATGATTGGAGGCGGCGGGCTCTGGCATCCGACCAAAAACATTGTGAACAAAGTTACGATAATTTTCATTATTCCGTCCTACATTTTACTTATTGCATGCAATTACACAATAACTAACACAAGTCTCATATGACAGCTTCGATTAGAACTTAACTCAAAAGCGGGGCAGACTGAACGTTTTCTGAATGTCCCCTTTGAGTATGTTTTACGCTGTCGTTCCAATCAAGCGTTTAAGCCTTCGATAGGCGATACCTTGCCCTTAATGGTCCTTGGTCTATCTCCACCATAGATCTCTTGACCTGCCTTTATTAGCTAACTGCGCGAGAACCACGACCAAACCTAAAGACGTGATCGTAACCCCTAGTCAGGGTATATTCTTCTAGAACAACCGAAAATAATCGACAATTGTTTTGAGATAGTAATTTATCCAGTGTCGAATTCCTTGAAAGGATCGCTGCACGAGGTTTATCTTGTGCTCGTCCCTCAAGCAACTTAGCTATTCCCGTTACGGTAAGTGAATATCCATCGACATGATCCTGGATGCCGCCTTTGCGATTGTCCCATATCATACTAACTTTAGGATTCGATAGCATGTTACGAAACTTGCGAGTATCCATGTAAGTTGCAAGGTAAATTGTGAAAAGGTCTTCGCTGTATGCATATGCCATTACATGCTGACATGGGCCTGTTTCATCCATCGTAGCTAGGACACACTGAGCCTGTTGTCCAAGCAAGTCTGCTATCTCGGCTGCTAGCTGGAGTTCTTTCATTAGTATCACTATTTATTATTTTGCTGCAATGAGTATGTTAGTGCCTGATTAAAAAGTAAAGCCCGACGGCCGCTCACAGCCCTTAACGGACGATCAAACCCATGGTTTATCCCGCTTTTTTACAGTAATAGTGGAATGTTAGATCGATTCAGGCGTCAGGTGATGTTTTGTCTACATGGTATTCGTTGGTTGAAATCTGAGTCTGGACCTTACATACCCTAAGCTATTGTTTTTAAACAAACTGTTTAGCACAGGCTTTGCTATACTTGCACAAAAAATAATACTCACTGAGTTTATTTTAATGAAACGTCGTTATAAAATACTGAATGGCATAGCCATTTTCTTTGTGTTGCTATTCACCGTTCTTGGTTTCACACTTAGTTATACAGCCGATTGCGAACCCACAACAGAAACTGCTGAGCAAGCCGATTCTATGCAAGCGATTGTTGCAAGTTGCTATGGTGCGCCAGAGGTTCTTGAACTGCTAACAGTTACAAAACCAATACCGGTAGATAATGAAATTCTGGTTAAAGTTGATGCCGCGTCGGTTAACCCAGCTGACTGGCATCGTATGCGTGGTTCCCCTTATATAATGCGTCTGATGACCGGTATTGCTGTACCTAAGAGTGACAAAGTTGGCACTGACTTTTCAGGTGTCGTTGAAGCTGTCGGTAAAGATGTAACGATGTTCAAAGTGGGTGATGCTGTATTTGGCGGTAGATCGGGCGCATATGCTGTGTATCTGACTATGCCAGAGAATAGAGCTGTCGCACTAAAACCTGCCAATATAACCCATGAGCAAGCGGCGGCAGTTCCTATGGCGGCATTAACTGCACTTCAAGCAGTGAGAGATAAAGGCTTGGTTCAAGCGGGTCACAAAGTTCTCATTAACGGCGCATCAGGTGGTGTGGGTACAAAGGCTGTGCAAATCGCAAAAGCATTGGGCGCTGAAGTTACTGGCGATAACAGTACACGAAATGTCGAAATGGTGCTCTCTATTGGTGCTGATTATGTCATCGATTATAAAAAAGATGACTTCACCATCCAAGACATAAAATATGATGTGATTCTCGATATGGCTGGTAACCACTCCTTTTCTAAGATCCTTAATGCACTTAAACCTGATGGTCGTCTAGTGACTGTTGGTGGCGAGAAAGGAGATTGGATAGCACCATTAATTAAACCAATAGGCACAATATTTATGCAGCCCTTTGTCGACCAACAGCTTATAGGCTTTATTGCCTCATTGAATCAGGACGATCTCAAGGATCTAGCTGAGCTAATGCGTGACGGTAATCTAAACGCTGTAATTGATAGGCAATACTCACTCGCTCAAACAGCAGATGCGATGGCTCATTCGGAAACAGGACGTGCAAGAGGTAAAATTATCGTCAATATGCAGTAAGTAGCTACATTTTTTGTGTACCAACTTATAATTTGGAACGAATGGCATCCTGTTTAGAGGTAAGTATAGGAGGCAAAAACCTCCTATTTCCCTAAATTAATAAGTATCAGCCAGCCCAAAACCGGACTGTTTCATGGCCGATATCAACTCCGCGCTCGTGTAATATATCTTCGACTTCGCTGGGCCGGCACTCGGGCGAAAGCTAAGTGGATAGGGTACATAATACATCACCGCCAAGCGAATGATTTGGTGTGATGTCTTGAGGCATTTGAACGGATTTTTCCTGTCCATTCTCAAATCATAGCGTTTTCCAATCTGGCCTCAACGTTAATCTGACAAAACCTGCCACTGCTATCCAGGTCAGTGAAGTAGCGCCGCTCTGTGCAATTGATTTTCGCTAGCGGGCCGCAGCGGCCTGTGCTTCTGCAATTATATAAGCATGTATTGCAGTAACTTCCTGCTCGCTCAGATCGTCTGAAAAACTGGACATGCCAAGAGGTTCGAGTAATCCCCCCCGTACTACTTGCTGAAATAGTTTGTGCTTTTCGAGGCTCATCCTGCGTAAATCGGGCAGCATCGGCGTACTGCCATGCAGGCCATGGCAACCGCCACATTGAATCACATACAGGGGTTTGCCTTGAGCAATTAATTCAGCACTAGTCGGGTATTCATCCGGACCAAAAAAAGCGTCTGGCTTACTCGCTTTAGCGGGCAAAGTAACCCTATCACCGCCAAGCTTAAAAACTATAATTCGGCCGCTATTACTGTGTTCGAATAATGCTTCGTCACCGCCTAGAGTGTTGAATGCGGGCCCGCCCCAGCCTGCCATAAATGCGATGTATTGTTCTCCGTCTACGCTATAGCTTATCGGTGGCGCGATAATGCCAGTACCGGTGTTGAGGTCTGCTAATATCTCGCCGCTGCGGTCATCCAGAGCGTAAAAGTGTCCTGTAGCGGT
>JBLHMH010000185.1:0-6819 GCA_047621785.1 Polaribacter sp. | reverse complement strand
ATATTTAAGCCTATTGCGCGCGCCTATTCTTAATTGGTCTAAATCGATCTGCACAGATCACCAGAATAGCCTTTAATTCTGTATATATCAGGTTTATGCTAATGTTTAGTCTCAATAAGCAATGTGAATGCAGGGTGTGTAGCTACTGTGCTTACGTTATTGCGATTTGGACCAAAGCAGCTGCTCCTTAACTAAGCTAGTCTTATACAGACCTAGCGAATCAATTTGTATTATGAAACTAGAACGAATCGATCTAAATCTTCTTAAGGTTTTTGAAATTATTTATCAGGAAGGCAATTTAACTCGCGCCAGTGAGATTCTTAATATCACCCAGCCGGCGGTCAGCAATTCTTTACGTCGGCTGCGCGAAACCTTGAATGACCCATTATTCGTACACACGCCGTCAGGTATGTTGCCGACACCGGTAGCTAAGTCAATGATCGACCGAGTGCGAGATGCTTTGCAGTTACTTGATATGGCGGTCAATCAAAATATTAAGTTTGATCCTCAAAGTTCGACTAAGCGTTATCGATTCTCGATGAATGATTTTTCGGATTCAGTGATACTGCCGCGCCTTCAAGAAAAGCTAAACCGTAGCGCTGCTGGAGTAGTCATATCCAGTTACTATGTCGCGCGTGAGCAAGCTGAAAAGCATCTGGCAACAGGGCAGTTAGATTTTGTTGTTGATACACCGCTGCCAGGTGTACGTAATCTCAACCGGCAATTGTTGCCTAAGGATGAATATGTTTGTGCCATGCGCCCTGAGAACCAGTTGGCTAAGCAAGAGTTAACGATTGAGCGATATTTGGACGCCAAGCATATTCACGTATCTAGTCGTCAAACTGGCCGCGGGCATGCTGATATGGCACTAGCGAAACTTGGTTATAAGCGTAAAGTCAGTATGCGAGTTCAGCACTATTTTGTTGCCGGGCGGGTTACAGCTCAGAACGATTTATTATGGACCGTGCCAAAAGGGCTGGCAGAGCAATTGCCGTTGGTAATTAAACCATTGCCGTATGAAATTCAAAGTCTTGGCTCGTCTCTGTACTGGCATTCCAGTACTGAACAAGATCCTGCTAGTCGGTGGATGCGTGACCTAATTACTAGCTTATTCGCGGACGTATGATTTTGTCCCTATGCGGCTAAGCAGAAGCTAAACGTGAGTAAAAGCCGTTTAACGGCTACGCCGCCAGTCGGTGGGTGTACACTGGGTCCAGCGCTTAAACGCTCGGGTAAAATTCGCTGGTTCTTGATATCCCAATAAACCAGATATCTCTGCAACGGTGAGGTAAGTATTACTTAATAAGTGTTCAGCTAGATTTTGCCGAACTTGTTCTAGAATCTCTCGAAAGGACGTATCCTGGGCTGACAATTTACGAATTAAGGTCCTAGGGGACATGAATAATTGTGCCGCCAACACATCTAGACTTGGGATTTTATCTAAACGTGCTTGCTTACTTAAACGGCGATCGAAATGATTTAGTAGCCGGGTTTGGACCACGTGTGTCACATCAGCCTTGTTTGTTTCTAAGGCGAGTTTTAATTCACGGCACTTTGCAAGGTTGCTTCTATACAGGTCAGGGTCTGACAAGGGTGAACTAATTTCACCCCATGACAAAGGAATACTTAGATAGCTCTCCTGCTCGGCATACTTGCATTGAGTGTTGAAAAGTCGATCTATAGCTTTGTGTTCAGCGGGCTTTGGGTACGCGAAATGAATTTCTGCATAGGCGCCAAGTGGGTGCGCAATAATTGCCTCAATTAGCCTTTGAATCACTAATAAATTCGATTCTATAAGCCAACGCCCGACTAATGTACGCTGAGTTAGGTCACGCAAAACGTACTCTAGGCGTTGATCATTTTGGCGTAGTTGAACCTCCGTTCCAGAAGAGCGTATGCTACTGAAATTTGCCACCACATCGATTGCACTGCGTAAATTTGGCGCACTTAGTGCAGCGAAGCTTAATGGGCCGTGACTGCCTACCCCTAGATGATCCGCGTATTGTATTACCCAAGATTCCACGCCTTGTGCTTGCAACACCTCAAATATTTGATTAATGACATCGCCGCTCACATAGTCGGCTTTCAGCACTGAGTTTAAGTTTATGCTGCTCGTCTCTATGAGCAATGCGTGCATTTTCTGATCAGCCTGGAGCATTAGACGCAGGTAGGGGCTCGCGACTTGATAGTTAGGCTGCATCTGAATACCTTAGCATTTTTGAATAATATTGTCAGTTAATGACAAGCTAGTTGTCTGTAAATGCTGTTCCATCTTCGACCGAACGGAGTAGACTCTAATTTCAACTTTATTTATCTTTAAACGCTAGACTAAATTTAAACTGGACGCACAGGGTTAATACTATGACAAGCTACCAATTAGAGCATCCCGAGAAGGGCCTTATTCAATACACCGATAAGAAGCGCCACTGGTGGTTGTTATCTCTATTTTGGCCATTGGTGCCGGTGTTTGCGGTGCTGGCTTATTTTCAAACTAACAGTCCTTGGATGCTTTTAGTGCCACTTGGTGTGGGCTATTTTGTGATTCCGGCTCTAGATTATTTGCTCGGCACAGATCGGACTAACCCCCCGGAGGAAATCGTGCCACAGTTAGATAATGATAATTATTATCGTAATTTGACCATCCTCATTATTCCCCTGCATTTCTTTGCCCTGGCCGTTTCCATTTGGTTGATTGGCACCCAAGACCTGGCAATTGGTTTCTATGTTGGTTTCGCGGTTGTGGCGGGAATTTACAGTGGTTTGTGTATCAATACTGCGCATGAGATGGGGCACAAAAACACTAAGCTCGCGCGTAGATTATCACGACTCACGCTAGCCGTAACTGCCTATGGGCATTTTTGCGTAGAGCATAATCTCGGTCACCATCGAGATGTATCAACCCCGGAGGACCCTGCTAGTTCTCGCATGGGTGAGTCGATTTATAGTTTTATGTTGCGTGAAATACCGGGTGCAGCAAAACGCGGCTGGGCTGCCGAAACAGACCGCTTACGCAAACGTGGGTTCAAGTTTTGGAGCATTCAAAATCATATTTTACAATCCTACTCAGTATCACTGATCATTCATGTGTTGGCGGTGGTACTGTTTGGTTGGATCGTTCTTCCATTCTTATTGATTCACAACTTTGTTGCTTGGTCGCAATTGACCAGCGCTAACTATATTGAGCACTATGGCTTGTTGCGCGCTAAACAGGCCAATGGCAAGTACGAGCGTTGCCAACCGCATCATTCATGGAATGCCAATCACATCTTTAGTAATCTAATGCTATTCCAACTCGAACGTCATTCTGATCATCATGCGAATCCATCGCGACCTTACCAAAGTTTACGTAGTTTTGACGATTTGCCCGAACTACCTTCCGGTTACTTTGGGATGTATTTGGTTGCCTATATCCCTTGGTGGTGGTATTCGGTTATGGATAAGCGATTGCTGGCAATAGCACACATTAACGGAGACTTCGATAAAATTAATATTGACCCCAAAAAGGCTGATCGTTTACGCGCAAAGTACGCGGATTATGCGAAACAGCTGAATGCCAACCCAGTGACGGCTTAACAAGTGAGCTTTTTATATTGATCGTGAAGGTGCCGCTGATCAAGCTTGAGCGGCATCCTTCTCTAGGCCCTAACGGCTTCAAATCCGCCTGCGGTACATGCAGATAGGATTTTTTCACAGACTTTATTGATTTGAGTTTGCTCGGTACCACGCACCACAAAAATCACTCTGTAGTTGCTTTTGATAGAGTCGGGTTCTTGTGGGTAGCTGCCAATATCAACGTCAGGGTGTTGCTGCTGGATATGTTCTAGTACTGCAGCTATTTCGCCCTCGCTGACATTGGCGTGGACAGATGAATTTAGTATTGCATTGCCAATTTTAAGCGTATCGACTATCGAATCTAACATTAGGCGCATTATTCTTGGCACGCCGGCCATAACAAAAACGTTGTCCATTCGGTAGCCCGGAACAATTGAGTGCGCTGTTTTAATTACTTCGGCGCCCTCAGGTGCGTAGGCCATTCGTTGCGCAGCGGGGGTAAATTCTACCCCCTTGCTATTCAGGTAGCCTTGGATGATGTCGAATACGTCTTGTTGAATCACATTGGCAACACCAAAGGCTTTTGCGATGGAGTCTGAGGTAATATCGTCGTGTGTAGGGCCAACGCCGCCGGTGGTGAATACATAGTCGTATTTGGCTCTTAAGGCATTCAATGCCTCAACTATCTCAAGCTCGATATCCGGCACGATGCGCGTTTCACGCACGCGTATCCCGCGCTTTTCAAGCTTTATCGCGATGTGCGGTAAGTTCTCATCTTGAATGCTGCCAGACAGCAATTCGTCGCCAATTAGTAGAACTGCGGCGCTTAAAGTATTTTTCATAATTAGCTTACTGTTTTCTTAGAAACCAGGTCATAGGCTCCTGAAGTATTATCAAGTTGGTTGGTAATCAGCATCAATATAAAATGTGTTGCGACATATTATCAAGGATGACGCTGTCAGATTATGTCTATAGATTACACTTTTGCTGGTTTCGATTGGAAGAAACCGTTGTAAATAAGTTGCTTTAGGCTCTGGGTATGGATTATAAGCATAAAGCGCTTTACGTTTTATAAGCCGTTTTATGTTCAGAGTTGGCGTTCAAGAAGCCTAGCGCCGCTGAGCCCTAGGATCAATTCTGGCCGAAGAAAACATTTTTGAAGTTCTGCGTGCAAGCTTGTGCAAGCTCACTTGTGTTCATTTGTTTAATCTCGGCGAGTTCTCTTAATATTAGTGGTAAGTATTCTGGGCTGTTACGTTGTCCGGCGTGTTGCGATACAGTCATGTCTGGGGCGTCAGTTTCTAAAACCAGAGAATCGATCGGCAATGTCTTCGCCAATTGTCTTAATTTTCGTGAGCGTTGGTAGGTCAACATGCCGCCAAAGCCAAGCAAAAACCCTAATTCAATGTATTTTTCTGCCTGTTGAATGCTGCCATTGAAGGCATGGATGATGCCGCCTTTAAGCTGATGCTGTCTGAGTAAATTAATGCATTCGTCATGCGCCTTGCGGTTGTGAATAATTACCGGCAGAGCATGGCGTTTTGCTATAATCAACTGCTTCGTGAAATAAACTAATTGTTTTTCGCGATCCGACTCTCTTTGGAAGAAGTCCAGTCCGATTTCACCAACAGCTATGGGGCTATGTTGGCCTATCAAAATATCTAGCTCTGTAAGATGTTGAGGTTGGTGCTGGTCAATAAATATAGGGTGCAAGCCCAACGCAAGTAATAGTTTTGCAGAGTCTTGCACTGCTGTTTTTATAGAGCCTTCGGCGGTTGAGATTAAAGCGCCCTCAGCAGCCAAACGCGGCGCGCAAATTTCAATTGTTTGCTGCCAGCTGTTAGCACTAACCGCGGGCACTACAATTGTCTTCACGCCAAGTGCCATAGCGCGGCACAGTATTTGGTCACGGTCTTCGTCAAACACCGCAAAATCGATATGGCAATGGGTGTCGACAAGTGTGTCAATCGGGATATTCATCTATTGATTCATTATTAATCAGAGCTTGTTTAAGACCAGAAAATCTAGTTTAACTTATTTTGTATTCGCGGACGTTCATGAAACAGGAATCTAACACAAGCGCCGCTTCAACAGCCGCTAACACAATGTCTGACGATGTTGCTGACTCAAGTTTGCATACGCGTCGATTTGGTGGAATTTCGCGTGTTTACGGCGAAGAAGGTTTAACCAGAATCGCAGCGGCCCACGTTTGCGTGATAGGCATAGGCGGAGTAGGTTCCTGGGTGGTAGAGAGCCTCGCACGTAGCGGGCTTGGTGCGATAAGCATGATAGACATGGATGTGGTTTCTGAATCGAACATAAACCGACAGCTCTTGGCAACGTCAGAGAGCATCGGGCGCGATAAAGTGTTGGTGATGCAAGATAGAGTCTTGCAGATAAACCCGGCCTGTAAAGTGGGTGCTATAGATGATTTTATTAGTCGAGATAATTTGCCAGAACTTATCAATCCCGATTTCGACTATGTGATTGACTGTATTGATGATTTTCGGATAAAGGCGGCACTCATCCATCATTGTAAGAAGAACAAAATCAAGATACTGACCGTGGGCGGCGCGGGTGGCCAGGTTGACCCAAGTAAAGTTAAGCAGTGTGACCTGAGTCGAGCCAAGCAGGATGTACTGCTCGCGAGAACTCGAAAATTGCTTCGCCAAGATTACGGTTTTGCGCGTAATCTAAAGAGAAGTTTTGGAATAGCCTGTGTCTATTCTGATGAGCAATTGGTCTACCCAGACGGGGAAGGTGGTTTGAGTAGAGGGAAACCTCATTCTCAAAATAGCGCCCAAACTAGCGAAGATACTGATCAGGACTTACCGTCTAACGCGCTGAACTGCGCCGGCGGAATGGGCTCGATTTCGCACGTGACGGGTACATTTGCATTCCATGCTTGCGCCTTCGTGCTCAATCAAATAGTTCAGGCGCAAACATCAAATTGATAGTCGCTAGGCATAACCTAGCTCAAACTTATGATTAAAATTAAGGCACAACCAGCATGCGATTAGAACCAATAGTCAGTGAGACAGCGACTACGATAGTGCTGAGTACGCTCAATGCGCGCTATATCCATAGTGCATTCGGCCTACGGTATTTGCATGCCAATATGGCTGAAATGCAAGACCAATGTGTTATCGAAGAGTTCACCTTAGAATCTCGCCCAGAAGACGTTGTCGAGCGCCTACTAACCCATGAGCCTAAAATAATTGGTTTTGGTGTGTACATTTGGAATGTTGTGCAGACCGAACAAGTAAT
>JBLHMH010000184.1:0-6841 GCA_047621785.1 Polaribacter sp. | reverse complement strand
TAGTTATGTGAATACTAAAAACGTGGCCATACGCCTGCGTTGAAACACTTAGCGATGCCAAGTGATATTTTTGTTTGCGGTGATTTGGCGCTGATGCGTTTATGACAATGCATAATCGTGCTGTGCTGATGATAGTCACAGCAGGCGTGTTTCTTAGTATTCTAGGATTAGGCACACGTTTGATGGAGTCGGCCAACGGACTGCAGATTGCCTTTTATAGAGCGTTGGGCTTGCTTGTGTTTTCCACCCTAACGGTCATGTATCTAAATAAGGGTCGTTTTCTAAATTCATTGGTGGCTTCAGGTTGGACGGGCTTTGTGGCTGGCGTATTTTTAGCCCTTGCATCAATTACCGTGGTCTTAGCCTTGGTAACTACGACCGCCGCAAACGCAATGTTTATCATCTCACTGACCCCACTGATAAGTGGCGTTCTTGCGTGGCTTATAATCGGTGAAAAGGTGCGCCTCAAAACGTGGGGGACGATAGGCGTAGCGCTAATCGGCGTTTTTATAATCATTAATGGAGCCCTATCAAGCAATGGCTTACGCGGAATTGCCTATGCATTTTTGATGGCCTTTTGTTATGGCCTGTTCAACGTTACCCTTCGTCGCGGCAAGAATCAGGACATGCTGCCGGCGATTTGCTGGTCATCTTATGTTTTGGTAGTTGTACTTGGCTTAGCGGTTGACGATTTAGCAATACCGCGTTCTGATCTTCTGATCTGCCTTTCGTTGGGTGTTTTTCAAATTGGTTTAGGTGGTTTTTTGCTGATCGCCGGCTCCAAGCATGTACCAGCTGCTCAGCTCGCACTACTGGCGATGCTCGAAGTGGTTCTGAATCCAATTTGGGTTTGGTTAGGTGTCGGCGAGGTTCCTGCTACTGCGACCCTGATTGGGGGGCTAGTGATTCTCACTGCTATTTCTTATGAGGCGGTTAGCAATAAAGGCGTTGGATAGTATTGCAATAGGGGTTTTAATGCGCAGCGATGAATCGCGTGAAAATGCCAATGTTGTGATTAGTTTATTCGTTATATACTTTGGCTAAATATGGTAAATCATGGGACGTTCAAAATGGCTAGGTTTTCTTTTTTTAGTATTGCAATAGTAATGATGCTCACCGGTTTGTCATTCGAGGCATCTGCCCAGAAAGACGCTATTTCTTCGGAGGTAGAGAAACAAAATGCGATGGCACTAGGCGCCAAAGGCCCAAGTGAAACTCAGGGTATTGAGTCCGAAGTTTTAGCGATGATTCCACTTGCTCGAGAGTTTGATGTGATGCAAGCTTATTCTCTAAGATCAAGGAGAATTACGGTAGCGCCAGGTGGTGTGATTGCTGTACACCAACATCAGTCGCGCCCAGGGATTCTATATATGCTTGAAGGGGTGATGACCGAACATCGAAATGATTCGGATACCCCGTTAACTCGAAAGCAGTCAGACGTTTCTACCGAGGTTCATGGGCTGGTCCACTGGTGGGTAAACAATAGTGAAAATAGGGCCGTTGTGTATGTGGTGGATATAGCCGCCACGCCATAATAAAATTGCATATCATCAGCAGTTTTTCGAAACTGGCAGTTCATCATTATAAGTAGGAGTTTATTTATGTTAACTGAATCATACTCAGCAGGCTCAAGTGAGCCAAAAGTTCGCAGTATTACTTTAGGCCAATTGTTATCTGAGGCTGCTGAGGAATGCCCAGATAGAGCCGCACTTATTGCTGGCGTTGCTGACCCTGCATTGCGGCGAGAGTGGACCTATGCGCAGCTGCGATCTGATGCCGAGACGCTGGCCCGAGCGTTGACGACGAAGTTTTCGCAGGGAGAACACATTGCGATTATGGCGCCCAATATCCCTGAGTGGGTGTTGATGGAATTTGGGTCGGCAATGGCTGGGCTTGTATTAGTAACAGTAAATCCATCCTATCAGCCCGAAGAAATCGAATATGTTCTCAAGCAGTCTAACGCTGTTGGAATATTTGTATTGCCCGAGTTCCGTGGTAATAAAATGCTTGAGTCGGTGCAACAAGTATCGGCAAATTGTCCCACTATTCGCGAAATAGTTTCGCTGGCCAATTGGTCTGAACTAATGCATCTTGGACAAGATCAATCAATTGAATTACCTGAAGTTAAGCCTGACGACGCATGCATGATTCAATATACGTCGGGTACTACTGGATTCCCAAAGGGTGCCTTGTTACATCATAAAGGCTTGGTCAATAATGCGGCCCATGTTCAAAGTGTGGTAGGCCTTGCTTCTGGTTCCATTCATTTGACCATGGTGCCATTGTTCCATACCAGTGGCTGTGTATTGGGCACCCTGGGCCCCGTGGCTAATCGGCACACCCATGTGCTCTTAGAGAGCTTTGACCCAAGCCTAGTGCTCGAACTAATTGAGACCTATGGCATTAATGGTAGCGGCGGCGTGCCGACCATGCTGGTGGCACTAATGGAACATCCGGATTTTGCAACGCGGGACTTATCCAGTCTACGAAAGTTTTCTGCTGGCGGCGCACCGGTGCCGCCAGAGTTGGTTAAACGTTTTGAGGAAAGTCTCGGTATTCAGTTTGTCACTATTTTTGGTTTAACTGAATGCTCGCCAGTAATATCTTTAACTGACGATAACGATACCATCGAGGACAAAGCCAACACAATTGGCAGGCCACTGCCAAATGTAGAGGTAAAGATAGTGGATGCTGAGTCTGGGCAAATACTGCCAGTCAACAGCATTGGCGAATATTGTGCTCGGGGCTACAATGTCATGCATGGCTATTACGAAATGCCTGAGGCCACTGCAGCGGCTATTGACAAAGAGGGGTGGCTGCATACCGGTGATTTATGTTCGATGGATGAGCGCGGGTATGTCACCGTAGAAGGGCGACTTAAAGATATGATTATTCGCGGTGGTGAAAATGTTTATCCTCGGGAGATCGAGAATGCACTATTTGAGCACCCAGCGATTGGTGAAGTCGCAGTGGTTGGCTTGCCTGATAAGTTGATGGGGGAGGTTATTGGTGCATTTATTCGTTGGGCACCCGGGCAACAAGTTGAACAGCAGGTATTGTTCGCCTATCTTCGCGAACGACTGTCACCGCAAAAAACCCCAAGCCTGTGGTATTTTGTTAAGGAGTTTCCGTTGACTGGCTCAGGCAAAATTCAAAAGTTTGAATTACGCAAGATGTGGGAGGCAGGGCAGTTTTCTTAAAACCACAGAAATAAGCCTTTCGCTACCTTCACGAGCGGGGCTTGAGTAAGCTGAAACGTAATGCCGCCGACTTTTATACTTAATTTAGAAGGTAGGTAATTTGTCGATTGCGTAGGCTTGTTTCGCCAACCACGGTGCTATTTCTTCGAGTTTAGGGCTTACTTCTTGGGTAAATATTTGACGTGAAATAGCGGCAAATTTTTCAGGCAAATCAGCATATTCATTCTTGCGGCAGAACAGCGATATGTAGCGAGCATTAGCACCACCATTTAGATCAAGTATTTGGATGTCTTCCAATAACTGCAGGTAGCGCACCATGCATAATGCCGAAATAATGGCCCAGCCATGATTGGCTCGAACAAATCTAATAAGAGTTTGAGTACTGTCCAACTCATAGTGCGTATTCAATTCAACCCCTAAGCGTCTGGCGATTAAATCGGTTTGCGCGCCAATCGGTGAGTTAGGACTATAGTGAATAAAAGGTAGTTTACTGGCTAAGTGTTGAATGTCAGGGGTCACGTCACCGCCCGCGTCTTTAGGCGCGATCACTAAAAATGGATCTCTGATCAAGGCGTGTCGATTTAAATTAGTCTCGAGTTCCAAGGGGTCGGCGCGGATTAGAATATCGATATTACGATTTCTCAGGGACTCGCTTAAGGACGTGTGCAATCCTGTCTGTAGTGAAACCTTGGCAACAAAGGGTTTTATTTTAGTAATAAATTGCAAGCCTAGAGAATCGCCGAAGGAATCGATCATGCCAACATTCAGGTTTGATAGCTGGCCGTCAGCGGCTAGCTTAACGTCGTTCATCATACGGCCTGTATCAGATAGAATTCGATCTGCATATTCCCGTAATATTATTCCACTTTGGGTTAATTTAATCGGCCTTGATCGCCTTACAATTAACAGTGCTTCGGCGTTTTCCTCAATTAGTTTGATCGCTTGGGAGACCGCCGACTGGCTAATTCCAAGTCGTAAGGCGGCTTGAGTTAAGGTCTCTGATTCAGCTACGATTGCGAAAATTCTTAGAGCGCCCATCTCTATGGTTTTATTTCTTTTCATGGTCTTAGGTGGTGGTCTTAGGCTAAGGTTGATCTGACCAATATAAAATAAGGGCTGCTTAATGTACATCCAATTTATTCATAAGTATTAATTATACAAAAATGCCTAATATGCTTAATGCTTTCAGCGTTTAATCAGTCTATAAACAGGACCTACCGATTAACGGAAAACTAATCCCTTATGCCTTTTTCACTACTTAAATATGGTCTGCGAAAGAACTACCCAGCGCAGCATCATTTCACGCCAAACAAAGATCTCAACCCACACTATGATGTGGTCATAATTGGGGCCGGTGGGCACGGTACTGCAATCGCCTATAATTTGGCGAAGTACCATGGCATTAAAAATATTGCTATACTCGATAAAGGCTACTTGGGCGGTGGTAACACTGCCAGAAATACCGCCGTGATTCGCTCTAATTACCTTACTGAAGAAGGTGTCGCGTTTTATCGGGAATCGGTCAAATTATTCCAAAATCTGAGTAACGAGTTTGGCTACAATGTGATGTATGAGAATCGTGGTCAATTGACCCTGGCTCATTCTGATGCAGCGATTAGGAGCTTTCGCTGGCGTGCTGAAGTTAATCAACATCTAGGGGTTAGATCTACTCTGGTAGACCCGCAAACAATTCGCGAATTGGTTCCTAATCTTAGAATGGATGACGATGCGCGCTTTCCAATATTAGGCGGGCTTTGGCACGAAGACGGCGCTACTGCACGGCATGATGCCGTGGCCTGGGGTTATGCAAAAGGTGCATGCCAACGAGGCGTAGAGTTACATCAATGTACAGAAGTTCAGGACATAGAAGTACGAAGCGGCAAAGTAACAGCGGTACTCACCAACCGAGGTCGAGTGGAATGTGGTGCTGTGGTACAAGCTGTGGCCGGTGCTAGTTCGTTGGTTGCGTCGATGGTTGATATTAAATTACCGATTCACTCGTACCCGCTGCAAGCAATGGTTACGCAACCGTATAAGCCTATTCTTGACCCTCATGTGAGTTCACCACACCTCCACGTTTATATTCATCAAACCTCAAGGGGCGAGTTTGTGATCGGTGGTGGTTCGGACCCTTATCCCTTGTATAACACGAGAGCCACCCTTGAGCAAAAGGAAACCCTAGCGGCTGCTGCAATAGAGTTGTTTCCATTCTTGGCCCAAGCTCGCATGCTAAGACAGTGGGCCGGCACCACCGATATGACGCCGGATTACAGCCCGATCATGGGGCTTAGCCCAGTGGAAAATTATTACTTAGATGCTGGCTGGGGTACTTGGGGTTTTAAAGCCACGCCAATTTGCGGCAAGACCATGGCCGAACTGGTTGCTACGCAAAAAGTACCTGATCTAATCAAACCTTTTGAACTAGAGCGATTTTATAATCACTCCCAGATCAATGAAGCTGGCGCCACCGCCGCGAGTCATTAGCATGAAGATACTAGATTGCCCATTAAATGGGCCTCGCAATATTAGTGAATTCACCTATGGCGGTGAATATCATCCAATGCCCGCGGATTATGTTGATTCGCGTGCTTGGGCAGAATATGTGTTCTTCCATGACAACCACGCAGGCTTAGTTGTGGAATGGTGGTGCCATAATGCGACGTCATTTTGGTTTCTTGCCGAAAGAAATACCGTCACCGACCAAGTGCTGCGCACCTTTAAAGTCGGCGAGCAATTGCCTGAGTTGCCGATTACCGAGCCGTCCTTGACAGTGGCTGGAGAGAGTAACTAATGTCTCAGCATTTAAATAATAAGAGTAATCGCTTAGCTGCACCGTATGGTCGTCTAGTTGATCGTGATGCGTTGATCGAGTTTAGCTTTGAGGGCAAAGCCGTCCCTGCGCTGCAAGGAGACACAATTGCCAGCGCTCTGATTGCTGATGGGCAGTGGTTGATGAGTCGATCATTTAAGTACCATCGTCCTCGCGGCCCTTTAACCATGGCTGGGCAAGATGCGAATACCTTGGTGCAGCTAGAATCGGCGCCAAATACCTTGGCTGATCGACAGCCAGTGGAAAATGATTTGGTGGTTAAAGGTCAGAACTATTCAGGCTCTTTACAACATGATCGGCAAACTTATGTCGGCTTGTTAGCCAGGTTCTTACCAGTCGGATTCTATTACAAAGCATTTTTTCGGCCTCGTGGTATTTGGGAATATTGGGCACGCTTTATTCGTAAGCAAGCCGGCCTTGGCAGAATTGACCAAACATATCGGCCCCCACAAGAACCTGAATTACATTTCGATAAGCAATATAAATTCGCTGATGTCGCGGTAATTGGTGGTGGACCTGCAGGCTTGTCAGCGGCCTTGGAAGCAGCCCAGGCGGGTCTTGAGGTGTTGCTTGTAGAAGAGAACTCCATATTAGGCGGCTCTTTGAACTATGCACGTTTTGAACTTGATAATAGCGCCTCGAACGCATTACGTAAGCAGCTGCTAGGACAAGTGCTTGCTCATAAAAATATAGAAGTCATGACCGACACCATTTGCAATGGTTGGCATGCAGACAATTGGTTAGCCCTAGTAGCCCGCAAGCGCCTATACAAATTACGCGCGCAGCAAGTGGTGATGTGTACTGGTTCCTT
>JBLHMH010000183.1:0-6872 GCA_047621785.1 Polaribacter sp. | reverse complement strand
GCCACAACAACTAAGTCACCGCCTTGTAAACCACTGGTCTTCTTATCCAGATCTACAAACCCGGTTGGCACCCCAGTTACTGTTTGCTTGGTCTTAAATAGTTCTTCGATCTTGTCGACCGCCTCGCCTAAAAGCACATCGATTTTTCTAAAACCGGCCTTAGCATTATTATTGTTTTTGGCGATTTCAAAAATTAGTTGTTCGGCAAAATCCAGCACCTCTTCAGGGCTACGACCCTCTGGCTGATAAGACGCCTTGATAATGTCATTCGCACTCTCGATTAAACGCCTAAGAATCGCACGCTCTCGCACAATCTTGGCATACGATTTAACATTACCGGTATTTGGGGTATTTTGCGCCAGAATACCTAGATAGGCCAATCCGCCAGCTTGGTCTAACTGACCCAAATTAGTCAATGACTCAGAAACCGTCACAACATCGGCCGCTTCACCACGTGCATCTAAGTCTAAAATCTCCTTGAAGATTATTTGATGATCTGAACGATAAAAATCCCGAATTTCAATGTCAGAACTAATCTCATCAATAACGCGATTGTCCAACATCATGGAGCCTAAAATTGACTGCTCCGCTTCAATAGCCTGCGGCGGCAGACGCAATACTTCTTCTTCTCGGGTTGTTTGAGTGGTGCCAGTAACCATTGTATGTTCTTCTTGACAGTGTTAGGGGATTTTAGCGGGTCGATAACTTTAGCACAAAGTCATGATAATTTAGTGCCTGAATCTATCTACAGGTGTTTTTGCGAGACGAAAGTTAAAATAAAATCAAAGCCAGCCCCCGCGGCTGTCGCGTTTACACGTTTGGCGTGCTAATCATCAATCCATTCTAGCAAGCAGAAATGACTGATTGAACCTACATTCAGTATCTGTGACTACTATAGACCAATAGATTGCACTGAAGGACTCTAAACCCAAAAAAGCGAAGCACTAAGGCTTCGCTTTTCTGTTTTATCTACTTAAAGATGAATGAAGCTACTCAGCCACAACCACCACGTTCACAGTAAAATGAACTTCAGTATGAATTGATACAGCGACTTCGTATTCACCGATCATTTTGATAGGACCTTCAGGTAACTGTAGTTCAGATTTATTGACGACTAGATCTTTGGCCGCGAAAGCCTCTGAAATCTCGCTTAAACCAACCGAACCGAACAACTTGCCCTCTTCACTTGCACGACCAGCGATCTCAACTGTTTTACCAGTAAGCTCTTTAGCGCGTCCTTTTGCAGCTTGTAGTTTATCATCTGACGCTTTTTCCAACTCAATACGACGTTCTTCAAATCGCTTGATGTTGTCTTCAGTCGCTACAGTTGCCAAACCTTGTGGTACAAGATAGTTACGAGCATAACCTGCTTTTACATTGACTAAATCGCCAAGGCTGCCCAAGTTTACAATTTTCTCTAATAGGATTATTCGCATGATGTTCCCCTATTTGTGTCCATCGGTATATGGCAACAAAGCCAAGAACCGAGCGTTTTTGATGGCACTGGCTAGCTGACGCTGAAAACGCGCTGCTGTACCAGTATTACGACTTGGAATGATTTTGCCTGACTCAGAAACAAATGCTTTCAAAGTGGCTAGATCTTTATAGTCGATATGAGTTGCGCCTTCTGCCGTAAAACGACAAAAGCGTCTACGCATTTGACGAAAACCTGGACGTCTCTTTTTAGGTGCATTTCTTCTCATTACTCTGCCTCCTTAGTTTCTTTTGGTGTTTCTTCAGTGGTTTCTGCAACAGCTTCTTCAGGAGCCGCTTCGACGACTTCTTCAGCTGCGGCTTCTACAGCTACTTCTTCAACAACAGGCGCTTCGGCAGCGGCTTTTTCAGCAGCAGCTGCTTTTTCAGCAGCTCTTACGGCTTCAGCTTCAGCTTCAGCAGCACGTGCGGTTTCGCGTTCAACGTCACGTTCACGCTCGGCTTCAACTTCCTTCATCATAATTGATGGTTCAACTTCGGCAACTTTCATTTTCAACACAAGGTTGCGAATGATCGCGTCATTGAAACGGAATAAGTTTTCAATTTCGTCCAGCGTTTCTTGACTAACTTCCACATTCATTAAAATGTAGTGAGCCTTGTGGATTTTGTTGATTGGGTAAGCCAATTGGCGGCGGCCCCAGTCTTCATAGCGATGAACGGTGCCACCACCTTGTTCAATCACACCTTTATAGCGATCAGCCATTGCTGTGACCTGTTCGCTTTGATCTGGATGCACCAGATATACGATTTCGTAATGTCTCATTTAGAGCTCCTCACGGTTAATAAGTTTCCTTCCTGGCGCACTCTTTCAAAGAGCGCATCTACAAAAAGTAAAACAAGGAGTTCGGTTTCGAAGATTTTCGAGAAAAATTACCTCAAAAACCCCCATAAAACCTAGCGTTACGCATAAAAACCGAGCAAAAAATTGCAAGACCTTTAGCGAAGCGCGATTCTAGCCGAAACAAGCCTAAACTGCAAAAATTTTAGGCGGATTAGTTAGTAAACCAAGTTAAGCAAGATAAGGCTCAAAACACTAAGAGGCGATGGCAGCGATTATCTTGCACAAGTTACTGGTACTTTTTGATGTTTCTTCCCCTCACCATGATTTCCAATGCATAATTCGAGCCTAACGCTGTTTATTAATGAATATTACCATGTCTTCCATCTACCCTCAGTTCCTGAAATTAAACCGGCTGCCGGGCGGAAAATTTTTATTCAGCAAGGCTATTGAGTTCGCTGCACCTTTGTTTGGCAAGATCAAACCAAAAGTAATTGACCTTCGACCTGGATATTGCGAGGTAAAGATGAAAGATCGCTGGGGAGTTCGTAATCATCTAGGAACTGTTAATGCAGGTGCTTTGTGCTCATTAACTGAACTCACAGGGGTATGGCTTTGGATTCACTAGTACCCAACGAACTGCGTTGGATTCCCCGCACAATGACGGTTTCTTATATTAAAAAGGCCACCGGCACTCTGAGCGCCACTAGTCAACTTGCAGCTAAAACCCTTCAGGCAGGCGACATTATTGTGCGTATCTCGGTTAACAACCAAGCAGGAGATGAAGTGTGCACTGCTGATATCACTTTCTATCTCAGTTCAAAGCGATGAGCGTATGAGAAACTATCGATGGGGAATTATTGCACCAGGCAATATTGCCACCCAGTTTGCTGCTGCGCTCGCAACCCAAAACAATGCAATTTGCTATGCGGTTGCAAGTCGCTCACTGCACCAGGCTGAGCAGTTCGCAGATAAATATGGCTTTGAGAAGCGCTTTGACGATTACCATCAGATGCTCGAAGACCCTGACTTAGATGTTGTCTATATTGCATCGCCACACCATCTGCACGCTGAGCAATCAATCGCCTGCCTTATGGCGGGTAAAGCAGTGCTCTGCGAAAAACCAATGGCCGTCAATAAAAACCAAGCTCAGCGCGTCATTGAAATCGCCAAAGCACAAAAGTGCTTTTACATGGAAGCGGTATGGACCCGTTTTCTGCCCATTTACCAAACCATCAGAGATTGGTTAGATCAAGGCCTTATTGGTGAGGTTAAAATGGTTCAAGCGAGTTTCGGCTTTCGGTTCAATGCCAGCCCCACACACCGGCTTTACAATGCAGATCTCGCCGGTGGGGCCACTCTGGATATGGGGATTTATCCAATCACACTTAGCTGTTGGGTTTACGCAGACGCGCCAACACAAATTAAGGCAATTGGCCATATTGGTGATACATCGGTGGACGAACAAATTGTGATTGGCTTAAAGTACCCAAGTGGTGGATTAAGTCAGCTAGGCAGCATGATTAGTGCTAATAGCGACCATGCAGCTTGGATTTACGGTAGCAAAGGGAAAATTAAAATTCACTCGCAATTTTGGGCTAGTGAATCCGCCACCCTCTATACTGATGCTGGAACGGTACAACGCGAAGTTCATAGCCCACACCAACTTAACGGCTATGAATGGGAGATTGCCGCGGTTCATCAAACCTTGAACGAAGGTAGAATTGAACACCCATTAATGACTTGGCAGGCCAGTCTAGAGGTCATGGATATAATGGATGAAGTTCGGTCACAGATAGGCTTGGTCTATCCTTTCGAAAACTAAGCCTATTTTAACTTCTGCACGGCTAGCCTGCGTCTAAGATTTTTGAAAGGCCCGCTTCATCGGCTGAATATTTATTTCTTCTACAACCGTTTCACGCGGCTGCGCCAGAGCACTCACGATGGCATTGGCTACTGCCTCGCAACTAATGCAATAGTCGTCACCGGCAGTTGGCTTAAAGTGTAAATCATCGAAGAAGTCACTGGCGACTGGACCTGGATTAACCAGTATTACTCGAATATCCGCATTTGCACAATCCGCTCTCAAGCTTTGCGCTAAGCCCCGAATTGCGAACTTAGAAGCACAGTAGACGGCTCCTTGTTTTGCACCTGCCAAGGCCGATTCACTACCAATCAAAACGATATCCTTGCCGCCGTGCCGCTTAAAATCAGGCAGAAAATGCTTTAGTAAATACAAATTGCTAACTAAATTAGTGTCTATTAGATGCCTGATCTGTTGATGAGAAAATTGCTCGATACCGCCGAATCGGCCGTAGCCAGCATTAAGAATCAGGCAATCATATTGACTGGCTGTAAAACAAGCTTGCTTGAGTTGCTTGGGGAGCTCGTCCAACTTTGATAAATCGAGCACAAGCTTTTCTAATTTGTCGCAATCAGTCTGATCGAAGTCTCGCGCAACTCCGCTGACGGCACTGCCTTGCTCTATTAACTTGCGAGCGGTCGCCAGACCTATACCCGAGCTCGCGCCGGTGATGAATGCTTTTTTCATTTAACTAATCCCATATGCTATCGATATTAATCCAATTAAATAGGTTGAAAGGTTTTATTGACTCGCTATTTCAATGTTCTTCGATTGATAACCTGGATAACTATAGAGCCTATCTGAATTCACAAAGCGCAGGGTCTGTTGTTGTAGCTCAGAAAACACTTCATGTTCAATCTCGGGAGTATAAGAAACCATACCTTGGTTCTCGGTAAGACCAGCGCTAAATAACCAATGCTCTGGAAACAAGCGTCGCATCGTTTTGTAGAAATCCTTAGGGAGCCTAAATCCACCAAGCGTAACGCTGTCGATTTTGTTGGCATCCAGGCGCGTGAAAATTTGCTCAATCATCACTTGATAATGGTCAGCATAATTTTGATGCCAAACGATGGGGTCGAAACGCAAACCAATCCGCCAGCCGTGGTCCTGCAATCGAACCAAGGCATCAATTCGCTTATGTAGCTTAGGCGCACCTATTTCGACAGCCTCAGCAACTTCGTGAGGGCTAAGACTATAAGCAACCACGACGTTCTTCAGCGGCTGCTGATCTAGTAAACTACGAATCTGAGTGCTCTTTGTTCTTAGCTCTAATACAGCATTGTCTAGACCAGCAAATTTGGGCACCATATATTCAGCAAACCTCGATACCGGCTCCATAGCCAAACTATCGCAATCGTAACCTGAGAAAAACCAAACCGGTTTGTCATCGTCCTTATGCGTCAGTACGATCGACTCGATCTCACTTAAAAAATCTTCATAGTTTACGAATAACAAATAATTGGCCGATCGAAACATTCCCTGTAAAAAACAATAGCGACAGTCATATAGGCAGTTCAACATATGCGAAAAATAGTAATTCGCCCCACCGCCGGTTTCATATTGACTAGGGGTACTCAAAACTTTTTTGTTGTCTTTGGCCGCGAGTATTAGCGATGGGTTAACTTTTTGAGTTCTAAAGTTCTGCGCATGAGGGTTGAATACCTCAGGATAGCGCTCTATCACAATATGCCTAGCCTTAGGATAGCGCGCCAGAATAACCTGAGTGCGCACATGCTCTAGAACCTGTTCTTCTATATAGATTGTATCCATGTTCTAAGCCTAAGCGCTCACAGCGGCTAAAGCAGGAGCAACCGTTAACTGTAAGGTCTTTAGCTGCGTCAGAACCTCACGCATTGACGAAGCCCCCTCTATGACCGAATCAATCTTACTTTGGTCTAAGTGAATATTATCGAGCTTATTCATAAAATCTTGATATTGCGCCATCTGACTCACGGTGCAATGCAAATGCGATATTTCTGGTCCACGCAGATACTGCTTCTTTGGCAGTGGAACAAGGGCTACAAGTGACCTGCTAAACTCATCTATGATATTAATTTGAGAACCGACCAGCTCACTGATTCGAACCGCATTGAGCAGCTCTAGTGCATGATTCTGATTGTCTGATATAACCTTTAACGATTGAATCAGCTCCGAACTGGCAAAGCGTTTGGCGCTGAGAAAAAAAGAATAGGCCTCCATGTCAACGGCTTGGTTAGCAGGGTAATCACTTACCGGCGTATTGTTGCTGAGTAGAGAAACACCCTTAGTCGAGGACTTAGTCCGCTTAGAAGCCTTCCGCGTATTTACTACCAATGGCGGGTAATGTGCCTTACTCGAGCCAGGCTCGACACAATGCACAACTTGAACGATCACCCCCAGATCCAAATTTTCATGGCCTGCTGTTCCAACATTCAACCAAGCGCAAGACATTAACTCTGTTTTAGCGGCTATCCAAGCGCTCGCTTGCAGCATGTTGGCAGAACCGATTCCACTCACCACTAGATTTATAGCATACGATCGGTTCGCATTCGCATCACTGTAAAAATGATCAAAGCCCTTGCTATGAAGTTTCTTTAGGCGATAGAAATCAATGATTGGCTTAGCCTCACACCTCAGCGCCAGCATAATATTTAGGCTTGTAGTAGCCTCTTTTGTCTGTATTGATGGCATGGTCAATTAACTAATAGCTGTGGCGCGCTTTAGGTCAGCTTCACAGTCCTTGATTAACTCAGTATT
>JBLHMH010000182.1:0-6907 GCA_047621785.1 Polaribacter sp. | reverse complement strand
AAGAAGGTTCGCACCGCACAGTTATTTGCATTTAGCACATCCAGCTCTGGCGCCACTATCCCTGTTACCCTTCGAACAGCGCAAGAGCGCTTAGGCATCGATAAAGCGGTGTCATCTTTCAGCGTACCTTTTGGCGCCACCATTAACATGGACGGCACCGCGATGATGCAGGGAGTTGTCACGGTCTTCGTTGCTAACCTTTATGGCATCGAGTTAGGCTTGGCAGGCTATATCACTGTCATCCTAACCGCGGTGCTTGCGTCAGTGGGCACCGCAGCAGTTCCGTCAGTAGGCTTGGTTATGTTAACTCTGGTATTTGAACAAGTTAACTTGCCAGTCGAAGCCATCGGCATAGTTTATGGCGTAGATCGATTAGTGGATATGGTTCGCACCAGTGTTAATGTAACGGGCGACTTGGTGGTCTCAAGCATTGTTGCCAAGAGTGAGGATCGTATGGATTTGGATATCTATAATGATCCAAGCGCTGGCATGATTGACGATAGTCCCGTCCGTGTCTAGTCGCTGAAAAACGCCAAAAAAAGGTGAACTCTTAGAGTTCACCTTTTTTTGTGCTCACCCGATTTAAGCTAGCGACCGATTTTCGACCGCTGATTTACGCCCTCTAGTTCCCAACGATTAGATACCAAGTGACTTGTATGAGTCCACAATTCGCTCTAGGGATATCATCATGGCAGCTATCCGCAGATCAGGTATCCGATCATCACTATGCCATTTTTGACTAATTACTTGATAGCCTTGGCGCATAGTATCGTCTAGACCAGATCGAACCAGATCCAACTCAGTTGCACCGGCGACAATATCTTCTAGCACGTCAATAGGAAATGGTTTACCGACCATTTCCTCAATCGCTTTGACCATCATATTGGTTTTGCGCTCTTCTTGGCGTCGCTGCAAACGGCCGAAGCGGATATGCCCAATATTCTTAACCCATTCAAAGTACGATACAGTCACACCACCTGCGTTGGCATATAAGTCTGGAATAATCACACATCCGCGATCACGTAACATTTCATCTGCTGTGAAGGTGATTGGACCATTCGCCGCTTCAATAATTAGCTTAGCTTTCACCTGATCAGCGTTATGCTTAGTAATCACACCTTCCATCGCTGCTGGGATCATAATATCGCAATCCAGCGCTAGACAAGCTGCCGAGTCATCCGTGTAACCTGGATACCCTTTCACTCCACCATTCGCTGTAATGTGGGCTTTCAATTCCTCGATGTTTATACCTGAGCTATCGACTACGGCTCCGTCGTGCTCAATAACACACGTGACGATAGATTTATCTTCTTCGGATAAAAATTTTGCAGCGTGATAACCAACGTTACCAAGCCCTTGGACAATGATGTTTTTACCCTCCAAGGTGCCACTCATCTTGGCAATTTCGACATCTCTGGGATGGCGGAAAAACTCCTGCAGCCCGTATTGAACGCCCCTGCCTGTTGCTTCAACACGGCCTCTAATGCCGCCTTTGTTCACCGGTTTGCCGGTGACGCACGCCCAGGGGTTAAGGTCATCAGGGTTAAGGCGCTTGAACTCATCCGCCATCCAGGCCATCTCTCGCTCTCCAGTGCCCATATCTGGCGCGGGCACGTTTTGGGCTTGGCTTATCAAATGACGCTTGGCAAGTTCCTGAGTGAATCGACGTGTGATTTTTTCTAATTCGTCAACCTCCCATTCATTCGGATCAATCACTAGCGCGCCTTTGGAACCACCGAACGGCGCTTCTACCAAGGCACACTTATAGGTCATTAATGCTGCCAATGCCTCTACTTCATCCTGGTCGGCGTATGGAGAGTATCGAATACCACCCTTGACCGGCTCCATATGCTCTGAATGAACCGAACGATAACCAGTAAAGGTAAACAACTCGCCTCGAAGTCGTACACCAAAGCGTACCGTATAAGTTGAGTTCGCGACCTTGATTTTATGCCGTAGTCCCGGATTTATACCAACTAATTCAGCGGCCTGATCGAAGGTTTTCTCAACCGACTGTAAAAACGTTTCTGTTTGTTTTGACATATTACACCTTGTGAAGACTAATTATTATTGACGCTAAAACAAATGCGATGTTTTAAATACTAAAGTATTCTAGTCCAAGCAACAGCGTATTAAATACGCCATTGCGTTTGCTTGCCTACGATTCTTTGACGAATAATCTATTGTATAGAACAACATTTTGAGGGGTATTACCAGTTAATCAAACCAGCTCAATTTGATAAGGAATTCAAGAATTTGGAGAAAGCTGTTAGCGCTGCATGGGTAATAGGATGATTTTCTAGCGACATGAATTCTGTTGGGTTGACGCCAGGTGTGTAAAGATCAAAAATTCGCTGCGCATCCTCACTATTTTGCATATCTAAATAAGAAGTCGATAAACGCAGTGTAAGCAGCCCTTCAGGAATCCCAAAATCAGACCCTGGCAAACTTGCTATACGGTATTCATTTAATAAGTGTGCCGCAAGGTCTGCCGAGGTCCTTACGCCGATTGAGGCTAATCCACGGGTAAAACCATCAAAATTTGCGGTGATATAAAAAGCACCCTCTACACGGCTGCAGCTAACACCCAAATTGCTCAAGGCCGCCTGACAGTATCGTGAGCGAATTCCATGGATGGCACTACAATCGCTTATGTATTTTTCAATTACGGGATCCAAGCTATATGCATGGATTGCCGCATATTGAATTGGCGCACTAACGCCCGACCACGTTTCACTAGCAATTATAGCCATTTGATCCATTAGTGCCCTGCCAAACTCTGTATCAGGTAGCAAGGCAACGCCTAGGCGCCAGCCACCAATGGATAAATGCTTACTCAGCCCACCTAATACAAACGTGCCTTCAGGATAATGTTTTGAAATCGAAACGTGTTCACGCTCTCCAAAGCAGACTTGAAAATATATTTCATCGCTTAGTACCAACACATTATTGCGGCGGCAGTAAACTGCAAGTTCCTGCAGAAACGCATCGCTAAGCATTTGTCCGCTTGGATTATTAGGACTATTAATGATTAACAACTTACACGGCTTCGTTGAAGCCTGAACTAGCTTATCAAGCTCAGCAATCTCTAAACAATAATCGTTCTCTAGCTTAGACGGAATATAAAAATGATTACGACCCAATAGAATTGCTTGGGGTCCATAACTAACCCAAGAAGGCGTGGGTAGAAACACATCTGCATCCAAGGCCATTTGTAAGGCAAAAATTAGCGCCTTACTTCCAGGTCCAATCATTACTTGGCTCGCTTCGAAGCGCTGGTCTAACTTGGAGGAATAATACTGAGCTACTGCTTCGGTCAATTCGGGCAAACCGCGTGCGGGCAAATAACTTTTCTTATCGCTGTGCTCAGCAAGTGTAGCTTGCATTGCTGGATGCACATTAAAACGTGACTCACCAAAACCCATGTGAAAGACTTGCTGGCCCTGCTGCCAGAGCCGATTAACCGTTTCATTGATGAACAGTGTGGACGAAGGCTTAAGCCCCTCAAACACTGGATTCATTTCCTTAAAATCACTCATACCGCTTACCTTATAATCAAATAGAACAAAACGCGTTAACAAAAAAAAAGCCCACGATCAAAATTGATTCCGCGGGCTTTGAATTACAATCCTCTCACTTAGCTAAAACCGGTAAATGCCTTTGAGATACCAAGAGCCACCTTCATAGTTGGCTGCTGTTCGACGTGGGTACTGTAGGCCAACACTTTGGCGATTAGCAAAAACACCGTCGTTAGCAATCTCATCAACATAAGAATCGAACAGGTTAGCGGCGCCAACCACTAGTTTGAGACCGTCGTTTACTTGCCAAGCAACTTCGGCATCTAGATAAACAATTGAATCAATCTCTGAACTGCGATTTCCTAGCGAGCCATTGATAGTGCCACGTTCATCAAAATGTGAACCATAGTATGAAGCCCTTACTAATAAGCTCACATCTTCGTTAATAAACGTATTGGTTGACAGAGTAAAACGATCTTGGGGATAGTTGTTCTCTATGTCCTCAATTGTACTGGCACTCACCGGTAAGATTCCGGCAACGGGTCGCTGGCCTGTCACTTCTATTTCATTATGTGCGTAAGCAAATGTAATGTCGGTGTTAGTTGTTCCCCAGTCGATGCTGCCATTCAGAACAACGTCTACGCCTTCATGCTCAACATCAATCGCATTAGTATAAAAAGAAAGTGTTTGGTTGTCTGATCCAGGGATTGGAATATCAC
This sequence comes from Polaribacter sp., assembly GCA_047621785.1. Classification (GTDB taxonomy): domain Bacteria; phylum Pseudomonadota; class Gammaproteobacteria; order Arenicellales; family Arenicellaceae; genus Arenicella. The sequence continues at coordinate 2,670 of JBLHMH010000182.1, read as the reverse complement.
CAGTACGGTAAATACGATCATCCACTTCTACCGAGTAGAAATCCACGGTCAAGTCCCAAGCGTCACTCAGTGAAGTTGTAAATCCGATGCTAAGGTTAGTGGATTCTTCTTCTTTTAGAGCAGTGCCGCCTGCATTTTTCGCTGCAACACTGTTAGCTGGTACCAAGCCCTCTTCTACTTGTAATCCCGTGCGCCCATCAAATGTTGTAATGATCGAGGAAATGTTTGACTGACCAGGGGTCGGAGCATGAAAGCCGGTGCTCAATGCACCACGGATTGTAAATGAATCAGTCACGTTAAAACGCGAGGCAATCTTGCCATTGGTTGTGCTACCAAAGTCAGAATAATCTTCATATCGCAATGCATATTGAACTAACCATCTCTCTGAAATGTCGTGTTCTACATCTGCATAGACAGCGAAGTTATCGCGATCAAAGGTACCGGCACTTGCTAGCTGAGGCGAACTCATACCACTGGGCCCAGAACCAAACAAGGCGTCGGGTTCACCAGATATCAACGTAAAACTCTCTTCACGCCATTCTGCACCATAGGAAACAGAAATTGAGTCATTTAAAGCCTTAGAGAAATCCGCATTTAATACAATTTGCTCATTTGCATAACCACCCATATCAAAATTACGCTTAGCAGTACCGTCAGACAGAAGAGGCAGACTAGGGTTAAGGGTATTATTTAGCAAATAATCTATCTCAGCTTTACCATAGTTGATACTAAAGTCATACGAGGTTTCATTGCCAAATTGGCCGCGAATTCCACCAACTAAACTTTGATCTGTTTGCTCACCATCCAAAAAGGGTGTGTATCCAACTGGCAATTGAGACTGTAAACCCAATGCTGCAATAGTCGAATGACCCGGAGATCGGTAAAAGAACCTATAGCGGCCATCAGTATCCGCGTAGTTTCCAAACAGATATGCTTCAGATCCGTTAGCTAGATCCCAACCGGCATTGAAAAACATGCGCGTTCCGCTGGTTTCTGGCCGTCCCCAGGTTTGAGTAAATGGTGCGTCACCAAAAGGTGAGTCTGCGCCTACACCGGCTAGACCGGCATTCAGTAATGCTTGTGCATCGGGCCGAATAACTCCACGAGACAAGGCGTCATTGTCAACGTGCTCTAAGCTCACATTAACGAAGCCATTTTCTCCAGCGGAAAAGCCTAAATTTGCTGCAACTTTAGTAGTGGATTCACCTTCGTAAAATTCACCGTATTGAACTTGAACTTCACCACCTTCATTGGCATCTTTCAGACTAAAATTAATCACTCCAGAAATCGCGTCAGAACCGTACTGAGCCGCGGCTCCGTCTCGTAAAACCTGGACATTTTTAAGAGCAATGCTCGGAATCATCGCCACATCAACACCATGAGATCCATTACCGGCGGCAGGTGCAAAAAACTGTACCAGTGCCGAGCGATGACGTCTTTTGCCATTGACCATAACCAAAGTTTGGTCAGGTGACATTCCGCGTAACGACGTTGGCCGCACAAAGGCGCTGCCATCGCCAGTTGCAGGAGTAGCCGTGTAAGACGGGATTAACGTCTTTAGGTTGTCGGTAATATCAGCACCGTTGCCAAGAGCCGAGAAGTCATCACCACTGATGACGTCCACCGGTACGGGTGAATCCGCTGCGGATCGTGCTTTTGCACTTCGACTACCTAATACGACTACTTCCTCGAGCGCGCCATCCTGCGATTCCTGGGCGTATGATGTTGATACTCCAGTAGTGGCTGCCACTGCCAGGGTAATAAACCCTGATATTACTTTTTTGGGCAATATTTTCATTTCTTTCTCCTCTGATGATTCTAGTTTGGTTGATTCTGCTTGGTCAACGTCTGAGACTGAGCCCCCACGTTGACTTCGATTTCCGACGCCAGCAGTAACCTCAATTGCAGTTCCTGAGAGCATTAGTTGCAGCCCGTATTCAATAGTAAAACGGCCATGCAACGCACGTGTTTTATAGTTTTTTACCTCTTGATACGGAAACAACAACGTTAGCTGAGTTTGTCTTGCAAACTTAATTAGCGCTTTGTGAGCAGAGAGCCGAGGAATTTTAAAATAAAACTCTTCGTTGCCTCTGCTTTCAGCTCCGATGGTAACACCATACCCCTGCTTACTCCGCAATCCTACTTCAATCTGGTAATACTAAGGTATTCATGCCGCGTAATATAATTTAAATTAGTTGTTCGGTTGGAGAATAAATGTAATCTAGTCACGTTTTTTTCCAGTTTCAAAACTTTCTCTTCAAATCCGATCAGACTCAGTCTCGAAGTTTCCGCCGCACTCTTTTTACTCAACTCATTTTTCCGCAGTAATTCAGTCTTAGGCTTATGATAGAAATTCATGGTGTTTAGCAAACCCTTAGCCACACTTTTCCCCGTGCTTTGACTTATCTTCAGCTGCTCAGCAATATCACGTTGCGAAAAGCCATAAATTTTTTAAGAATAAAACTCTACGGCATTGAAAAAGCAACTGATTGATGGCATCGTACAACAGACCAAACTCTGTCGATGCAGCACCTCTCTCTCGGTGCTACTCGAGAAACCCCCAACATCATATATAGAGAGTGATTCGTCAGAAAACTCCTCTATATACTCTACTGAACCCATGCGCCGCGATAATTCCATCGGCCTGTTCGCTAATCAAATTTCAGCTTT
>JBLHMH010000181.1:0-6920 GCA_047621785.1 Polaribacter sp. | reverse complement strand
GATTGTCTGTTAACTTAACGATGGTCTCGCTTGCTACGTAGGGCATATCTCCCAAGCCGATCATCCAGCCATCAGCATCTAAGGTCGCGGTAACACCCGCAATCAAGCTCCTGCTCATACCTTGATTCGAGTCGGCGCATTCAACAATTTTAAAACTTTTTTGCTTCTCTGAATCAAATTTCTGCGCGTTTTCGGCATGGTTAATAATGCATTGCTTAATGTCTTCGTCTTGATCTGTAACCACGATATGAATCTGACTGAATGCCGATTGATATTTCTCGATGGTCTGTCCAATCATGGTTTGGCCATTGGGCATAGGGTGTAACATCTTATTCCCACCGAAGCGCCGCCCTAAACCTGCGGCGAGTATCACACAAGCAATCTCAGACTTAGATTGGCCACTAGTCATTGGATGCGACTCCACCAGGCCTTAGGCCCAGCATCGTGCTTCTAGGCAGTTGTTCAACAATATGAGCGAGTACCGATAACGCAATATGGCCGGGTGTGCGAGCACCTATATCGAGTCCCACTGGCCCGTGAATTCGCATCAACTGAGACTCCTGGTTGCCAAGTTTAGTCAGCGCATCAATTCGCTGAGCATGCGTACTGCGGCTACCTAGGGCACCAATATAGAAGGCATTACTGCGTAAGGCGCTGTGCAATATCGGGGTTTCGTGGTCGTGCTCATGGAACAAGGAAACCAAGGCGGTATAAGCATCGCAATAATCCAGAATATCACCTCCAAGTTGACTTAATTCAACCGCAGCGACTCCAACTTCGGCCAGCTGCTGTACTGTCTGCTTGTTTTGCCCTATACAGATAACCTCAAATCCAGATAGCCGTGCCATCTCTGCTAAACCGATTAAAATTGGGCCTTGGCCACAAATAATAACTCGCTGATTTGGCGTATATAGCTTGGAAAATCGACCCCACTGAGTTTCTAATTGTTGCGAAACTACATTGCGGGTCGCTAACGATTGCGCAATGGCTAGATAATCACTTTGTTGACTGGCGACATCAATAAATACGTCTATACCCGATCCGCAGGGTAGCTGTATATCGAAATAAGGCGAGTTCAAACCATAGCGATGATTTGTGTTTGAGGCACTCCGAATTGTTTCACTAGCCTGGTCGGCGATTGCTTGCTCGGCACAGCCACCCGTAATTTGCCCCAAATAGTCACCCTTCTCATTCACCAACATTTGTGAACCGATGGGATACGGTGCATTGCCTTCGATACCTATCAAAGTAATCAAAGCAAGCTTGTGCCGCGCTCGCGACCAATCGATAGCCTTTGATATTAGATTTTGGGGTGTATGTGGGGGGTTTATTGGTAAAGGCATTTATAATATTTAAAACGATAGATAAAATACTGGCCCAATTATAGCTCAATCACCACACCAAACTGACATAGCTGATTTTGATTGTTAGAGGCCTCAATATAATTCAGTGATAACAAAAATGACTGAAAGTTATCCAATTAAAGCCTAAGCCGCCGACCATCAGTATTGTTGTTCGAGCGTCAATCTATCATAATGAGCGAGTAAAAGGTAGAAGACCCTCCGTGCCAGAAGCTGTCGTCCAGTAAGAAAGTAATGAATACTACGGTGCAGAAAATTCAGTCAATTGTATTATCCCATCGAGTTATGTTTAAGTCTGATATCAGCTATTTACACAATTACAATCATCTCTAGGTATACTAAAATAATGTTGTCAACCCATGTCAGCGACGCAATGCAAGGGGGCAAATGGTTAAGGCCCATCCTAATTTACTGAACATGCAATTTAGAGTAATGGGTGGTTTTTGTAAACGCTTTGCAAAGTAAGCTGTTAAAGCGCACACGATAGGGTAATTTGATTGACTAAAAATCTTGCATCAATAAGCAACCGCATTCAACAGCGCGCGCAGAGTCCCGACTCGTATGCGAGCGCGATTGCAACGGGCGCATTTGCGGGCGTCATGATGGTGATCATGACGGTAACCTACGCGTCACTTATTTTTAGTGGGCCACTGCATGCCTTTGTTGGTAACGGCATCGCTTTGGGACTGACTAGCGTTGTTGTGGTTGGGACGATTTCTACTATTCTCAGCTCGTCTTCCCACTTAATAGTCCAACTGGACGACGATACGGCCCCCGTATTTGCACTACTATTATCCTTGTTAGCCGCGTCTCTGCCTATAACATTGAGTGAAGCCGATTTTTTCACCAATATACTAGCGGCTCTTTTCGCTGCAACATTCATCAGCGGATCGACGTTGGCGATATTGGGAATGTTTAGATTTGGCAATTTTGTTCAATTCTTACCCTACTCGGTTATGGGTGGATACTTCGCAGCAGTAGGATGGTTGATATTATTAGGCGCAATGGCAATGCTGACTGGGATAGAGATTTCATCGGTCGATGATGCTTTTCTACTGGCCAACTCTGACATGCTAAGCCAGTGGATGCCCGCAGTATTTATGGGGATATTTTTATCAGTTATGGCGAACCGGTTCAAGGTTGGCCCCCTATTGGCCGGATCGGTCCTAGTCGCTTCTCTTGGTTTTTATGGGATCCACGCATTGCTAGGTAATTCACCTGCCCAATTGATGGATGCCGGACAGTTAATTGGTCCTTTTGATTTACAAGGACAATCACTACTGCATCCTATTATCAATTTAAACTGGTCCGCAGTGGCTTGGCAAAATACGCTTGGAACCGGCGGTAGCATTGCGTCCATCACCTTGATAGGATTGCTATCAATGACTCTGTGTATTAGTGGATTAAGTTTAACTACGCGCAAAGACCTTGATGTAAATCACGAGTTAGAAGTTGCCGGATTGGCCAACATGGTGAGTGGTTTCTTGGGCGGAATGACTGCCTTACCGTCACTGAGTATATCCAATCTGAGTTACGATGTGCATTCTGCGGCAAGCCGACTAATTGGTACTGCCGCGGTGTTGGTCGGCCTAGCAACGTTCTACTACGGCATGCCGGTCGTGGAGCATATCCCTAAAATGATTCTGGGAGGCCTGTCAGTTTACATAGGTATTGGGTTTGTAAAAGAATGGTTAATCGATGGCTATCGAAAATTTGGTGCATTGGAGTACAGTGTAATACCCATCATTATGGTGGCGTCAATTTTCGCCGGATTCTTACAAGGCATACTAACAGGGATTGTTGCAGCAATTATTCTTTTTGTTATCAAGTACAGCCGTATCAGAATTATTCGTTATCAGGCATCGGGCACCGACCTGAGGAGTAATTTGGTTCGCGATGCTGAACAAAATGCGCTACTGAAGGTTCTCGGTAAAAAGATAGAAGTATTCTCACTGCAAGGTTATCTTTTCTTTGGCACAACGGGCTCCTTGTATAAAGCCGTGTTAAATTCGATTGAATCACCGCAGAATCAAAATTTGAAATACTTGATTCTAGATTTTTCGCAAGTCATTGGAGTGGACTCTTCAGCGACCTTAAATTTCGAGAAGCTTGCACAGCGTCTTTCTGAAAGACAAATATATTTGATAACCACCAACTTAAAACAAGAGGTCCTAGAAATCCTACGCCGAGGTGGTTTGAATTTAAACAATAACGCCTATTTAATCCAGCACGTAGATCTTGATCAGGGAATGGAATGGTGTGAGAACGATATTCTCGACCAGGAGAACTCTGCTACACATATCTCGCGCGGTATTTTTGAGAGGATGGCTGAAGACATCCCTGATTCAACGCAGTTATCGAGATTAAACACCTATCTCAAGCGAGTACATTTGCAAGAAAATCAGATACTGATAGACATAAATGAGGAATCAGACGAAGTCTTTTTTCTCGAAACCTGTACGGCAAGTGCCTATATACTCGATGCTCAGAATATCGAGAGACGTGTTTCGGGTGCCGGCCGTGGCGCTATTTATGGTGAAATCGGATTCTTCCTAGGCATTCCCAGAACCGCTATTGTGCGCGCCGACACTCAAGGTCAGGTATTTAGCTTAAATAGAAGCTCGCTGGCCAGAATGGAGCGCCAAGAACCTGAGCTGGCGTCGGCCATCACACGTTACTTGGCAAAGACCGTTGCCGAAAGGTTGGTAAACACCACGCAATTATTACGTACGATTTTATAAATTAGTTTTGCAATCAACAATAGTCATGTACATGATCGCTCGCCGGCAGTGACTTTTGTTTTTCGCACCCCACAAGCGGTGGTGTCGAGGTCCTGGATATAAAAAGGCGAACTCCGAATGAAGTTCGCCTTTGCATTTAAACATGACTTTTTAGCAGCCTGACGCACTAGCCTGGGCGGCTACTAGCATCACTCCAGCAAAGCTAACGCTCGAGGCTACTATACGCCATCAATTTCTGCGCCCATTAGTTCTATCGGCTTAAGATTCATTGCATTCGAAATATTGTCGAAAAAGTCAGCTTCGGTCTGACTAACCTTTCCATCTACGCATATTACTTTATACAAGGAAGATATGATCGTGCGACGTTGACTCACCCTTAGACCCTTAGCAGCCTTGGCAACATATTTTTCAATAGGTGCTACTTCATAAAGCTCTGACATGCCGGCTGTGCGAATTTCCTGCTCGCTGGCGTCAATGCCGGCCGCATCTTTTAGAATTTCCTGAATCTGAGCCACTTCCACAGAAGAGATATCTAGGTCGGAACGACTGGCACGGGATAGAGTCATAAACAACAACTCTTCAAATAGCTTGGTTTGATCTTCCTCAGATAGAGAGTGATCACCACCAAAAATGCCGCTTATGAAAGAAAAAGTACTCATTCTATTTTACCCTGTGTAAGTGAATTTATTAATATTTATCGATTATATACAGAAACCGTAATGTTTTGCTAACCACATTGATCTATCGCAAATGATTCTTCTTAGTAGAGCACGAAATTCAATCTAGTTAAACGCTTTTGTTCAGGCAATAACTTTAGCTTAGGCCAATACCAGATCAATGGGCTCGCATAATTCCTTAGTATCATTGCGAACATTGCTGACGGCAGTACTCACCGGCCAATACACAAGATCTGGTGATACTAACTCAATGAGCAATTGTTCACAGAATGTAACCATTACGTAGCTGACTGTGGGTCGAGCAACACTGGCATTCCATGATGAATGCTGTCCAAACCAGAGTCCGCTGGTCGCGTGATCATGGTGCACGAGATCTTGGCATCATTCGGCTGGCCCCATACTTCGTATAGGCCTGCCGCGACTAAGCCACCCACATTCTTGTCTGTGATGTAAAGCGACTGCTTGGGGCCTGCTTGTTTTGCGGTCTGCCATTCATAATAACCGCCCATGGGAATCAAACAACGTTGTTGATGTTTCCAGGCCGAACGAAATGTTGGTTTCTCAGCAATGCTTTCGATCCGTACATTAACGGTTGCGCATTTGGAAGAAAAGGGATTTGACCATTGCGGGATCATCCCCCAGCGCATCGGCTTGCCAAGTAGCTGGCTGGACTGAAAAGCCTCGCTTACTTCGGAGTCACTTGCCACATTTTTATCGAAATTGGCAAACGCAACTATTGTGCTAGAGGGCGTAACATTAAAACTTTCAAAGATCCTGGAAGTCTGAGCTATCTGTGGTTGATTACCTTCACGCGGATAAATCTCTGACCATTCGCTAAGCATTTCTGCCCAGCCTAGCATTCTTGGAAGATGATTATTGAAACAACCACACTTAACAAACAGACTAGCAGATTCAGGTGCCAGTTAACGGATTCAATTATTTGATACTAGAGAGTTCCGGACTTTTGATACCCAGATATGTTCCAAATAGGCTTTACGGACAGATTGCTTACGCCCTGAGTAAAGTCTTTAGGTATCTCCACCACTTTACGCATTAGATAGTCGTAGAACAGCATACGGGTTTTTACCCGCGCTATTTCAAAATCAGAATCGACATTGCGCAATTGATAAATCAAATCAAAGCTCTTTGAATCCACATCAAGCACATACATGTCGACATTTAATAAGTCATTGAGATGTGCCTCACTGATGTAATCTACTTGTGAGCTGGCCATCATCAACCCCAGCTCAGTATTTTCTGGGTCTAAGCCAATGGCATCTAACAACACGCTCTGCGCGCTAAGTGCAATTGGCAATACACTCACCGCCGCTAAATGGTTGGCGTGGTTAATATCACTACTTTTTATGCGATATTGATGCCGGTGAACGAGACCGGTCGGCAATTCAAATGAGGGCTTAGACATTGGTGTAGAAAATCAAAATGTTTGCAGTCGGTAAAACACGTAAAGAAGCTCTATTCCCAAGAGAAATTTATCTCAGTAACAAGCATTTACCTAGCACTCACAGTTCGAACTGGTGGTTTAAACTTGAAATAAAAAAGCTCAGAAATTAGTCTAAAATACTAGAATAACTATCCGAAAATATATCTCTGCCGATAATTAATTTCATAACTTCAGAGGTGCCAGCGTAAATACGACTAATTCGCGCATCGGTAAACATTCGACAGATTTCGTAGTCTTGCATATAGCCAGCCCCACCATGCAATTGAACACCCAGGTCCATCATCTTCCACTCTACTTCGGCGCCCATTAGTTTTAGTTTAGCGCCCATATTCGCTGTCAACTTACCTTGATTATGCAATGCGACACAGTGATCGGTATAGTTTTGCACCATATCTATCTCGGTATCCATCTCAGCCATTTTAAACTGGGTATTCTGAAAATCAGAAATATGTTTACCGAAGGCCCTTCTTTGCATGACAAAATCTCGCGTCACATTGAACGCTTTACGTGCACTGGCAATACAGCCTACGCAATTTATTAAGCGCTCTTCGGCAAGACCGTCCATCAAATAGTAAAAGCCCTTACCCGGTTCACCCAAGATATTCTGCTTCGGGACCTTTACGTCTCTAAAAAATAATTCAGCTGTGTCCTGTGCTTTGAGCCCCATCTTATTTAAGTT
>JBLHMH010000180.1:0-7073 GCA_047621785.1 Polaribacter sp. | reverse complement strand
CCAAAAGTAAAGGGGCTGGGTGAACTTGTTAATGCTATTGGGTTACCACCGGCGGAACGTGCCAAACGGCCACCCCAACCAGACCGATCTTGGTTATTCAATGATGTCAGTACATCACCTTGATGCATCATCAATGATGATAAATCATGAGCGCGATTGGTTCCGCCCACGGCATTAAAGATTAAAGCCACATTACCTGATCTAAACATATCAATCAGCCAACCCGCCTCGCGCCAAATGCCGAAGGTTACTCCAGAATTCAAACCGCCTGCATCAACCAATCCTCCTGACCAGTTGTTACCACCCACAGTAATCGGATAGTAATCATCATTCCAGCGTTGCTGTGCAGTCTGACCAGTAATGGCTAAACTATGTGACCGGCTGCGATTACTCCAGTATTTGTCACCAAAACTATTCGGCGTGGCATCAAATGCTGGTACCACTAAGTGCCGCATGTCGGGGCCACCATCTAAAAAAAGATCAATCAAAATTCGGTTTGTTAATGGTACAGGCATCGCATGGGCATTCGGCGCTAATGAAGGTAGCGCACCCGCGCCATAAACCAAACTCGAATAAAAAGCAGTTTGCAAAAAGTGTCTGCGACTAAGGTTGTTAGTGCTCATTACTGCCCCTCCGCAAAAACAAACGGCGTGGTGAAAATAAAACCAAGCGCGCTGCTAACACGTTCACGAGCATTGTGGCGCAAATTTTCGCCATCGTTTGAATGCTCAACGCCAGAGGCGTTTAATGGAATTGTTAGGTTGCCTAGCTCACTAAGAACCTCCTGTATCTGTGGGTTAGCTTCAATCAGAGCGCCTGTGTATTGAGCATTCAACTCGGCAAGCTCATGGGCTAAGAAATCACCACCGTCATCATCACCGCGACAAAAATCATCCCAGCGGTTACTACTCAGAATTTCGGTTATCGTTGCATCTGGGCTTAAAGGTTCTGGATCAAATTTGTGATCAGCAACAACACACATTAGTAGATTAAAGTCATACGCTTGAACACCATCACTTGTACTGCCTGGGTTGATGCGCGCTGCGCCTAAGATCACATATAAATGTGCACGCTCGAGCTCTGTGTAGTTGTCCATGTGTCCGACCACATGATTCCATAACCATTTCGCAACGTCTGACACATAGAAGTTGCCATCAGAGCGCTGTGGTAAAACTTCTGCCCATTTTTTCTCCCATGGTTGACCTAAGTCACAAGTATCGCAGTCTGTAGCTCTGCGCAAGTCACCTTCTCGGTCAGTCAAGCGATTGTAATTATTTTCGAACGCCAAGCTAGAATCGGATGCTTCAATGGACGTCTGGCCTCCAAATACATTGTGAATTGGCCGAAAGAAGTCGCCAGCAAAATCTTCCGAGACGATGCTACCTACAGTCCGCCCGATTCTCGATACGCCGCCGTGATACGCCTCTATATTCTCAAAATTAGATTTGTTGGCAATATACAGAGCTCGATCATGCGTTGAAAGGTATTTGAAGTGTTGCGAACTATGCAATAGATTTGAAATAGCGTATGCCTGAATAAAATCCAACAGTTTGCGATCTACCCCCATTGAGGCCCATGATGCCCTAAGCTGGTCTTTACGCCCTTCGCTCAAATTATCATCGGCTAGCGCGGAAATAATCATCACTGGTAGATTTTTTAAAGACTCAGGATGCTGCATAGATATTGGCATTAAGGCGGTAATTTTTTCCTCGGCAGTAGCCCCGGTAATATTCGGGCTACCATCATTAGGCTTAAATACATACACACCAGCTGTGTGATGGTCATCGGCCTGGAAATCAACATCAAGAGGATAACCAGCAAGCAAATCGCCATTATATCGAACCTGCATATCGGTAAGCAATTTGGCTGTTTCAGGTATCGTTAAATCTTCATGGTAGGGCGCGCCTTCACCAAAAATTCCGTAATATAGCTGGTGAATCTCACGCGCAAAATCATCATTGCATTCACACTCGCCGGTGCTTTGATTCCATTGGTTAAACCGGTGTCCATATTGCATTGCCGCCGCAGCCGATTTTGCCGCCACCCCCATGACTTTGTGGTAAGGTGATTCAGCTTCATGAGCCTGCATGATTTCATCATAGTAACGTGCCATTTGTGGGCGTGTTACCGAGGTATCCAGATTCGTGGCTAAGTGATAATTGGTTTCCCAGAAACCAATTTTCTGTCGAAATGGATTCATTCCACGCACCGCGATCATACGGTTATATCCATCATCAAACTTATAACCATTAAGACCAAATGATTCACGACTACCGACAGCCGGATAAGGGATATTAGAACTGTCGCTGGAAATAAATGTTAGCCATTCGGTTAGAGTCCCAGCTACCAAACTACTTCCTGCCTCACCATCACTGTCCGTGTATGTTTCGCTTGTAGCCAGCGGTGACAGCAAAAGGTTATGTTCTGCGAAGGTCAACATCTCTTGAATCGCGTCAAAAGCGTCCATATCAGCCCAGTCCTGAATTTGTCCGTCGCGGGCATGACCGCCGAACGCAAATATCTTGAGAACCTTGCGTACAGCGCGCTCATTCCAAGTGCCGCGAGTGGTTCTTGGTAGACCAAGGTGAACTGGGCTATTCGATTCCAGCCCAATGCGCGTTATGTTAAGTGTAACGGCTGGGTTAAGCACTCGAATTACAATGTAATTGATCAGACGTTGTTGATGTTCAGGAATCTGATAGCAAATGTCCTTGCCTTCCATTGCCGCGACGGCGTTGCCATTCACCTCCACCACAAAGTCCCCTGGGCTTAGGGCTTGGTTGGCACTGACATCAAAACAAAACTCTACCCCTTGTTCCTGAAGCGGAATTTGACCAAATATTTGTTGCTGATCGGTAACCAAAAGGGGCCCATCAACTAAATCACTAATCGCAAGCTCTATCGATGCTCCAGATGGTAACGGGATCGGTGAATCACGATCAAAAAGCAAAAGACTATTGATTGTGGCCAGCAACACCGCCATTTTCTGCGGTGATACTTGTTGCGCCTTCGCCGCAGGCACAATAGCCGCATTGGCTACAATGAATATTATAATTGCGCTTCTTGCTACGCTATTAAATGCATTATCAAGAGCGCCTATTAAATTTAACACTAGTAAGCTTCCCACAAAATAATTAGCATTAACCAATATCTTATCTTTAAAATAAGACATTGGAACTCTGGAAAACCCTATCCTTTCAACCACGAAAATAACTAGACGAGAACATTCTATGTGAATTTTAGAAAGAACGCGAGCACAAACTGTATTCAGATCAATGCCTTAGCTAAAACTGGATTCTTCAACAAGCTACTAAGGAATTTAATGATGACAATCGATACGTATAAAAATGCTTTAATCTAAGTTGCAAGATTGCGCTTGTCGGGCATGTATAATAATCCAAACTATAGGCTCAACGCCCCAAAACGAAGAGAAGTAACTAATGAAGAATAAGCAACTATGGCTTGGGCCCTTGTTATCTATCGCCTTGTTTTTCTTAATGCGAACCAATGATATCGCATACCCTGCCGCCATTACCGCCGCCATCACCTTACTCACCGCGTGGTGGTGGGCGACTGAAGCCTTGCCTATTCCGGCTACATCTTTGATTCCATTCGCGGCGTTTCCGTTGTTTGGGGTGATTAGCCACAAAGAAGCCGCCGCAGGTTTCGGATCGCACATTATCTTATTATTAATGGGCGGCTTTATTATGGCCAAAGCCTTAGAGAAGACGGGTGCCCATGAGCGGTTCGCCATGCTTATTTTAAGAAAAGTAGGCAGTAAAAGTAATAAACAATTGATATTCGCCTTTATGTTGGCAGCGGCTTTGTTATCAATGTGGGTAAGCAACACGGCAACCTGTTTGATGTTAATGCCAATTGCCTTAGCGTCATTAGTTCAGATTAATAATCCAAAAATGGTAGTGCCACTTATTTTGTCGATTGCTTATGCTTGTTCAATTGGCGGTATCGCGACCTTAATTGGAACCCCTACCAATGTCATTTTTGCGGGTGTTTATGAAGAGGCCTTTGGCAAGGAATTTGGTTTTCTTACCTGGCTGAAAATTGGTCTTCCAATTGTGGTATTGGCAATACCGGTAGCGTGGTTATGGTTAACCCGCAACGTAAGCGGCCTTTGCGAAGTCACATTGCCAACCAAAGAAGCATGGACTGTAGATCAAAAGCGCGTTGTCGGTGTGTTCGCGTTCGTCGTTTGCTTATGGATTTTTCGTACTGAGCCCTTTGGTGGATGGACCACAATGATTGGTGTGACAGGTATTGGTGATTCCAGTGTTGCCTTGTTAGGCGCTGCGTTAATGTTCATTGTGCGAGCGAAAGACGGCAACGGATTACTTGACTGGCCAAGCGCGGTAAAAATCCCTTGGGGCGTGTTGCTAATGTTTGGTGCTGGTATCACCATCGCCAAAGCTTTCTTTGAAAGTGGCCTCGCTGAGCTGCTTGGGGTGCTGTTGAGCGGCATGATTGGTGGCCTGCCAATCTTTATTCTAATACTACTTATTTGTCTATTGATTACGTTTATGACCGAGCTAAATTCGAATGTAGCAACGGCAACCCTATTAATTCCGATCTTAGCTGCCGCAGCAACCGCGACCGGGCTGGCACCGGAGTTATTAATGATCCCCGCGGCCATATCAGCGTCTTGTGCTTTCATGCTGCCAGTCGCAACTGCACCGAATGCTATCGCTTACGCTACAGAACATGTGACGGTAAAACAAATGATGCGAGAAGGCCTTGGCCTGAATTTAATCTTGTCGGTTTTAATTAGCACCATGTGCTTTATCTTGATTGCGTAGTGCTACTTAAAATCCAAGTAAAGGGCTGCCGGCGTTGGGCCAAAGCACCCAAGACCGTTCCCCTTTAAGCTTTCATGGGGGTCGGCCAAACTCAAGCCAGCGCCTTACTCACTATCTCTGAAATATCTTTGCTCAATTCATCGATGCTATTGATCCGTTCCAACTGAGTTTTCATATTGTCTGAATACGGCTGTGCATAGGCCTTCCAATTATTGAATGTGCCGGCCAACCTTGACCCAATTTGCGGATTGATCGAATTCAACTGAATAACAATGTCGGCCAATAATGCGTAACCGGCGCCATCAACGCGATGGAATGCACGGGTATTGGCTGTGAATGCACCAATAAGAGAGCGAATCTTATTCGGATTGTGTATTGAGAACGACTTATGTTCCATCAAGCTATGAACGCTGGCCAATACTGCTACTTCTGGAATAGTGGCTTGCATGGCGAACCATTTATCCAGCACCAGAGTATCGTTCTGCCAAACGCTATAAAAATCCGCAATGATTTTTTGTTTGTCGGGATAGTTGCTATGCAACAAGGCACCAAATGCTGCTAGCCGATCTGTCATGTTATTGGCATCGCGATATTGGCGACTTGCCAATTGATAGTGCTGCTCTTTATCGCTTGTGACCAACATCCCCAGAACCGTATTTTTAAGCATGCGTTCAGACATTGCTTGTGCTTCCAATGAAAAGTTCAGTCGCACGCTATTTTTCGCATAGAGCGAGATCAGTTGTTGCTCTAGATCGTTAGCAAGGCGGAGGGCCACTTGGTCTTTCACATCTGCCACTTTTTGCGGATCAATCGGCGAGCACTGTTCAGCTATATAGCTGGTGTTGGGCAGCTTGAGCATCTCGGCTAAAATTGCCTTGTCTTCTGGCTCATTCTCTAATAGCGTAGTTAATGCCTCTAACAAACGTTGATACGATTGCTCATCCAATGACTCGGTCTGTTGTGTAATAGCCGGCAGCAGCAGATTAAGACTCAAGCGCTGCATAGCCTCCCAACGGGTAAAGCCATTGTCATCATGCGCAATTAGCAGCGCTAAATCGTCATCACTTTGATCAAAAGCCAACTTGATTGGTGCAGAAAAATTACGCAATAAAGATACTGTCGGGCGATTGACTAAACCCTCAAAGTCAAAACTTTGGGTAGCCTGAGTCATCAACAAAGTGCGCTCCTCTACTTTGGTTCCTTGCTGGTCGAAAAGCGCCATTGCAATGGGTATCTGCATCGGCAGCTTGTCGGCTTGGCCTGGAGTAGCAGGGCAACTTTGCTGTAGTCGAAGAGTTAGCAAACCTCGATTTGAATCAAACTCTTGTTCTACTTTAACTTCAGGCGTTCCGGCTTGTGAGTACCATAATCGAAATTGGCCAAGATCGACATCATTGGCTTTTTCCATGCATTGCACAAAGTCTTCGGTGGTTACTGCCTGACCGTCATAGCGACTGAAATAGAGGTTAGTTCCTTTACGAAAACCTTCGGCGCCCACTAGGGCATGCATCATCCGAATCACCTCAGCGCCTTTTTCGTAAATAGTGACGGTGTAGAAATTATTAATCTCCTGATACGACTCTGGTCGTATTGGATGCGCCATAGGGCCAGCGTCTTCTTTGAATTGATGACTTCGTAACATTTGTACGTCGCGGATCCGTTTTACCGCACGCGAGCCCATGTCGGCACTAAATTCTTGATCACGAAAAACGGTGAAGCCTTCTTTCAAACTGAGCTGAAACCAATCTCGACAGGTAACCCGGTTACCGGACCAATTATGAAAATACTCGTGCCCGATAACACTCTCAATTCCTTGGTAGTCAAGGTCTGTTGCGGTCTGTTGATTGGCTAATACATATTTGGAATTGAAAATATTTAAGCCTTTATTCTCCATCGCCCCCATGTTGAAATCATCTACGGCGACGACGTTATACACATCTAAGTCGTACTCACAACCGTAAACTTGTTGGTCCCAAGCCATGGAGTTTTTGAGGGACTGCATAGCATGGTCACACTTTTCAATATTGTATGCTTGGGTGTAGATATTCAATGCAACCGGCTTGTCGGACATGGTGATGAACTCATCACTAATTTTCTCCAGGTCGCCTGCGACTAGCGCAAATAAATAACAAGGTTTAGGATGTGGATCATGCCAACGGTGCCAATGCGTGCCGTCACTATTGCTGCCACAGGCAACTGGGTTTCCATTTGAGAGCAGCACAGGACATGTTTTTTTATCGGCCGTGAGGCTAACTTCATACT
>JBLHMH010000179.1:0-7077 GCA_047621785.1 Polaribacter sp. | reverse complement strand
GTTTCATGCCTTCGGTTGGGGGCCATTAGTGGTTAAACGCTATCTGGACGGCGAACAGCTAGTTTGGGAATATGTTGACGGCAGCACCACACACATGAACAGGCTGTGCACCCTGCCTGAAGAGCACAAGACCCCAAAACCAAGAGGCAAGCGATACCCTTTGTTTTAAGTTAGCGCCATACGCTGCATCACCTTGGCATTGCCTACTCGTTGAATCCAAATAGTTGAAAAGCCGCTGATACAGCGGCTTTTCAGTAATTAGAGCGCTGCTAGCGCTTCGAAGTCAGCATCACTCAAACTAAGCATTGATTCTGCGCCGGCCTCAATACTGATCTTATGCGCCTGCGTACGGGGCATGATTTTTGCAAAATAGAAATCGGCCGTGGCCACCTTGGCGCGGTAGAAGACATCGTCATTTTCAACTAATTTCGCTTTGGCCGTTGTGCCCATCAAGCCCCATACCCAAGCGGTTACCATGTAGCCTGAATACATCAGGAAGTCTACCGAGGCAGCACCCACCTCATCTGGATTGGACATGCCTTTCAGGCCAATTCCGGCGGCAAGCTCGCCCCATTCCTTGAGTTTCCTCTGCAAAGGGGCGGCATAAACTGGGTCCATGGCCTGTGTGTCAGCGGCAACCCTAGCGACAAAGCGACCAAACATGGCGCCTCTATCTTTTATGATTTTACGCCCAAGCAGATCCAGAGATTGAATGCCCGTGGTGCCTTCATAGAGAGTTGAGATGCGTGCATCTCGCAGGTTCTGCTCCATACCCCATTCGCGAATAAAACCATGCCCGCCATAGACCTGTACACCGATATTTGCGGCTTCAAAACCGGTTTCAGTCATAAAGCCTTTGGCTATTGGTGTCAGCAAGGCCATCAGCTCTTCGGCTTCTTGTTTTTGCTGTTCATCCCCATGCTTAGTTTTATCCGCCTGCTGTGCCAAAAGATAAAAGAAAGCGCGATGGCCTTCTGAGAAAGCGCGGATGGTCAATATCATTTTTCTAACATCTGGGTGCACAATCAACTTATCTGCGGGTCGATCAGGCGATCTAACACCGGTCAGTGAACGGCCTGCTTCTCGATCTATCGCATAAGCGAGAGCGCCCTGCAGGGCGACTTCAGCATGGTTCAGACCCTGAGCAGCAGTGCCCAAACGGGCGCCATTCATGAAGGTGAACATGCACATCAGGCCTTGGCTTTCCTTGCCTATCAGATAGCCAGTTGCGCCATCAAAATTCATCACACAGGTGGCGTTGCCATGAATGCCCATCTTGTGCTCTAAAGAGCCACAACTTACCCCATTGCGCTCACCAGCTTCGCCCTGGTCGTTGGGGATGAATTTTGGCACCAGAAATAAAGACAGGCCTTTATTGCCAGCTGGGGCATCGGGCACTCGAGCCAGTACGATATGTAAAATATTACTGGTCATGTCGTGCTCACCAGAACTGATGAAAATTTTAGTCCCGGTAATCGAATAAACACCGTCGCCAATGGGCTCCGCTTTGGTACGTAAGAAACTGAGATCACTACCACCTTGCGATTCAGTTAAACACATAGTCCCTGACCATTCGCCGGATACTAGTTTGGGTAAATAACGTCGTTGCTGGTCCGCTGTGCCGTGCGCCATTAGGGTTTCACGACACCCCGAACTCAAACCTGGGTACATAGTCCACGCATGGTTTGCTTCGCCCATGAGTTCACTGACCATAAACCCAAGTGATGCGGGCAAAGCTTGTCCGCCAAATTCTTCCGGAACAGATAGACCTGTCCAGCCGCCTTCAATATATTGCTGATACGCTTCCTTAAAGCCGCTAGGAGTGGTGACCCCATCTTCGCTCCAGGTACAGCCTTCTTCATCGCCAATACGACGCAGCGGCGCGATAACCTGTTCAGCAAATTTAGCCGCTTCGCCAAGAATAGCGTCACGCAGCTCAGCATCGACTTCTTGCGTAGCCTTAAGTGACTGGTAATGGTCGTCGAATTTCCAGAGTTCGTCAGTAACAAAACGTAAATCGCGTAATGGGGCTTTATAGTCAGGCATAAGAGTGTATTTTTCCAATGAGTTAGGCAGAGATTTGCTGCCTAATAGTTTGAGGTTTGAAATCATAGCAGCTTGGATTTCAGTGCTCGGCATTATAATGTCACTGATTATGCCAATACAAGCCCGATGCAGTATGACCTGCATTCATCTAAACAATATTGAGTTCTAGGCAAACCATTAATCAAACCCTGAGTAAGTTACGAACTCGCTATTATCGACACGCGTTGAACGTACATCATTAGCCGGGAAACTCTCATCTGGGTAGCCCATCGCAATACAGATCATGATGGCTTCATTGTCCGGAATATTGGCATGTTGGTGAACCACGTCGGACTGCATAATGCCTTGGCCATTAATCACGCATCCAATCCCTCGCTCCCACGCGGCCAGAACAATGCCATAGGCAAGCGAACCAAGGGTGAACTGCGTGATAGCGGCCGGTTCTAGCGATTTATCATAGGTCAATACTAAGGACACTGGCGCATCGAACTGACGGAAGCCGCGTAGCATCCAATCCATGCGCTGGTCTTTATCTTCTCGGCCAATGCCCATCGCTTCAAACAATTGAATTGCTACGTCGATTTGGCGTTGGCGATTTTCGCCTAGGTACTCTTCCTTGTATGGAAAATCACGTACATGTGGCTTACCTGCCAAGGTGTTCTTGGTATTGCCTTCGCGAATCTTATCCAACACATCACCAGCGACTGCATGCACCCGCCAGGTTTGAGTATTGTAGGAAGACGGCGCCCATTTCGCAGCATCGATGATCTCATTGACTACTTCTTTTGTAATTGGCTTATCCAGAAAACCACGCGCGCTTTTGCGCGACCTTGCAAACTCAGTAAAATTCATTTTGCTCTCTTAACCTATAGTATTTATTAGTAAAGTCTCGCAACCGGTGCCAGACAAAACGATATCGACTTTTTGTTTATCGACATCACTCAATGCTTGATACTGCTGATTAATCCACTGCAGGCATTTACCTTGATAAGGAAATGTTTGCTGGGTCCAGACAGCCCCATCAATAACGGTCTCCCATTGCTTATCTCGCGCTTGCAATGCTTTGGCATTGGCTAGCAGCGCTGGCGCGTAGACTCGGCCTACTTCGTTGAGAATTCCTTTCAAAGTATTGGGAATTTCATCAATGTTGTTCCAATCACTGAGCTCAGGCTCTAAACCACTGAGATCATCAGTCATCAAACTCCATGCAACAGTCCGTGGTGCTAACTCGTGGGTTATGGCTCGGGGTGTAGGGTCAAAGCCCACCAATTGCGATAGCTGACCCATGATCGCAAAGTCACCGGCCCCGGGGCGTGAACCAAGCATGAAAGGTTGGCTGGCAAGATGCGCATCCATGGCTTGCAGAAAGCGACGATAGCTGGCATCAATCACTGGCGCTGTGGTGTCGTTCGACCCCACTACATAGAGCCGATCTATCTGGCGTTTACTAAAGTAATTCTTCGCGCCCTGTTGTTTTTCCGCTGGCATGCTTGGGTCGATACAAAAAGGCAACATGGTGCCGGCGTTGTCAGCATCAGCCTGCGGATACCAACGATAGTGAAACATATATTTTGTGCCCCACTCGTCTGCGAAGTCTTCAAGCAGGTAGTCGATAAACGCCAAGGCGGGGTCTTGGGGGATGACCGAACGACCGCTATAAGATGATTCCAATTTGCGAATAATGGGCGTGGAATCAACCATTGATTGAGGCACGCCATCGTCGTCTGCAAAGATAAAGGTAGGTAATAGCGCGACCTTGGGTTTTGCTATTCCACGTTTTTCGAGCTCCTCACTTGGATCGGCCCAAACAATTGAATAAGGAATATGGCGGTAACGCAATAAGCTCACCATCTTACGCGTGTAAGGCGAGGGGGTATTGCCAATCAGGGTGATTCGGTTTGTTGTTGTCATAGCGATTTATACAAGCATGAAATTCGGGGCACAGTAAGCTTAATTGTCTGCCGTCAACGACTCGCAGTTAAGTAAACTGTCACCCCAGCTACCTTAGCTGATCTAGATAAGAGCTAGGGCTGAGGAGTGATTACAAGCCTTTGCGAACCAGATTAATGTCATTCGAGCCAATAGGCATGGAAAACATTACTCCGTCTTGGCCAACCGTGTAATCGGGAAATATATCGTCGGCGCCATCAAGAAACAGGCTCTCCTGCCCAGGTATAACCAAGGGAGGAACAATATGGTAGTAGAGCAAATGACCAACGCCTGCCTGTTTGGCAATCTGCGCGGCTTCCTTAGGCGATGCGTGGTAGTCAAGGATATCGGCTGTTATTTTTTCAAGCACCTTGTTATCCGCCTTTTTAGCAGCTGCGTTCATCATCATTACCAAATTTGGTGCTAGGGCTTCATGCACTAATAAATCAATGCCCTTGGAAAACGTAAGTACGTTATCCGATGCTTTTGTGTCACCGGTAATCAATACGCTACGCCCCTTGTAAGTAAAGCGATAACCCACTGCCGGGGTAACTGGAGCATGCTCTACCAGCAAAGCTTCAATCTTTAAATCAGGCTCGTCGTAAAGCACTGCTAACTCATCAAACTTAGGCGCTGTAAATTCCTTAGCCACCATGCCGGAGCCGCTTAACGGTGCTACGGTGTCGCCATGATGCTCATATCGGTATGTCTCATCCATTGCATACACAGAATTAAATCCATCCACGACCTGTTGTACTCCACGGGGGCCATAAACTGGTAGCGGCTGCGTATTGGCAACACTAACCCAACGAACAGTCGCCATCTCACCAAGCCCGTCAATATGGTCTGAATGAAAATGAGTTAAAAACAGCGCTTCGATGGCGCCAGCCCCCAGGCCCATGCGACCGAGGTTTCGTAGGCCATCTGTTCCTGCATCCACCACAAACATCCGATCACCCGCGATAACAGCCACACAAGGGCCTGACGCATTCGGTCCTGGCAATGGCCCGCCAGCGCCACACAGCGCGACGTGTAAACCATCATCAAGTTCGGCAATGGCGTCACTGCTGAGCCTAACCTCCAGTCCTTTGCTAAATACGCCGGTAAGGATTCTCTCTTTTTGAAAAACGAATAGGGCACAAAGCAACAATACCGCAATGGAGAAAATCGATTTTTTACTCATGTTAAATGCCCTTTGTACAATAAAATAATGGCATATATTGTGCCATTATATTCAAATATAGCAAGGGGAAAAAATAAAACTAGTTGGCTACTAAAGCATCCAGAATCGTTTTTTCAACCAAGTCTTGAATCAATTTGGTGCTTTTCTTTTGTGAAAGTTTTTGATGATCCCGCAACCGCGTCCACATCTCAAATGAGGTGAAGCTATCGATCAACTCGCGTGCGTCTGCATTAATATCATTCAGTTCGGGAATCCGAACGTCTAGGTCCTTGCGTATTCGTCTTTGCCACCGAGCGTAGTTTTCTTGCAATACTTCATATCGCCAAAGTTGTGCCTTAGTAGATCGAAGGATTGGCTTGCTCTCTTCAAAAGTTCTAGCGTGCAGCTTAACTGCGCTCTCTATTCTCTCGCTCAGTGAACCATTACAAACCACTTCGGCGAAAGACCGCTCGTAACCAGGCTGTAAAGATGCATCCAGCTCACGAAACAGTGTTTGCATGTCAGGAAAGTGACGAAAGAAAGAGCGTATCGGCACACCCGCTTTATCAGAGATCATTTGTGCTGTGGGCACCAACTGCCCTTCCTTCATCAGCACTTCGCAGGCATTTAGAACTGCCTTCTTGCTGCGCTCACTGCGCAGACGACGCCCGTCGATCACCTCATCTTGCTTGGTCATATTTTCTCGTTAGGTAAAAACTCGTTCGCAAAAAAAATAGCATAACATATGTAGGTTTCTTCAATAAAAAGCGGAACCGGGTCGCTGTCCAGCCTCTATCAACAGCTAAGTTCGTTGCGAGTCTAGCGCTTTAGAAAAGCACTGACCCTGGTTAGCCCTTGCTGCAAAACATCTGGGTTGTTTGCAAAACCAATTCTCACGTACCCCTCCATCTCCATTGCTGACCCAGGGGTAAAGAGCACACCTGTCTCATTCAGAAGTTCAACACAAAGGTCTCGAGAAGGCTGATCAAAGGCATATTTGAGAAGCGCGGTTGTACCAGATTTTGGCCGAACCCAAGATATCAATGACTCACCCGCAACCCACTCGGACAAAATGGCTAGATTACCACGTGTGATTTGCTTACTTCGATCGAGTATCTTTTGGTGATTCTCTATTGCCATCGCAGCTAGATGATCGTTAATCATGCCTACCGATATGGTGTTGTAGTCTCGATGAATCATCACCTTTTCGATTAATTCGCGTGGTGCAGCAATCCAACCTACGCGCAAGCCCGCGAGTGAGAAGGCCTTTGAAACACTTGCTGTGCTGATTCCCTTTTCGTACAAATCAGCAACCGATTCCGTCATCCCAGAACCGTCTTGATCGATTCCACGATAAACCTCGTCACAAAGCAACCAAGCGTCTGCCTCACGCGCAATTGAGACAATTTCTTTTAGCATCTCGACATCCATCAGACTACCAGTGGGGTTGTTTGGGTTATTGATTGCTATTAAACGCGTTTCAGACGTAGCGAGTGAGCGTAGTTCCTCCAAATCAGGGAGAAAATCGTTCGCTTGGCTTAGACGTAATTGGTGCACATCCGCGCCAATACTTGCAGGTATAGAGTAATGCTGTTGGTAGGTTGGAACTACCGCTACCACTCTATCGCCGCTGGCCACTAAAGTTTGGTGAACCAAAGAATTAGCACCAATAGTGCCATGGGTTATTAAAATATTTTCAGGGCTTAGCTGCTGATACAAGTTAGTAATCGCCGAGCGTAATCGAGCCGAACCCTCTATCGCCCCATAGGTCATTTTGAATGGTAGAACATCGGCGATAGCCGTATCTGACTGGCCACAGAGTTCCAGCAGTTCAGATATTGTTATACTTTCGACACAGGTTTCAGCAAGATTAAGCTCACACACATTCTCAAACTCATTCATCCAGAGTTCAACGCCAAATGGTTCAATTTTCATAATTA
>JBLHMH010000178.1:0-7158 GCA_047621785.1 Polaribacter sp. | reverse complement strand
CTTGCTTGACAGTGGTTATGTGCACATGGACGAAACGCGGGTGCAAGTTCTAAAAGAACCGGATAAACGAGCGCAAAGCCTAAGCTATATGTGGGTCCGGCGTACCGGTGACCCGAATCTGGGCGAGCCAAATCTAACCGTCGTGTTATTCGATTATCGCTCGAGCCGTTCGGCCAGCGTAGTGGATGAGTTATTGGGTGACTATCAGGGTTGTCTGCAAACCGATGATTATGTGGGCTATCACAAAACGGGGTTGCGTGAGGGCATAAGCCATCTTGGGTGTATGGCGCACGCGCGTCGTAAGTTCATTGAGGCACAGAAAGTAGCGCCGAGCGCGAAGGGCAAGGTCAGTAAAGCGGATATGGGGGTTTCGTTGATTAAAGGCCTGTATCAAATCGAATCGATGATGAAAGACCAAAGCCCCGAACAGCGAATGTTGGTTCGACAAGAGAAAAGCGTCCCGCAATTAGCCAAGCTAAGGAAGTGGCTGGATAAATCACTTATCCATACCCTGCCTAAGAGTAAAACGGGAGTTGTATTGGGCTATCTGCATCATAGAGACAGCTAAAGCGAATGGGCTGGAACCTTATGCGTATTTAAAGTTACTCTTCACCAAATTACCCAGCTGTGAAACGGTAGAAGATGTTGAGAAATTACTACCGTGGAACCCCCTCGAACTCAGTGCCCAGTAAAAAGCCACTCCAATGGAGCGGCTTAGACACAAAACATCGTAACTCCTGTCACGCTCACCGTCCTAGTGCTGCTTTGATGGGGGGCAGTGTAGCGAACCAAAACTCAAACCGCCTCACCTAGCTGGGTGATTTTAACAAAATGTGGAGGTGTGGTTACTTGATCGCTTACAGTGATTAACTATCTAGAACAATTACAGCCTGGGACGTTTGAATATTCACTGCACCACCTGATCGATACTCAATTGGATCTGAGTATTTTTTAGCCACGCTATAAAAACGATGACACAGGTCGGCCAGCCTACGATCCTGCCATCTTATTGAAGATCATCTTGTTTGCGTACTCTAAGGGCATCACCAGTAGTCGTGAGATTCAGTGTGCTGTGATAAAAATATTATTTTCAAGGCACTGTCGTGCGACAGTGTTCCCCACTTTACGACGATTGCTGGGTTTGTCAGCGGTTATGTTGATGAGGTTGAACAACTGTTCACGCAGATTTTATTGATCTACGATGATCAAGGTTTTCTTGGGCATGAATTATTGGCGATCGACGGTTGCAAGATGTCATCGAATGCAGCGAAGGATTGGTCAGGTACTATCAACGAGCTTGAGCACAAAGCGAATAAGATTTACCGACAAGTCCAATATCACGAGAAGGAGCATCAACGAGTTGATGGCAATGATACGCATGACGAGGCCCGGCGAAAGCGATCTGAGCAGGCGATAGAGATACTCAATAAGGGCCACGCGAAGATTGATAAGTTCCTAAGGACAAACGGCCCACGGATCGGGCAAGGCAAGATAAAAAAGGAAGTTAAGAGCAAGATCACCGACAACGAAAGCGCCAAGATGACGACCAGTAAAGGGACGATTCAGGGTTATAACGGGGTCGCGACGGTGGATAAGAAACATCAAGTGATCGTGGATGCGCAAGCGTTTGGCAGTGGTCAAGGTGATTGCGGGCAGTGTTTTTGAGTTTGACCCAACGGCGTTGGCTTGTGTTTGTCCTGCGGGAAATGAGATAAGTTTTAGAGGCGTACGCGAAGATAAAGCAGGTAATCGACGAGCGACATTCGAAGGTCGTTTAAGTCAATGCAGAACGTGTGAGTTAAAGATCAAGTGCATGAAAAATCCAAGCTCGGCCGACCACCAAAAGGGCAAGGTCGGCAAGTGTCATTTGTGCTGGGTAACAAGAAGCCTACGTATACGGATTGGATGAAGCGTCGCGTGGATAGTGACAAAGGTAAGCTTATCTATAGCCACCGTATGTCGGTGGTGGAATCCGTGTTTGCCAATATAGGGACGCAGAGGGGGCTTAATCGCTTTAGTTTACGAAGCAAAAAGAAGGTCGATGGGCAATGGAAGTTGTACTGCATCGTACATAGCATTGGCAAGATCGCGAATTACGGACATAGGGCGAGTTAGAGTGATGGCAAGCCTTGCAAAAGCAACTCCAGTTGTGGCAAATTGGTCGTATGGAAAAACAAAAAACAGGGAATGAGAAATTGGTGTTTTGGAAACACCTTTTTCTACAGTCTCGTTAGATCACCTCTTTGGAGATGGAGATATTGTTGAATAAAGAAATAAGTAAACGCCTATGGGTTACAAGATACTTTATGGTTATTGGTATTATTGTTCTTCACTTGCCACAATATCAGCCATTAAGTGAAGTTGAATCTTTATTTGAACATATAAAAGCATTTTTTTCGCATGGGATTTTTAGAGCCACAGTTCCAGTTTTAACTGTAATTTCTGGTTATTTGGTGTTTCGCTGTAATCTTCAGTCGCAG
Organism: Polaribacter sp.; assembly: GCA_047621785.1. Lineage (GTDB taxonomy): Bacteria > Pseudomonadota > Gammaproteobacteria > Arenicellales > Arenicellaceae > Arenicella. The sequence continues at coordinate 4,678 of JBLHMH010000178.1, read as the reverse complement.
CCATTAAAGCTGTTTGTTAAGAAAGCCAAATCAATATTTATACCACTTATAATCTGGAATATTCCCTTTGCGATAGCTATATATCTTTCACAAAAATACAACTTGCTCTCACATAATTTTTCAGCAGAGCTTTATCCAATTGAAATCAAAAATTGGGTTAATGCACTAACAGGTTTATTTGGCACACCGGCCAATTACCCTCTAAATTTTCTTCGTGATCTATTTGCTGTTTCATTATTGGCGCCAATAATGTGGCTGTTGCTAAAAAGTTCACCATATCTAGGTATGGCAATTGTCTTAGTAATTTATTATTTCAATTTAGATGGAGTGTTTGTCCTCAGAAATAGTATGTTGGTGAGCTTTTATCTTGGCGGATTGGCGGCCACTCAAAATTGGGACTTAACTGCGTTAGATAAATATGCAAATTGGCTGTTACTAGTATTCATCTTGCTATGTATTTCAATAGTACTGTTTGGCATAGAAAACAAAGAAGTGTTGAGGTTATTGGCGCCATTTATGGTTTGGCCCGCAATGTCAATAATGGAAAATACAAAGATATATAATTTTTTGTATAAAAACAGCAAAAGCAGTTTTTTTACTTTTCTCGCTCATGGCCCGATAATATTGATTATGTGGTTTTTGTATACAACAGTATCTGAAGCCATTCCATATTATGTATATTGGGTTATGTCCCCTTTAGTAACATTATTTGTCTGCATATATTTGGCGAGGTATTTCAAGAAGTTTTTCCCCGTCGTAGCCTCAGCTGTATTAGGTGGCAGGTAATCTAACAAGCAAATAAATCAGGACAAATAACGGTTGGTTTTGCTCCTGCGTAGCTTATTTTAACCAACTGTAATTTGCCTATGAAAATTAAATGTATGAAAATTAAATGGACACCCAGCCTAATGTAAAATTAAATGGACACCCAGCCTAAAAGAAAGAAAAATTTAGTCATAAAGTCATATTGCAGCTGAATTCATTCGCGGGTCTGGCGAAAAGTTAACTTGCCATGCAGCGGAATTAAATGGACACCCAGCCTAAAAGAAAGAAAAATTTCGTCATAAAGTCATATTGCAGCTGAATTCATTCGCGGGTCTGGCGAAAAGTTAACTTGCCATGCAGCGTATTCTAAGAGTAGTGGTCGTGATTCGAGTTTTCCTGATTTTTAGACGAGACTGTGCATCCCGCAAAGCGATAGCGGCATGACTGTTTGAGGGCTCAGCGAAACAATCGTCGAATGTTCTGGGCAGCAGGTATGCGTTGATAGTGTTTGTCAGAGCACACTTGCCTAACAATATGTTCAGAGCCAACCCACTGCTTAAACTGAAGCTCAAACTCAGTGGTGAGTATTTTCCAGGCTTGCCCGTCTAAACTAAGTCGCTGCAAAATAGGCGGCAGGTCACATTTCATTGCGCCGCGTTTATCGTCTCGAATAATGCGCCCAGTCCAGTCGACTAATTCAAGATAGTCGTTTAGCCTAAACGGAATACCAACCGTCTGTTCTTGGATGCCGACCAGGGATTCAATGCAGCTGGGTGTAGGTACACCTTTGGCGAGTAACTCAATTCGTTTTTTAACCGACGTATGATCTGACAACTCAGGCGTGTGCGCCATTTTCGCGCGTATCGGATTTAGATCAACATAGACCATGCAAGACAGCAGCGCTCGCTCGTCTAATAACGCCTGGCTCTTGAATCGACCTTCCCAGAAACGACCGGTGCATTGATCCTCTGCATTGGCCTTACGGGCAATTGACTCATTCACGATACGCATAAACCAAGAGATATCGTTTAGTCGAGCACGCCATTTTTGAATGTCGGATTTAAGTACGCATCGCTCTGCTTTGCTGAGTGAATCGCCTACTGCAAAGCGCTGTGAGAAGAGCGTGCCATCGAAGAGTTGGTGCCAACGCTGCACAACATCTCGATCACTCCAATCGTTCGCGATATCAGGCCGAATATGCAGCACCACATGATAGTGATTGCTCATTACGGCGTAGGCACAGAGTCTGATTGCAAAGACCCCTGCAGTTTTTAATAGCTTATCCTCAAGCCAGTCGCGACGGTGCTCATAGTCCTTACCTGAGTAGTCATCAAGACCACACAAGTAGGCGCGTCGAACACAACGCGAAACGCAGTGATAAAAGGGGGTGTCGTTTAGTGATACCAGTAATTTTCTGGGAAGAGTCATCCTTGCCTCTATTAAGTTTCATTTAGTGAATATAGGTTCGCATGTTAGGCTTGGTTTTTCAAGGCCTAGTTGTGGGTGTCCTAGTCGGGGGGGCTGCTAGGTGGCCGTTAGATCGGCTCAATTTAGAATTAGTTCGATAGAAGTGCGACAGAAAATGCAAAACGAAATATTTGAATTCAAGATACAAACACCTCAGCCGCAGTTAGACGATTTGGTTGATCGATTATCTCGATCACGTTTTCCTGAGTCAGAAACAGTGCAAGATTGGAGTCAGGGCATTCCATTGAAACTAGTTAAGGATTTAGCTGAGTATTGGCAGACCGATTACGATTGGCGAGTTTGTGAGGATAGTCTTAATAGTTACCCACAGTTTAAAACTAAGCTTAACGATTTAGATATTCACTTCTTACATATTCGCTCACCAGAAGAAAATGCTCGCCCGCTGATTATGACTCATGGCTGGCCGGGCTCGGTGGTTGAGTTTTTGGAGGTGATCGACCCGTTAACTAATCCGGTTGCACATGGTGGCAGGGCTGAAGATGCATTTCATTTAGTGATCCCGTCTTTGCCAGGTTATGGTTTCTCTGAAAAGCCTAATACCGTTGGATGGAGTGTTGAGAAAATTGCAGAGACTTGGGATGAACTTATGCTGCGCCTCGGTTACCATCGCTATTTTGCGCAGGGCGGTGATTGGGGCAGTATGGTGACATCTGCAATAGGTCATCAAAATAAAGGGCATTGCGCCGGCATTCACTTGAATCTAGTGGTAGTTGGCGCACCTGATAAATCGATTATTGCGACCTTAACCGAAGAAGAGAAACGCAGTATGAAGGTCTTTGCTCACTACATGAAAAATGGCCAGGGCTATGCTGCTATTCAAAGTACTCGACCACAGACGATCGGGTATGGGCTAGCAGACTCTCCAGTGGGCCAGCTCGCTTGGATTGTCGAGAAGTTCGGCGAATGGTCGGGTGGTAGTAATCTATTAAACTTATTTGACCGTGACCGTTTGCTGGACAATGTAACACTGTATTGGTTGACCAATACAGCCGCATCGTCTGCGCGATTGTATTGGCATAGTTTTACAAATCCCGAGGTCCCAGAAGTTCCCATCCCGACTGCTTGCAGTCTTTTTAAGGATGAGATTCTACAACCATCACGTCGTTGGGCGGAACAGCGTTATAAGCAGATAAGCTATTGGAACTATCCAGAAAAGGGCGGTCACTTTGCTGCAATGGAGCAGTCTGACCTCTTCGTAAATGAGGTTCGTGATGGGTTTGCTAATATGCAGCTCTAGAGTTCAGGCGTTACTTATCGGTAAGCAACGATTTGACTAGGGAAATCGCCATCAGCGCCATTACAAATGAAAATGGCAGCGCTCCCAGAATCATGGTTGAGCGCAGAGCTGCCATTCCACCGGCAGAGAGTAGTACTCCGATCAATGCGGTGAATATTGCTCCCCAAATAATCACATGCTTGGCGTGCTTTTGGCTTTGATTGCCACCGGATGCCAAGGTATTGATTATTAAAATTGCGGAGTCTGCCGATGTCACTAAAAAGGTCATTAACAGGGTGACGATGATCAAAGAGAGCCCAATAGCCAACTCTGGCGGTAACATTAAATTGATAGTTTCAAATAACTGTGCAGAAATGTTAGCGTTGACAATAGCGCCTTGCGCTATGCCTGAGAGTTCTAGGTCAATGGCGGTTGCGCCAACAAAGGTGAACCAGGTTAGGCAAATCATAGACGGTACAATCATTGCTCCAAAAACGTATTCACGAATGGTTCTGCCGCGTGAAACGCGAGTTAAGAACAGCCCTACAAACGGTGCAAAGGCGATCCACCACGCCCAGTAAAATATCGTCCAGTCGCTTTGCCAGTTTTCTAAATTCTGAGAAACCTCGGTACCTTGGCCTTGCCAAACTGTCGATGACATTGATGGCAAGGCAATAATGTAATCCCAAATTGCATAAAAGAATGACTGTAAGGCGAAGAATGTTGCGCCGAATATAACAAAAAATAAAACTAAGAATGCCGACAAGCCCATATTTATATTCGACAGCCATTTGATGCCGCGCTTGAGGCCAGACATGGCAGATAAACAAGACGCTACCATGATCACCACTAGGGCAATTAATTGCGCCATTAGGCTGGGGCTGCCATCGCTATTAACGATCCAGGCCGCGCCGCTAATATTAAACGCACCAGATGCAAACTGGGAGACGCCGTAACCAATAGACACGCCCATGCCAATGATGGTGGCAAGAATCGCAACGATATCGACAATATGCCCAGCAGGCCCTGACATAACACGCCCAAACAATGGCTGTAAAGCGGTGCGTATAGTAAGCGGTTGACCACGGTTATACGCGAGATAGCCGAGTGAAAGACCGACTATTCCATAACATGCCCAGGGCGTGAGTGCGTAATGCAGCATGGCCCATTTATAGGCATTGCGTACATTGTCAGCGTCTAAGCTGTTGG